>NZ_LT607753.1:0-307713 GCF_900090295.1 Micromonospora coxensis | reverse complement strand
GGCTGCGCCCCGGTCAGGTCTGCGTCATGATCCACTGCGGGTCGCGTGGCCTCGGGCACCAGATCTGCACCGACCACGTCCGCGCCATGGAGCAGGTGATGCCCCGGTACGGCATCGAGGTGCCCGACCGGCAGCTCGCCTGCGCGCCCGTGTCGTCCCCCGAGGGGCGCGCCTACCTGGGCGCGATGGCCGCCGCCGCCAACTACGCCCGGGCCAACCGGCAGGTGCTGGCCGAGGCGGCCCGCCGGGTCTTCGCCACCCGCACCGGACGCGCGCTGGACCTGGTCTACGACGTGTCGCACAACCTGGCGAAGATCGAGCAGCACCGGGTGGACGGCGAGAGCCGTCGGCTCTGCGTGCACCGCAAGGGCGCCACCCGCGCCCTGCCGCCCGGGCATCCCGACCTCCCCGACGACCTGCGTCCGGTCGGCCAGCCGGTGCTGATCCCGGGCTCGATGGGCACTGGCTCGTACGTGCTGACCGGGGTGCCCGGCGCGCCGGCCTTCGCCTCCACCTGCCACGGCGCGGGCCGGGTGCAGAGCCGTCGGCAGGCCACCAAGGCGGTCCGTGGGCACGACCCGCGCCGGGAGATCGAGGCCCGGGACATCGCCGTACGCGGGGCGTCGCGGCGCGGCCTGGCCGAGGAGATGCCGGCGGCCTACAAGGACGTGGCGGCGGTGGTCGAGGCGGCCGAGGGCGCCGGGCTGTGCCGGCGGGTGGCGCGACTGGTCCCGATCGGCGTGGTCAAGGGCTGAGCGCCCGTCGGGGGCGCGGGTCACACGTCGACGGTCACCGCACAGGACCAGCCCGCGCCGTCTCCGGTGAAGCGCAGCCCGTGCAGCGAGACCGCCTTCGGCACCGCGCCGACCAGTTCCACCGCGTCGGCGTCCACGGTGCGCCACCGCACCCGCAGCCCGCCGTCGACGGCCCGCGCCTCGGTCGCCAGGGGCAGCGTCCCCTCGGTCTCCAACCGGAAGATCACCTCGTCGAGGAGCCCCACCAGCAGGTCGGTGTCGTCGCCGGCCGGCAGCTCCAGCGTCGTCTCGCCGCGCGGCTGCGCGCCGGCGGTGTCGACGAAGGTCTCCACCAGCGCGGCGACCGCTTCGGCGAGGCAGCCCTCGCGGTCCGGCGCCCAGGCCTCGACGCGGACGTCGGCGGTGTGCGGGACGGCGCGGTGCCCTCGGTCCATGCCCCGATCATGCCGGTCCCGCCCGGCCCGCTCCGGCGGAACTGTCGCACTGTGGCGCTACCGTCGTCGCCATGATCGCCGATGACGCGGACGCCCTCGCCGTCACCTTCCACCTGATGATGCGCGCCGCCCTGGCCGCCGAGCGCCCGGGCGAGGACACCCTGGGCCGCACCGTCGAGCTGGCCCGCCGCTGGGGCGCCGGCCCGGCTGCCGACGCCGAGCTGGCCGCCGCGCTGCGCCGGCTGCACGGCGAGCCGGAGCCCGCCGAGGACGAGGACGACTCGGCCCGGGGCGCGGCGATCGCCCGGTTCGCCGCCAACGCCCGCCGGCTGCGCCGGCAGGAGATCACCCCGAGGGAGTTCGAGCAGATCATGCGCGACGACGACGGCGGCGCCGTCTCGGCCTGACCGTCCCGGGGCGGGGCGCCGGTGGAGCCCGGCCGGGGCCACGGCGCGCCCCGCCGACGCGCTCACGGGTCGACGACGGCGCGCAGTCGGGCGTGGACGGGGCGACGGGAGCGGCGCGCACGGCGGTAGCGTCGGCCGATGCGGATCACCAAGTACACCCACGCCTGCGTCCGGATCGAACGCGAGGGGCGGGTGCTGGTCGTCGATCCGGGCACCTGGAGCGAGCCGGCGGCCCTCGCCGGCGCGGACGCCGTCCTGGTCACCCACGAGCACACCGACCACGCCGACGTGCTGCGCCTGCGCGGCCTCGGCGTGCCGGTGTTCGCCCCCGAGGACGCCGACCTGCCCACCCTGGCCCCGCTGCCGGTGACCCGGGTCCGGGCCGGGCAGCGCTTCGACGCGGCCGGCTTCACGGTCACCGCCGTGGGCGGCCGGCACGCCGTCATCCACGACGGCCAGCCCGACTGCGCCAACCTCGGGTACGTCATCGACGGCGAGGTGTACCACCCGGGTGACGCCCTGAACCTGCCGGAGCAGCCGGTGCGCACGCTGCTGCTGCCCGCGCAGGGTTCCTGGCTGAAGCTGACCGAGGCGATCGGCTTCGCCCGGGCGGTCGGCGCCGCGCGGGCACATCCGATCCACGACGCCCAGCTCAACGAGCGGGGCATGGCCAGCGTGCACGGCTGGTTCGGCGAGACGGTCCCCGGCTACCGCCCTCTCGCCCCGGGCGAGACGGCCTGAGCGCCGCCCCGGTCGCCGACGAGACGGTGCCCGGCGGACCCCGGGCCGCTCGCGCCATTGCCGTCACGACCCCGGCCGACCGGAACGGATCAGGTCGCGCGGCGTGGGTGGCCCCGCTCAGCCGGACACGGTGAACACCGGCGCGTCGGCCGTCAGGACCGCCCCGCGCGCGTCGACCTGCCACACCTCGGCCAGCGTGCCGGTGAGGGCGTCGTGCAGCGCCGGCACGTCCGTGTCGGCGCGCGGGTGCAGCGCCTCGGCCACCACCAGCACCCGGCTGGTCGAGTCGCGCACCGCCGACCAGCCGCTCTGCCGGTGCGTCCAGCGCCGTGAGTGCGCCCGCCCCGCCGTGTCGGCGAAGACCACCTCGCCCGGCTCGGGACGCTCGACGTCGCCGGTGAAGGTGACGTACTCCTCGTCGCCGGTGGCGGGGCGCACCACCAGGTCACCGGCGACGCGGTCCAGGTCCAGCGCGGCCACGGGGATGGCGTACGCGGCCGACAGCGCGTTGCACAGGTCCACCAGCGGGTGCAGCCGGGGCAGGTCGCCGTCGCGGCGCAGCCGGCGCAGCAGCGACTCGGCCGCGCACCGGTAGCGGGTCGGCGCCAGCCCGGTCGCGGCGAAGGCCCGCCGCCAGGCCCGGATCTCGGGCAGGCCGCCCTCCGGGCCGCCGGCCAGCCGGTCCCGGGCGGTGGCGAGCAGGTGCGCCACCGGCTCGCGCACGTCGACGTGCGGGGTCAGCCCGTCGGCGGTGAGCGCGGCGGCCACCAGCGTCGGGTGCGCCGACCGGACGGGGGCGGAGTGCTGGAAACGCATGGTCCTACCTCTCGGCGAACAGCAGGGAGACGCCGAGCACGACGAACGAGCCGGCGAAGACGCGGCGCAGCCAGTCGGTCAGCCGGGGCCGGGCGAGCACCCGGTCGCGCACGGCGGCGGCGGACAGGCCGTACGCGGCGAACACCACGAAGGTGACCAGCATGAACACCACACCGTGCAGCAGCATCCGGGCGGTGCCGTCCGGGGCGCCGGCCGGGACGAACTGCGGCAGGAACGCGACGAAGAACAGCGTCGGCTTCGGGTTGAGCAGGTTGACCAGCACCGCCGACCCGATCACCCGGTACGCGGGGCGCTCGGCCGGCGAGTCGGCGGGCGTGAACCCGGCGCGGTCCCGGGCGGTCACCCGGGCCAGGTACAGCAGGTACCCGACGCCGGCGTACCGCAGCACCTCGAAGGCGGTCGGGCTGGCGTGCAGCAGCGCGGCCAGGCCGGTGCCCGCCGCCACCAGGTGCGGGATCACCGCCAGGGTGCAGCCGAACGCGGCGACGACCCCCGTGCGTCGCCCCCGCGACAGCGCGGCGGAGAGGGTGTAGACGACCCCGGTGCCCGGGGTGGCGACCACGACCAGCGTGGCCAGCAGGAACGCGATACTCACGGGGTCCACCCTGCTGCCACAATGGTCCGGTGCCCAGGGCCAAACCCGATCCGACCGACAGGTCCATAACGGCCGGCTCCGACTTCCTGCACCTCGACGTGGGGGCCGCGCCGGCCGGTGGCCGGGCCGACTGGCTCGCCGGCCGGCTGCGCGCCGCGATCGCCGACGGACGGGTCCCGCTCGGCGCCCGGCTGCCGGCGAGCCGGGTGCTCGCCGACGAACTCGGGGTGTCCCGGGGCGTGGTCGTCGAGGCGTACCAACGGCTGACCGAGGAGGGGCACGTCGCCGGCCGGGGCCGGGCCGGCACCGTCGTCGTCGCCGCGCCGGCCGCCGCGCCGCTCGCGCCGGTCACGCCCACCCCGCCACCGCCGGAGGCGCTGTTCGTGCCGTCGCCCGGCGTCGAGATCTTCGACGCGCTGCGCACCGCGCCGGCCCGCATCGACCTGTCGCCCGGCGTCCCCGATCTGGCGGCCTTCCCCCGCGCGGCCTGGCTGCGCTCCGAACGCGTCGTGCTGCGCCACCTCGACGCCGCCGCCCTCGGCTACGGCGATCCGCGCGGCGCCCCCGCCCTGCGCCTCGCGGTGGCCCAGCGGCTGGCCCGCACCCGGGGGATCCGCGTCGAGGCGGACGAGGTGGTGGTCGTCGCCGGGGTCTCCCAGGCCCTCGGCCTGCTCGCCCAGGTCCTGCACGACGAGGGCGTGCACACCGTCGCCGTGGAGGACCCGGGCTCGCTCGGCGTGCGCCAGCACCTGCGCAACTGGCGGCTGGACACCCCGCCGGTGCCGGTGGACGGGCACGGGCTGCGCGTCGACGCGCTGGCCGCCGCCGGGCACCCGGCCGTGCTGCTCACCCCGGCGCACCAGTTCCCGACCGGCGTGGTGCTGCACGGCGACCGCCGGCGCCGGCTGCGGGACTGGGCGAGCGACGGCGGGCTGGTGCTGGAGGACGACTACGACGCCGAGCACCGGTACGACCGCCCGCCCGTGCCGGCCCTGCGGGCCGCCCTGCCCGAGCGGGTCTGGTACACCGGCAGCGTCTCCAAGCTGCTCGCCCCCGCGCTGCGGGTGGGCTGGGTGCTGGCGCCGCCCCGGCAGCGCGACGCGCTGGTGGCCGCCAAGCGGATGGCCGACCTGGGCAACGCCGTCCTGCCGCAGCTGGTGCTGGCCGAGCTGATGTGCTCCGGCGACCTGGACCGGCACCTGCGCCTGCTGCGCCGCCGACACGTGCGCCGCCGGGACGCGATGATCCGGGCGGTGGCCCGGCACCTGCCCGGGGCCACCGTGCACGGCGCGGCGGCCGGACTGCACCTGACCGTCACCTACCCCGCCGGCCCGCCCGACGTCGTGCTCGCGGCCGAGGCGCTGCGCCGGGGCGTCAAGACGCAACCGCTGTCCTGGCACGCCCAGCGCCCGTACCCGGCCGGGCTGGTCCTCGGCTACGCGGCCATCGCGCCGGGGGAGATCGAGGAGGGCGTGGCCGTCCTCGGCGCGGTGCTGCGCGGCCGGTGACCCGGCAAGCTCAGGCCGGGGTGCTGGTGCGGTAGATGCCGGTCAACCAGACGTCGAGCAGCACGTCGACCACGTCCCGCTCGGCCACCGCCGGCCCGTCCCCGGCGAAGGTGGCGTACCAGACCCGCTCGTTCATCGAGTTCAGCGCGATCGCCAGGTCCCGCGCGGGCAGGCCGGGCGGGGCCGCGCCCCGGCGGCGTTCCGCCTCGATGGCCGCCTCGACGGCCTGCACCCAGCGCTCCAGGACCGTCGCCCAGAGCCGGCGCACCTCGGCGTTCGTGCCGCGCACCTCGGCGCAGGCGAGCACCACGTCGCGGTGCGCGCCGAAGGTGGCGTGGAACCGGCTGATCAGCTCCCGCCAGCGGGCGCGCGGGTCGTCGGCGAGGTGCACCAGCACGTCACCGGCGGCCCGGTCGGCCTCCTCGGTGACCCGGTCCAGCAGGGTCAGCAGCACCGCGTCCTTGGACGGGAAGTAGAAGTAGAACGTCGGCCGGGAGATGCCCGCGCCACGGGCCAGGTCGTCGATGGAGATCTCCCCGAAGGCCCGCTGCCCCAGCAGCCGCTCGGCGGTGGCGAGGATGGCCGACTCCCGGTCGTCGCCCGCCGAGCGCCCGGAGCGGCGTCCGCGTCCGGTCCGAGTCGGCGCGGGGGTGCGCGCGGTCGTCATGGGCGTCGATGATACCCGCGCTCGACACGATGTCGATCCTCCTCGACAGGGTGTTGACGCATGTCGACGGCGGTGGATAGTGTCCGGTCCACTGCCTCGCCTCGGGAGATGCCATGGCCTCCGACCACGTCGACGTGCTCATCGTCGGAGCCGGCCTGTCCGGCGTCGGCGCCGCCTGCCACCTCCGCCGCGACCGTCCCGACACGACCTTCGCCGTGCTGGAGGCGCGCGGCGCGATCGGCGGCACCTGGGACCTGTTCCGCTACCCCGGCATCCGCTCCGACTCGGACATGTTCACCCTCGGCTACGCGTTCAAGCCGTGGACGAACCCGAAGGCCATCGCCGACGGCGACGCCATCCGCGAGTACGTGCGCGAGACCGCCCGCGAGTACGGCGTGGACGCGCACATCCGCTTCCACCACCGGGTCGTGCGCGCCGAGTGGGACAGCGCCACCGCCCGCTGGACCGTGCACGCCCACCGCGACGACACCGACGAGGCCGTCGTGCTCACCTGCTCGTTCCTGCACACCTGCTCCGGGTACTACCGCTACGACGCCGGCTACACCCCCGACTTCCCCGGCGTCGAGACGTACACCGGCCGGCTGGTGCACCCCCAGCACTGGCCGGAGCAGCTCGACGTCACCGGCCGGCGGGTGGTGGTGATCGGCAGCGGCGCGACCGCGGTGACCCTGGTCCCGGCGCTGGCCGAGCGGGCCGCGCACGTCACCATGCTCCAGCGCTCGCCCACGTACGTGATCTCGCTGCCGTCGCGCGACGTCGTCGCCGACACGCTGCGGCGCTGGCTGCCGGAGAAGGCCGTCTACCCGGCGGTGCGCTGGAAGAACGTGCTGCTCGGCACCGCCAACTTCCAGCTCAGCCGGCGCGCGCCGAAGCTGGTGAAGGCGTTCCTGCGCCGCGCCGCGAAGGGCCGGCTCCCCGCCGGGTACGACGTGGACCGGCACTTCTCACCCCGCTACGACCCGTGGGACCAGCGGCTCTGCGTGGTGCCCGACGGCGACCTGTTCCACGCGGTGGCGGCGGGACGCGCCGCGGTGGTCACCGACACCATCGACACCTTCACCCCCGACGGCATCCGGCTCGGCTCCGGGCAGGAGCTGCCCGCCGACGTCGTGGTCACCGCCACCGGGCTCCAACTGCTCGCCCTCGGCGGCATGCGCCTCGTCGTCGACGGCGTCGACGTCGACCTGGCACGGACCGTGGCGTACAAGGGGATGATGCTCTCCGGCGTGCCGAACTTCGCCATGACGATCGGCTACACCAACGCCTCGTGGACGCTGAAGGCGGACCTGGTCGCCACGTACGTCAACCGGCTGCTGCGCCACCTCGACGACACCGGCCAGCAGATCGTCACCCCGCTCGCCCCGACCGACGCCGCGCGGATCCCGCTGATCGACCTGAAGTCCGGGTACGTGCTGCGCAGCCTCGACGTGCTGCCCAAGCAGGGCACCCGGGCCCCGTGGCGGCTCCACCAGAACTACGCCCGCGACGTCATCCTGATGAAGCACGGCCGGCTCGTCGACGAGGGGGTCCGCTTCTCCCGGGCCACCGGGTCGGCGGCGTCGGCCGACACCCGCACCGCCGGGGCGCCGGTCGCCTGACGACCGGGTCCCACCAGCACCACACCACCACCAGGCACCATCCGCGCCGCAAGGAGGCCGCGTGCGACCATTCGTCTTCACCGCCGGGACCGCTGTGGTCACCGGCGCCGCGAGCGGGATCGGGGAGGCCCTCGCCCACGGGCTCGCCCGCCGCGGCAGCCACCTGGTCCTGCTCGACCGGGACGCCGACCGGCTCGACGCGGTGGCGGCGGCGATCCGCGCCGCCCACCCCGACCGCCAGGTCGACACCCACGTGGTCGACCTGGCCGACCCGGCCGCCACCGACCGGGTCGCCGCGGAGATCCGCGCCCGCCACCCCCGACTGCGGCTGCTGGCCAACAACGCCGGGGTCGCCCTCGGTGGACGCTTCGACCAGGTCACCCTCGACGAGTTCGACTGGGTGCTCGACATCAACTTCCGGGCGGTGGTCCGGCTGACCCACGCGCTGCTGCCGGCGCTCAAGGCCGAGCCCGGCTCCCACCTGGTCAACGTCTCCAGCCTCTTCGGACTGATCGCCCCGGCCGGGCAGGCGGCCTACTCGGCCAGCAAGTTCGCCGTGCGCGGCTTCACCGAGGCGCTGCGCCACGAACTTGTCGACGACGGTGTCGGGGTGACCTCGGTGCACCCCGGCGGCATCGCCACCGCGATCGCCCGCAACGCCCGGGTGGGCAGCGGCGTGGCCCCCGAGGAGTACGAGACCGGCCTGCGCCAGTTCGAGAAGCTGCTGTCCATCCCACCGGCCACCGCGGCAGAGGTGATCCTGCGCGGCGTCCGGCGGCGCCGGGGCCGGGTGCTGATCGGCTGGTCGGCGAAGCTGCCCGACCTGCTGGCCCGGGTCGCACCCGCCTCGTACGGGCGGGTCCTCGCGGTCGGGCTCGCCCGCGCCGCCGCCGACCCGGCCCGCCGGGCCACCCGCCCGGCCGCCACGTCCCAGCTGTCCACCGGGGAGCAGGCGTGAGCGCCGCGGCCGGGCTGCGTCCCCGGCACGTGACCGTCGAGGGCCGGCGGGTACGCCACCGCGTCGACGGCGACGGACCGCCGGTGGTGCTGCTGCACGGCATCGGGCGGTCGCTGCGCGACTTCACCGAACAGCACGAGTTGCTGGCGTCGCGGTTCCGGGTGCACAGCGTCGACCTGCCCGGCTACGGCGGTTCGCTGCCGATGGCCGAGCCGTGCACCCTGCCGGCGCTGGGCCGCTTCGTCGGGCGGTACCTCGACACCGTCGGCGTGGACCAGCCGGCGCACCTGGTCGGCAACTCCCTCGGCGGGGCGGTCGCCATGCAGGTCGCCGCCGCCGAGCCGGACCGGGTGGCCAGCCTGGCGCTGGTCAACAGCGCCGGCTTCGGGCAGGAGGTGACCCTCGCGCTGCGGCTGCTGACGCTGCGTCCGCTGGGCCGGCTGCTGCTGCGCCCGAGCCGGGCCGCGGCCCGCCGGGTGGAGCGGACCCTCTTCCACGACCCGTCCTTTGTCACCGACGAGCGGATCGCGTACGCGCTGGAGCTGGCCGGGCAGCCGTACACGGCGCGGGTGATGCTGGAGACCTGCCGTCACCTGGGCACCTTCCGGGGCGTACGGCCGCAGTGGCGCGACGAGCTGCTGGCCCGGGTGGCCGAGCGGGACGTCCCCACGCTGATCGTCTGGGGCGACCGGGACCTCATCCTCCCGGCCACGCACCTCGACGCGGCCCGCGCCCGGCTGCCGAAGGCCCGCACCCACCTGTTCACCGACTGCGGCCACCTGCCGCAGGTCGAGCGGGCCGAGGAGTTCCACCGGATGCTGGTGGACTTCTGGGCAACCGAGGCCCGGCCGGCCACCGGCGGCCGGTCGGCCACGGTCGCGGCGACCGACTGACCGCAGCGGCGGGCGGGCCGGGGAACGAGTCCCGGCCCGCCCGCCGCTGCGTCGGGCCGCCCGACCCGGGTAGTCGTGCCATCCGCACGGCAGCTGCGGATGTCGTCGGTCAGTCGACGCCCGCCCCGGCCGCCGCGGCGCTCGCCGTGACCGGCGGCCGGGCCGGCGCCCGGCCCTCCAGCACGGCCAGGTCCGCCTCGACCGCCGCCGGCAGCCGGCGCCGCCGGCGCAGCACCCAGCCGAGCTGCCGGGCCGCGTCACGCAGCCCGGCGCGGCGCTCGGGGTCCCGCCAGGTCTCGGCCACCACCGCACCCAGCACCCCCACCGGCCGGCGCAGCGCCGTGGTCAGCACCCGGTTGCGCGCCTCCTGCCGCCGCCGGGCCCGTGGATCACGCCCCGACGGCGACGGCAGGTGGTGCACCACCAGCTCCGGCACGTACGCCAGCCGCCAGCCGGCGGCGGCCAGGTCCATCGCCAGCAGCGCCTCCTCGCCGTACGTCCCGAGCCGGTCGGCGAACCCGCCGACGTCGGTGAACGCGGCGCGGCGCAGCACCACCGCGCAGGCCAGGAAGCCCAGCACCGACGGGCCGGGCGCGTCCGCCGGGGCGCCCAGCGGCGCGGCGGCCATCTCGGCGCAGATCGGGTCGAGCCGGGCCTGCGGCCCGACCAGCACCCGTGCGGTGACCAGCCCGGTGCGCGGGTACGCCCGCAGGATCTCCGCCGCCCGGTCCAGGGCGCCCGGCGCCCAGTACGAGTCGTCGTCGGCGAACGCGACGTACGGGGTGCGCGCCAGCGCCACCCCGACGTTGCGGGCGGTGCCCGCGCCGAGGTTCGCCCCGAGCCGGACCAGCCGGACCTCGGGGTGGGCCGCCGCCACCGCCTCCGGGGTCCCGTCGTCCGACCCGTTGTCCACCACGACCACCGGCCCGGGATGCCGGGCGAGCACGTCGAGCAGCTGCTCCCGCCGGTTGCGGGTGGCCACCACCACCGTCACGTCCACCGTCATGGCCGCCCTGGTACCCGCGCCGTCGCCGCTCACGCCCCGTCCGGCGATTCCCCTGGCCCGGGAGGGTGCGAAGCGGCTCCCGGCGGGAATGCGACGGTGTGCCGGACGACGAGGTGACCCTCTTCCTCAGCGGGGACGTGATGACCGGTCGGGGCGTGGACCAGATCCTGCCCCGGCCCGGCCCACCGGAGCTGCGCGAGCAGGCCGTCACCGACGCCCGCCGGTACGTGGAGCTGGCCGAGACGGTGTCCGGGCCGATCCCTCGCCCGGCCCCGCCGGACTGGCCGTGGGGCGACGCGCGGGAACTCCTCGACGAGCTGCGGCCCGACGCGCGGATCGTCAACCTGGAGACCTCGGTGACCGGCCGGGGCGACTTCGCCGCCGGCAAGGGGATCCACTACCGGATGCACCCGGACAACCTGGCCTGCCTCACCGCCGCCCGGCTCGACGTCTGCGCGCTGGCCAACAACCACGTGCTCGACTTCGGCCCGGACGGGCTCGCCGACACCCTGGACGCGCTGCGCCGGGCCGGCATCACGCCGGTCGGGGCCGGCCGGGACGAGGACGAGGCGTGGCGTCCGGCCCGGGTCGCGCTGCGCGGCGGTCGCCGGCTGCTGCTCTGGTCGGTGGGCACCCCGTCCAGCGGTGTGCCGCCGCACTGGGCGGCCACCGACCGGCGGGCCGGGGTGGCGTACCTGCCGGAGGCGAGCGAGGCGTGCGCCGCCGCGCTCGTCGCGCGGATCGACCGCGAGGCCGGCCCGGACGACCTGGTGGCGGTCTCCGTGCACTGGGGATCCAACTGGGGGTACGACGTGCCGCCCGAGCAGGTGCGGTTCGCGCACCGGCTGGTCGAGGCGGGGGTACGCCTGGTGCACGGCCACTCCTCGCACCACCCCCGCCCGATCGAGGTGCACCGGGGCGCGCTGATCCTCTACGGCGCCGGCGACCTGGTCGACGACTACGAGGGCATCGGCGGGCAGGAGTCGTACCGCCCGGAGCTGCGGCTGCTGCACCTGCCCACGTTCGACGCCGACGGACTGGCCCGGCTGCGTCTGGCCCCGGTGCGGATGCGCCGGATGCGACTGCAGCGGGCGTCGCCGGCCGAGGCACGCTGGCTGACCAACCTGCTGGACCGGCTCGGCGGCCCGTTCCGGACCGGCTTCGCCCTGGACGGCGACGGCCTGATCGGCCTGCGGCCGGGCTGATCCGACCGCCCGGGTGTGGCCTGTCGCACCCCGCCCGACCCGCCGAGCCCCGGCCGGCAGTGCGGGACACATCATAGATACATGACGCATCCCCGGGTTTCGCAGCAGCGCGCCACCGTCCCCTCGGCCGCGGAGCGCGCCTACCGCCACCTCAAACGCGGCATCCTGGAGCAGGTCTACCCGGGCGGGCTGCTGGTCAGCGAGGGCGAGATCGCCGAGGCCGCGCAGGTGTCGCGCACCCCGGTGCGCGAGGCGCTGCTCCGCCTGGAGGCCGAGGGCCTGGTCGCGCTCTACCCCAAGCGCGGAGCGCTCATCCGACCGGTCAGCGCCCGGGAGATCACCGACGTGATCGAGGCCCGCCGCCTGGTCGAGCTGCACGCCGCCGAACGGGTCTGGCCGCGGCGGCACACCCTGCGACCGGTGCTGGCCGGCTGGCTGGACCGGATGCGCGCGGCGCACGCCGCCGGTGACCTGCGCGCGCTGATGGAGGCCGACCGGGCCTTCCACGCCGGCGTCGTCGAGGCGGCCGGCAACGAGATCCTCGCCGAGCTGTACCACCGGCTGCGCGACCGGCAACTGCGGATGGGCGAGGCCAGCTTCCGGCTCTCGCCCGGCTGGGCCGAGGTGGCCCTCACCGAGCACGCCGGCCAGCTCGCCGCCCTCGACGGCGACGACCCGCAGCGCTGGCTCGACACGGTGGGCGCGCACATCGACAACGCCGCCACCGTGCTGCGGACGCTGCGGTGACCGACGACCCGACCGGGTCGCGCCGCCGCGCCGGCACCGTCTGGGCGGTGGCGCTGAGCGCGTACGTGGCCGCGGTGTTCCACCGCAGCTCGCTCGGCGTGACCGGGGTCGACGCCGCGCACCGCTTCGACATCAACGCCTCCGCGCTGGCCACCTTCTCGGTGGCGCAACTCGCCGTGTACGCGGTCATGCAGGTCCCGGTCGGGGTGCTGCTCGACCGGTACGGATCCCGCCGGTTGCTGCTCGCCGGTGGCGCGTTGATGGTCGCCGGCCAGCTCTGCTTCGCCGTCGCCACCGACGTCCGGCTGGCCGTGGCCGCCCGGGTGCTGGTCGGCCTCGGTGACGCGATGACCTTCATCAGCGTGCTGCGGATCGTCGCGTTCTGGTTCCCCGGGCGGCGCAACCCGCTGATGGTGCAGCTCACCGGCACCCTGGGCCAGCTCGGCGCGATCCTCGGCGCGGTGCCGCTGGTGGCGCTGCTGCACCACGCCGGCTGGACCCCGGCCTTCCTCACCGCCGCCGCCGTGGGCGTGACCGTGCTGCTCATGGTCGCCGCCGCCGTCCGGGACACCCCGCACCGGGAGCACGCCACCGCCGTCGCCCCCGACCTGGCGACCGTACGCCGGCGGCTCGCCGAGTCGTGGGAGCACCCGGGCACCCGGCTGGGACTGTGGACCCATTTCGTCACCCAGTTCTCCGGCGCGGTCTTCGCGCTGCTCTGGGGCTACCCGTTCCTCGTCCAGGGGCAGGGTCTGTCACCGACCGCCGCGGCCTCGCTGCTGACCCTGATGACCGTCGCGACGTTGCTCTGCGGCCCGGTCGTCGCCCAGCTCTGCGCCCGGCACCCGTTCCACCGCTCGGTGCTGGTCTTCGCGATCACCGCCGCCACCGCGGCGGTCTGGGCCGCCGTGCTGGCCTGGCCCGGACGGGCGCCGCACTGGCTGCTGGTGACGCTGGTGCTGGTGCTGGCGGTCAACGGCCCCGGCTCGGTGATCGGGTTCGACTACGCGCGCACCGCCAACCCGGTGCACCGCATCGGCAGTGCCACCGGCATCGTCAACGTGGGCGGCTTCGTCGCCTCGATCCTGCTGATCCTCGCCGTCGGTCTGGTCCTCGACCTGGCCACCCCGGCCGGCGCCACCCCCGACCTGGCCGCGTACCGCTGGGCGTTCGCCGTGCAGTACCTGCTCTGGGTGCTCGGCGCGGTCCAGGTGCTGCGCCACCGCAACGCCGCCCGCCGCCGGCACGCCACCGAGCTGGCCGCCGCCCGGTCGGCGCAACCGGTGGGCGACCGCGGCTGAGTCGCTCCGCCCCTGATCCGAGGGCTCGGCGTGCAGGCGGTCGGAAGGCCCCTGATCGGGCGCCGGCCGTACTGCCGTGTCCGTCGGTCGGCCGTCGGACACCCGACGGCTGCCGCGCCGACACGACCGTCTGTCGATCGTCTCGAGGTCACCGAGAGCGATCGACGGTGGGACACCCGGACGGTGGACCGGCAGCGCCCGGCCATCACCGGCCGGGCTGTCCGCGTATCCGAGAGGGAGCCGGCGCGGTCGCGGCGCGCGACCGGCGCGCGGGCGGCGTGTCCGGCGGGCCGGCGGGGCGCGGGGGCTGATCGCGCTAGGTTCGGTGGAGAGGCGTGACCGACGCGCGGCCGTCACCGGCCGGGAAGCAGGAGGAGAGCGTGAGCCAGGAGGTCCGGGGAGTCATTTCACGGCGCAAGGGCGCGCCGGTCGAGGTCACCACCATCGTGGTGCCCGACCCGGGGCCCGGCGAGGCGGTGGTGAAGGTGCAGTCCTGCGGGGTCTGCCACACCGACCTGCACTACCGCGAGGGCGGCATCACCGACGACTACCCGTTCCTGCTCGGCCACGAGGCCGCCGGCATCGTCGAGACCGTCGGCGCGGGCGTCACCGAGGTCGCGCCCGGCGACTTCGTGGTGCTCAACTGGCGGGCCGTCTGCGGCCAGTGCCGGGCCTGCCGGCGCGGTCGCCCCTGGTACTGCTTCGACACCCACAACGCGGCCCAGCGGATGACCCTCACCGACGGCACCGAACTGAGCCCGGCCCTGGGCATCGGGGCGTTCGCCGAGAAGACCCTCGTCCACGCCGGGCAGTGCACCAAGGTCGACCCGTCCGCCCGGCCCGCCGCCGTGGGCCTGCTCGGCTGCGGCGTGATGGCCGGCCTCGGCGCGGCGATGAACACCGGGCAGGTCACCCGGGGCGACTCCGTCGCCGTGATCGGCTGTGGCGGGGTCGGCGACGCCGCGGTGGCCGGCGCGGCCCTGGCCGGCGCGACGACGATCGTCGCGGTCGACACCGACGCCCGCAAGCTCGACTGGGCCCGCAGGTTCGGCGCCACTCACACCGTGAACGCCTCCGCCGAGGACCCGGTCGAGGCGATCCGGGCCGCCACCGGCGGCTTCGGCGCCGACGTGGTCATCGACGCGGTGGGCCGTCCGGAGACCTGGAAGCAGGCCTTCTACGCCCGTGACCTGGCCGGCACCGTGGTGCTGGTCGGCGTGCCTACCCCGGAGATGACCGTCGACCTGCCGCTGCTGGACGTCTTCGGCCGGGGCGGGGCGCTCAAGTCCAGCTGGTACGGCGACTGCCTGCCCAGCCGCGACTTCCCGCTGCTCACCGAGCTGTACCGGCAGGGCCGGCTCGACCTGGACGCCTTCGTCACCGAGGAGATCGCGCTGGAGCAGGTCGAGGAGGCGTTCACCCGGATGCACCACGGCGACGTGCTGCGCTCGGTGGTGGTCTTCCCGTGAGCGTCCGCGTCGACCACACGGTCACCTCCGGCACCTTCTCCCTCGACGGGCAGAGCTTCGACGTCGACAACAACGTCTGGGTGCTCGGCGACGACGACGAGTGCGTCGTCATCGACGCGCCGCACGACGTCGACGCGATCGTGCGCGCCGTCGGCGGCCGGCGGGTACGGGCGATCCTGGCCAGCCACGCCCACGACGACCACGTCCGGGTCGCGCCCGAACTGGCCGGGGCCACCGGCGCGCCCGTGCTGCTGCACCCCGCCGACCGGGTGCTCTGGGACGTGGTCCACCCCGACCGCGCGCCCGACGGCGACCTGGCCGACGGCCAGGTGGTCGAGGTCGCCGGCACCACCCTGCGGGTGCTGCACACCCCCGGGCACAGCCCCGGCGCGTGCAGCTTCCACGCGCCGGACCTCGGCGCGGTCTTCACCGGCGACACCCTCTTCGCCGGCGGCCCCGGCGCCACCGGCCGCTCGTACAGCGACTTCGGCACCATCGTGGAGTCCATCCGCACCCGGCTGCTGACCCTGCCGCCGCAGACCGTCGTGCACACCGGACACGGCGACAGCACCACCATCGGCGCGGAGGCCCCGCACCTCGACGAGTGGATCGCCCGGGGACACTGACCGTCCGCCCCCGGCGCGCCCGGAGGCGAACCCGCCCTGCCCGACGAGCCGACCCCGCAGGCCCGACGGGCCCCGACGCGCCCCGGCCGCTGCGTCAGCGCTCGTCGGGCGGGCCGAGCACCGGCTTGACGTCCAGCACCGGCGTGCCGTCCACCGCCTCCAGGTCGGCGACCCGCAGCCGCAGGCCGTCCACCGCCAGCACCCGCACCCGGTGCAGCCCGATCGGGTTGGGCCGGTGCGGGGAGCGGGTGCTGAACACCCCGGCCTCCGGCCGGCTGCGGTCCCCGCGCGGATGCACCGTGAGGACGTCCCGGCGGGCCCGGTCCAACCACGTCAACACCAGCACCTCGGCACCGGGACGCAGGTCGCCCAGCCCGGCCGCGACGGTCGGGGAGAAGACCAGCCAGGACGGCGGTGCGCCCTCGTCGCCCTGCCGGGGCGCGTCCGCCGGATCGGTCAGCGGCGACTCGACCCGGCCGATCGGCCGCAGCTCGTACGCCCCGCTCACCGGCCGGCCCCGCCGTCGCGGCGCATGTGCACCCGGACCGTGGTGCCGACCGCCGTGCTGTGCACCAGCACCAGGTCGCAGAGCGCGTGCACGATCACCAGGCCGCGCCCGCCGATGCCGTCGTGCCGGGGCGCGAGCCGCCCGGCCAGCGGATCGTCCAGCCAACCGTCGTCCTGGACCTCGCACACCAGGTGTTCACCGGTGCGCCACACCTGCAGCACCCCGCCGCCACCGGCGTGCGCGATGCTGTTGGTGGCCAGTTCCGTCACCGCGATCTGCAGGTCGGCGACCCGGTCCGGGTCCAGCGCGGCGTCGACGGCGTGCCCGGTGACGAACCGGCGCACCTCCGGCAGCGAGCCGAGGCCGTACCGCAGCACGGACACCGGCTCGTCGGGCACCGGCAACGGCTTGTTGTGGCCGGCCACCACCTGCGCCGGGGCGAAGGCGGGGCTGAGCCGGCGTCCCTCGGCGTCCACCAGCACCGGGTGGGTGCGGCAGGCGTCCGCGAGCACCCCGGCGGCGAGACCGGCGGCGTCGTACGGGCAGAGGATGTGCACGTCCCGGTCCGCGAACGCCGAGTTGATCAGCGCCTCGTGCTGGGCGCAGGCCGGCTGCTCCGCCTCGGTGCGCCCCGGCCACACCGGCTCGCCGATGACGCGGACCCGGCGGTCGGCGTGCCGGTCGAGGAACGCCTGCAGCACCCACGGGATGATCCGCCCCGGATTGCGTCCGGCCTCGGTCATGTCGGTGTAGCGGACCCGGCCGTCGTCGGCGCCCACCGCGGCCCGGATCAGCGCGAGCCGGTCGGCCGGCGCGGCCACCAGCACCGGCTCGTCCCGGCCCAGCGCGTCGCGGACGAACGGCACCGTGGCGGCCAGCAGCTCCGTCCGGTCCCGGTAGAACAGTCCCTCGTGCACCAGGCCGCCCGGGCGCGGTCCCGTCGTGCCGACGATCGTCATGCCGTGCCCTCCGCCGGGCCGGCGGCGTCGACCAGGTCGAGCAGGCGGGTCAACGCCGGCTGGCAGCCGACGAGACGGACGGGCGAGGGCGCGTTGCGGCGCGCCCGGACCAGGGCGCTCGCGGCGCCCACGTCGGCGAAGCTCAACTCGGAGACGTCCAGCACGGTGGCCCGCTCGTTGGTGCCCCGCCCGGTCACGTGGTCCAGCATGGCGGCGAACGCGCCCCGGTTGCTCCGGTCGACCTCGCCGACCAGCCGCAGCCCGTGCGGATCCCGGGTGCGGTACGCACGCAGCAGCGGCGCCCACGCGTGCCCGGCGCCGGGCGCGACGGTGGCCGGGTGCGCGGTGGAGGCCGGACGGAGGTACTCGGTGGGGTAGAGGCGGCGGTCGTAGAGGCACATGCCGGCGGCGTGGCCGTCGATGAAGAGCCGGTTCGCCTCGGCCTCGTAGCGGCACAGGTCCGTCACGGACGCGCCGTGGCGCAGCGCCCACCCCATGTCGCCGACCACGCGCAGCCCCGGATGACCGGCCCGCCGGGCCCGCTCGATCTCGGCGGCGAGGGCGTCGAGCATCGCCTCGGGCACGAACCGTCCGCCGGACAGGTACGCCTCGGCGGCGGGCACGATCCGCAGCTGACCGCAGGCCAGCGCGGCCTCGGTGGTCGGGCCCTGCCCGTCGAGGTGGGCCCGGGCGACGGACGGTGGCAGGGCGTCGGTGAACCAGAGCACCTTGTGGCCGAGCCGGAGCCCGCCGGCGACGAACCGTCCGGCGGCCCGCAGACCATCGCCCTCGTCGTCGTGGACCCAACAGACGTGGTCACCGAGGCGGACCTGGTCGGCCACCGCGCTTGCTGTCGTCACCGTCATCGCCTTCCGGTCGGCGCGCCCTCACTGTAACCGCTCGTCGGGGCCACCCCCTCGGCTCACCCTCGGCCAGGACCTGCGCGACCTGGACGAACGGGCCACCATGGACGGCGTCGGCACCGCTCGGTCGGTCCGACCCCGGCCGCGGCACCCGGATTCGGCCCAATCCGTTCGACTCCGCCCGGGTCGGCGCCGATACTGCTGATCATGTCGACCCGCCCCGTCGCCCTGACCCCGGCGCAGTCCGCCGCGTTGCGTCACGTGCGGGAGACCGCCCTGCGGGACCGTCCGGTGGCACTGGCGGCCATCGCCCGCCGACTGGCCGGATCCGGTGCCGACCACCGGCCCGAGGAACTCGTCGCGGCGGTCACCGGGTACGGGCGGTTGACCGTCAACTTCCACCCGGACCGGCTGCTCGCCGACGGTCGCACCGTGGCCGAGGCGTTGGCCGACGAGGGGGTCTACCGCAGCCAGTTCGTCACCGGCATCTCCAACGGCGGGCTGACCGCGTACCCGGGTGGGGATCGGGACCGGTGGGAGGAGCGGCTGTTCGGCGGGGCGTACCAGCGGCCGGGCGTACGCGCGCGGGAGCGGCCCACGTACGGCGGGTTGAACCTGCTCGACCACCCCGACGGCGCCTGCCCCCGGTTCGGCTCCTGCCACCTGCGGCTACGCCCGGAGGTGCTGGCCCGCAGCACGTTCTGCTTCGGCGACAGCCACCTCGGCCCGAAACACCTGGGCACCGTCGACGTGTGCGAGCCGATCCTGGCCGCCCTGCTGGAGGCGACCGCCGGGACGGGGATCAGCCTCGGCGTCGCCGGGATGGACACCGGCCGGCTGGCGGCCACCCTGCTCGCCCGGCGGGAGCAGCAGGCGTGGCGGCCGGGCGCCGCCGGCCGGGCGCTGGACGACTACGTCGAGGCGCAGATCCACGGCGGCATCGAGCTGGCCCGGGACGTGGAGGCCCTGGTCGTCGACCCGTCGTTCCGGGACACCGACACCGGCGCGGTGCTGGCCGGCATCGCGGACCGGTACGGCGTCGCGCTGCTCTTCCACACCGGGTTCGCCCTGCCGGTGCAGGCCGTCGACCCGCAGTTCCGGGGCCCGGACGTCCCGCCCCTCGCCGCCCGGGTGCACGCCGAGTTCGCCCGCCCCGGGGAGCTGATCGACGCCGCCGTGATCGGCCGCGCCGCCGCCTCGGTGGTCCGCGAGCCCGAACGCTGGGTCGACCGGGGACCGACCGCGGACACTGTGCAGCACCTCAAGATGCTCTGGCACGTCCTCGTCCGGTTCGGCGCCGCCCGCCCCTGACGTCACCGGCGGGCCCGCCCGTCCGGTTCGGCACCACCTGCCGGTAGGCGTCGCGGCGGGGGCCCGTCGTCCGGTATCGCCCGGTTCCGCGCCGGGTGGCTCGTGCCCGACCGTCCGGATCGCGGGGTGACCCGTGCCGCACCCGACGGCGCAGGCGGCATTGCCGGAATGACGGACAGTGCCGAGCTGGTTGTGTCCCCCGTAGCACCGGCCGGCAAACCCCGGTCGGCGAGGCAGCACCCCCGCAGGGCGCTCACCCCGGAGCGCGTCGACACGATCGAAAGGGCAACCATCGTGAAGCAGGACTTCACTCGATGGCTCCCGGCCATCGCGAAGAACCGCCGGACCGTACTGAGCATCGCGGGCGTCGCCGCCCTGGGCGGACTGGCGCTCGGCCCCGCCGCCGTGGCCGCCCCCGTCACCAGCGCCCCGCACGCGGGCGCCGTCGCCGCCATCGACCTGGCCACCGGCAAGAGCCGCCAGGGCGCCACCGTCGAGTCGGCACTGACCACCGGCAGCCGGACCACCGAGGTGCCGGCCGGCAAGCCGACCCGGGACGAGCTCATCCCGCACGGCGTCGAGGGCGCGCAGTCCCGCATCCCGCTGGACGACGCCCAGCTCGCCAACGCCAAGGCCATCATCGCCGAGGCCAAGGAGACCGGTGTGGGGGAGCGTGGCGCGGTGATCGGCATCGCCACCTCGCTGCAGGAGTCCAAGCTGTACAACCTGGGCCACCTGGGCGCGTACAACGACCACGACTCGCAGGGCCTGTTCCAGCAGCGCCCGTCGTCGGGCTGGGGCACCCCCGACCAGATCACCGACCCCGAGTACGCCTCCCGGGCGTTCTTCGAGGCGTTGAAGAACGTGCACGGCTGGCAGGAGCTGCCGCTGACCACGGCCGCCCAGACCGTCCAGGTCTCGGCCTTCCCCTTCGCGTACGCGCAGTGGGAGGAGCAGGCCGCGGACATCGTCCAGCAGCACTGGTGACCCACCACCGGCCGGTCCCCGCACCACGGGGGCCGGCCGGTTGGCGTCTCACCGCCGGGCGGGGCAGGTCGCGCCCGCCCGGCGGCCCCTCACACCGACGGCGCGCTCTCCCGCCGCAGTTTCGCCGAGCCCGCGCCCACCGAGAAGCCCGACACCCAGCGGCTGGCGCTGTCACGGCGGGTCCGGTCGGCGAGGTGGTACCAGTCCATCCGGCAGCGCTGCGGGGTCACCTCCAGTACCCCGTACCCGTGCCCGTCCAGCTCCGTCCACTTCACGTGCGGGTTGGTCGACCGGATCAGCGAGGCGCCCAGCACGCTGAGCCCGTTGCCGGCCGGCAGCTTCAGGAAGTCGTTGACGTTGTCGCTGGTCACCGACGGCACCACGAACTCCGCCGCCGCCGGGGCGAACAGACCGGTCGACTTCGTCGTCACCTCGTTGGCCCAGGAGGTGTGGATGTCACCGGTGAGGAAGACGACGTCGCGGGTGCCGGTGGCCCGCAGGTGGTCGACCAGCTCGTTGCGGTCGGCGTTGTAGCCGTCCCACTGGTCGGCGTTGAGCACCGCGCCGTTCTGCGGCACCCCCAGCAGCGTGCCCAGCGGGCCGAGCAGCCACGCCGGCAGCGCCCCGACGTCCACCCGGGCCATCATCACCGGGTTGCCCACCAGCTTCCAGCGCGCCGTCGACGACGCCAGCCCCTGCTTGAGCCAGGCCATCTGCGCGTCGCCGGTGATGGTGCGCCGCGGGTCGTCCACCGCCGTCCCCGACGCCTGCTGCGACCGGTACGACCGCAGGTCCAGCATGGACAGCTCGGCGAGCTGCCCGAACCGGAACCGCCGGTAGATCGCGCCGTCCTCGCCGACGCGCACCGGCATCCACTCCTGGTACGCCTGCCGCGCCGCGGCCACCCGGTCGGCCCAGGCGCCCTCCGTGGCCGGAGTGTGGTTCTCCGCGCCACCGGACCAGGCGTCGTTGGCGGTCTCGTGGTCGTCCCAGGTGATCACCCAGGGCAGCGCCGCGTGCAGCGCCCGCAGGTCCGGGTCGGACTTGTAGAGCCCGTGCCGCACCCGGTAGTCGGCCAGGGTGAGCGTCTCGTGGGCCGGCTGCACCGGGCGTACCACCGTACCGCCCGCGTCGAACTCGCCGGTGCCGTACTCGTACAGGTAGTCGCCGAGGTGCACGACCAGGTTCAGGTCCCCCCGGTCGGCCAGCCGCCGGTACGCCGAGAAGTAGCCGGCCTCCCAGTTGGCGCAGGACACCACCCCCATCCGCAGCCGGTCGACCGGCGCGTCGACCGGCGGGGCGGTCATCGTCCGACCGGTCGGTGACCAGCCGTCGCCGTGGCCGAACCGGTACCAGTACGTGGTCGCCGGCGCCAGCCCGCTCACCGCGACCTTCACCGTGTGGTCGCGCGCCGCGCCGGTCGGCACGCTGCCCTGCGCGACGACCGTGGCGAAGTCCGGGTCGGTGGCGACCTGCCAGCTCACCTGGACGTCCGGCCCGACGCCGGAGCCGGGTGTCGCGTCGGGGGTGGGGGTGAGCCGGGTCCACAGCAGCACCCCGTCCGGCAGCGGATCGCCCGAGGCGACACCGTGCAGGAAGGCCGCGCTGTCGGCGTGGGCGGGAGCGGTGCCGGCGAGGGTGGCGCCGGCGAGCACCGCGGTGCCGGCGGATGCGCCGGCCAGGCGCAGGAGGGTACGACGGTCGAGGGTGTTCGTCATGGTCTATGTGTCTACCGGGGCGAGGGGTGTGCGCGCTGCCCCGTGCGGCGAGTGTTCGCCTGTCCTTCTACTGTGGTTCCGTCTGGGCCGTGTCCTTGTGCCGGCTGCGTCGTGGGGGCGGGGTGGCCCGACCGTGCCCGGCTCCTAGCGTTGGGGCTTGATCGCTGCGCCGGTCGCGGTCGGGCCACCCCGCCGTCGTGGTCGGCCGCCGTGCAGGCGTGCGGCGGCCGTCCGGGCCTGGGGGTTCTCGCCCCGTCTCCAGGCGGCCGGCCCTCTGCCGCGCGTCGGTGGTCGGTCGCCGTCCGTGCGTGCGAGGTCCGTGGTGTCCGTTTCGGGTACGCGGGCCGGGCTGTTCGCTTCGGGTCACGGGGTTGGTTGGCCGGTTTCGGGTGTGGTTGTTGCTGTCCTGGCGCCATCGACTGCACCTGAGGGTGGTGTGCGGGTCGGTCAGTCTGGGGTGGGTGTCCGGTTCGGGTGGCTGTTGTGGTGGCCCGCGTGTCTGGTTGGTGTCTGGTTGGTGTGCGGGGTCCTGTGGTCGGGGGCACTCGGGTGGCGGAATGGTGGCGGGGGCGGGGTCGTTACATTCTCTGGACGATCGCAGCAGCACACCCGGCTGCACCGGCCCTGGTATTCGGGCCTGACCCGGGAGTGTGGGGCCCGGAATGTTGGTGGCCCGCCGGTCGTTACACATGGTCCCGGCGCCGCAAGCCCCCGGGCTTGGCGTGACCGCGAACCCCTCAGGTTCGCGAGGAGCCGGACATCGACTTTCCCCCTGTTGTGTGAGCGCCTGTCGAGGTGCCCGCATGTGCTCGACCCCTCATCGAGCGTGTGTGTCGACCCCCGAATGGAGCTTTGCTATGAACACCACGATGCTGCGTAAGAGCGTTCTGGGTATTGCTGGTCTGGCTTTCGCCGGTGGTGTGTTCGCCGGTCCGGTGACCGAGGCGCACGCCGCCCCGGCTGCCGATGTGAAGACCGTCGCTGTCATGGCCGCTGACAAGCCGGCCGTGGACAAGGGCAAGCTGATTCCGCACGGTGTGCAGGGTGAGCAGTCGCGTATCGACCTGTCGGACGAGCAGGTCGGCAACGTCAAGGCGATCATCGCCGCCACCAAGAAGGCCGGTATGGACGAGCGGGCTGCGGTGGTGTCGATCGCCACGGCGCTGCAGGAGTCGAAGCTGGAGAACCTCGGCCACCTGGGTGAGCGTAACGACCACGACTCGCAGGGCCTGTTCCAGCAGCGCCCCTCCAGCGGTTGGGGCACGGTCGAGCAGATCACCGACCCCGAGTACTCCACCCTCGCCTTCCTGAAGGGTCTGAAGCAGGTCGACGGCTGGCAGGACATGCCGCTGACCAAGGCCGCCCAGACCGTGCAGGTCTCGGCCTACCCCGACCACTACGCCCAGTGGGAGCAGCAGGCCGCCGACCTCGTCGCCGAGCACTGGAACAGCTGACCCACCCACGCAACGCTGGCCGGCACCCCGAACACGGGGTGCCGGCCAGCGGCGTCTGCGCACCCGCCGCCCAGGCCGATCTTCCCGAGGGTTGATCATGAGCCTGGCGGCGGTGCGCCTCTCCGCCACTCCGCCAACGTCACCACCACCCCGATCCTGCGGTGACGGGAGAGTGGAAGGGCGAGAGCACTGCCGGCGCGTTCAGGAGCGGCCGACCCGCCCCGTACGGTCGGCCCGGCCCGTACGGTCGGCCCGCCCCGTACGGTCGGCCCGGCCCGTGCGGTTGGTGCGGCGGCGGTTCAGGGTGACGTCGACGAGTGCGGCGACCAGCGCCAGCGCGATGATCCCCGCCGCCAGCAGCAGCGAGTGCCGGAACGCCGTCGACCAGTCCCCGCGACTGTTCGCCAGCGACGAGAAGAACAGTGCCCCGACCGCTGCGATGCCGGCGGCGGAGCCGATCCGCTGGCCGGTCTGCAGCATCCCGGCGGCGCTGCCGGCCTGCGGCACCGGCACCTGCGACAGGGTGAGCGTCTGGTTGGGCGTGATGACCAGGCCGCTGCCCAGCCCGGCGAGCAGCAACGGTACGGCGGTGAGCAGCGGGACCGGGACGGTCGGGGCGCCGCGCAGGACGACCACCACCGCGCCGAGCCCGGCCACCACGACGACGAGTCCGATGCCGACCAGTGGCCGGCCGAGCCGGTCGACGATCCGGCCGCCGAGGGCGGACGCCAGCGCGGAGCCGAGGGCGAACGGCGTGATCGCCAGACCGGCCACCAGCGCGCTGTAGCCGAGGCCGCTCTGCAGGTAGAGGGTGAAGATGAAGAAGATCGCGGTGAAGCCGCCGAAGTAGACCAGCGCGATCAGGGTGCCCAGGCTGTACGAGCGCAGCCCGAACAGCCGCAGGTCGAACAGGGGCGTGGCGTGGCGGGCGTACCGGCGCTCCCACAGGGCGAAGCCGAGCAGCACCGCGACGCCGACCGGGATCAGCGCCCACTTCCACGGGCTCTGCCACTGCTCGCGTTGCACCAGCGGCAGGAGCAGGAGCAGCACCCCGACGCCGAGCAGCAGCACACCGAGCGGATCCAGTCGGTGCCGGTCGGGCTGCCCCGTCGGCCGGGCCGGCAGCAGCCGCCAGCCGAGCAGCACCGCGACGACACCCACCGGCACGTTGACGAAGAACACCCAGCGCCAGCCGTGGTCGGCGCCGCCGAGCTGGATGAGCAGGCCGCCGAGGAGCGGGCCGATCGCGGTGGAGACGCCGATGGTCGCACCGAGCAGACCGAACGCGCGGCCCCGCTCGGAGCCCTGGAACAGCTGCTGGATCAGGCCGGTCACCTGCGGGTTGACCACCCCGGCGGCGGCGCCCTGCAGCAGCCTCGCGGCGACCAGCCAGCCGGGGGAGGTGGCCAGGCCGGCGGCGGCGCTGGTCAGGGTGAACAGGGCGACGCCCACCACGAAGGCGGCGCGTCGCCCGTGGGCGTCGCCGAACCGGCCGGCGGGCACCAGGACCAGCCCGAACGTCAGCGCGTACCCGGAGAGCACCCACTGCACGTCGCTGGGGCCGGCCCCCAGGGACCGCTGCATCGACGGCACGGCGACGTTGACGATGCTGACGTCCAGCAGGGTCATGAACGCCGCGACGAGACCGACCCCGAGAGCGTGCCACCGGCGCCGGTCGTCGCCGGTGGCACTCACCGGCCGGGCACGCACGGTCGCGTGCCGCCGGGGCCCGGACGGGTCACGCCATCTGGCGGGCGCACCACCGGGGGCCGAAGTCCAGCCCGGCCATCGGCGAGTCCTCCCGGTGCAGCAGGTCCTTCTCGGTGAGCAGGTGCAGCGGCTGGTGCACGTCCTCCACCGCCATGCCCGCCTCCTGGGCGATCAGGTCCGGGTACGGCACCTGCCCGCGCGACTCCAGCGCCGCGACGGCGTCGTACACCCGTTCCTCGGCCTCCGACAGACGTACCTGCTGCATGGTGACCTCCTTGCCGTGACCCGCCCGTCCGCCGGGCGGTCTGGGTACCGCGGCTTACCCCGTGGGTGACCGACAATGCCCATCCGTTCGGTCGGTCGCGCGCGGCCGACCGGGCGGGTGTGCCCTAGGGTGGACGCCGTGATCATCTGGGATCTCGTCGTCGTCGGCGCCGGCCCCGCCGGGCTCTGCGCCGCGCGGGTCGCCGCCGCGGCGGGCGTCCGCACGCTGGTGCTGGACCGGGCCACCCATCCCCGGTACAAGACCTGCGGCGGCGGCCTGATCGGCACCTCGCTGTCGGCGGTGGCCGGCCGGATCGAGGTGCCCGCGCACGACCGGGTGGACCGGGTGACGTTCACCCGGGACGGGCGACGCGCCTTCACCCGCCGGCACCGCACCCCGCTGGTGGCGATGGTGCGCCGCGACGAGTTCGACGACCGGCTGCGCGCGGCCGCCGTCACCGCCGGGGCCGAGCTGCGCGAGGGCGTCGCCGTGCGGGGCGTCGACCAGGATCCCGACGGGGTACGCGTACGCCTGGCCGACGGCGACACCGTGCGGGCGCGGACGGTGATCGGGGCGGACGGCTCGTCCGGGGTGACCTCCCGGCACGTGGGTGTCCGGTTCCGACAGGTGGACCTGGGGCTGGAGCGGGAGCTGCCGGTCCCGGCGGACGTGCAGCGGCGCTGGCAGGGCCGGCTGCTGCTCGACTGGGGCGCCATCCCCGGCTCGTACGCCTGGGTGTTCCCGAAGGGGGCGTCGTTGACGGTCGGCGTGATCGCCGGCCGGGGCGAGGGCGACGGCACCCGCGCGTACCTGCGCCGGTTCGTCGACCGGCTGGGCCTGTCCGAGGTGGAACCGGAGCACGACTCGGGGCACCTGACCCGCTGCCGGGCCGACGACTCCCCGCTGCGCCGGGGCCGGGTGCTGGTCGCCGGGGACGCGGCGGGCCTGCTGGAACCGTGGAGCCGGGAGGGGATCAGCTACGCGCTGCGCTCCGGCGCCCTCGCCGGTGAGGCGGTCGCCGCCGGTGACCTCGACCGCTACGAGCGGGACGTCCGCGAGCGGCTGGTGCCGTCGATGCGGGCCGGGCACCGCCTGCTGGAGGTCTTCGAACGCCGGCCGGACGTCTTCCACGCCCTGCTGGCCACGCCGGCGGGCTGGTCGATGTTCGTGCGGTTCTGCCAGGGCCGGGCGAGTTTCGACCGGACGCTGGCCCACGCGCCGGTACGGGCCGGGCTGGCGCTGCTGGACCGCCTCCCGCCGGTCCGGCCTCCGATGGTCGCCCAGCCGCACTGACCGGGCGGGCCACTCAGGGCGTCACGACCGCCCGGCCGTGGATGTCTCCCCGGCGCAGCAGGTCGTACGCCTCGGGAGCCCGCTCCAGCGGGAAGGTCTGCACGTCGGCACTGATCAGACCGGCGCGGCCCAGCGCGATCACCTCCTGCAGTTCGGCGCGGGTGCCCCAGAACGGGATCTCGACGCTGGTCTCCAGCGGCAGGGTGGGCGGCGCGTCGGCGACCGGGTGGACCGGCAGCGTGCCACCGCCCAGCCCGACCAGGAGCAGCTTGCCGCCGGTGGCCACCACGGTGCGGGCGGTGGTCAGCGTGGCGTCCACGCCCACACAGTCGATCACCACGTCGGCGCCGTCGGGGGCCGGTCCGACGATCTCCCGGATCCGCTCGACCGCCTCCGGGCCGGCCTGCACCACGTGGTGCGCGCCCATCCGAGTGGCCAGGTCCAGGGCGGCGACGCTGGTGTCGACCGCGATGATCCGCACCGCGGTGGTGGCGGTCAGGATCTGCACCGCCATGTGGCCGAGCCCGCCGATCCCGATCACCACGCAGAACGTGCCCGGACGCAACGCCGGCCGGGCCAGCTCCACCGCGTGGTACGGAGTCAGCCCCGCGTCGGTCAGCGGCGCGGCCTGGGTGAGGTCCAGGTCCCCGACGTGCAGCAGGTTGCGGGCGGGCACGGCGACGTAGTCGGCGAGGCCCCCGTCGCGGCTGAGCCCGATGCCGCCCGGCGGCATCCGGCGGCACTGGTTCTCGGCGCCCCGCAGGCAGCCCCGGCAGGTGCCGCAGCCGACGATTCCGTAGACCGCCGCCCGGTCGCCGGGCGTCCACCCGGTGACCCCGGCGCCGACCGCCTCGACCGTGCCGGCGGTCTCGTGGCCCAGCGTGATCGGGGTGGGGAAGAGCCCCGGCGGGGCGTCCAGGATGTGCAGGTCGGAGTGGCAGGCGCCGACCGCGCCGACGGCGAGCAGCACCTCACCCGCCGCGGGCGTCGGGGTCGGGACCTCGACCTGCTCGAGCACCCCGGGACTGGTCATCCGTACCGCGCGCATGCTCGTCCTCCACCTCGTCGCCGACCGGTCGGGGTCCGGTTACCCCCGGCGGCGTCGTTGATGCCGGCGCGCGGCAGGAGGAGACTGTCGGTATGAGTGAGCCGGTTCCCGCGTCGTTCACCGACGAGGAGTACGCCTTCCTGCGGCACGTCCGTTTCGGCGAGCTGCCCGCGCCGGTGCGTCCGGACGAGCGGGTCGAGCTGCGGGAGACCGACGCCCGGCGGGACTATCCCGAACCGGTGGACGACCCCGACCAGCGGGCGCTCGGCCTGCTGCCGGGGGTGGGCTGACCGGGTACGCGGACGGGCCGCGGGTGCAGGGACACCCACGGCCCGTCGACGGTGACACGGGTCAGAAGACCGGCACGCCCTCGCGCACCAGCTTCCAGTTCGGCACGAAGAAGTCGGCCGGGTCGATGACGCCCTTGGCCTGCGCCCAGTCGATCAGCAGCTGGCGGATCTCCTGCTGCTGGTTGTAGACCTGGGTCTTCACGATGCCGGGGAAGTTGCCGCCGCCGCTGCGCCGGTAGTTGTTCACCGCGACGACGAACTGGGCGTCGTCGGCGATCGGGGTCTCGGTGCCGGGCAGGACGAGGCGGGTGATCCGCTGCCCGACCGGCTTGGAGATGTCGATGTCGTAGTCGAGCCCGGAGATCACGTCGTAGTTGTAGTCCGGGACGGCCGGGTCGCTGATGGTGGCCGGGTCGACGGCGGCGCCCACGGCCAGCGTCCGGAAGTACTTCGCCGAGTACTCCAGGTAGGCCCGCACCTCCGCACCGGTGAGCACCACGGCCTCGAGGGTGTTGTCGAAGACGTACAGGCCCGCGACGTCACGGATGCGCACGTCACCCTGCGAGAAGATCGCGGTACGGCTGAACGGCGCCGCGATGGACAGCACCGGCAGGGCCGCGTACGCCGTGCCCGCGAGCGCGGTGGCGACGACCTCGGTCTGGACGTGGTTGATGAAGTCCAGGATCGGGGTGTCCCTGTACCGGGACTCGGCGGCCGACAGCTCCTGCGAGGACTGGGCGACCACGGTGTTGACGTAGTTCACCGTCTTGGTGTGCTGGCCGCGCACGGCGGCGAGCACGGCCGGGTCCTCGACCACCGTGTTGGTGTTGAGCATGGTCGCGCCCTTGGCGAGGACCTTCCACCGGCCGCGCACCTTCTGGACGGTGAAGTCCATCCGGGTCAGCCGCTGGCCCCACTTGGACGGCTCGGCGGTGAGCACCTGCTCGCCGGTGACGGCGTTGGTGACGAACTTCTCCACCACCTCGGCGTGGGCGTGGCCGAAGAGAATCGCGTCGATGCCCGGCACCTGCTCGGCGATCAGCGCCACCGGGTTCTCGATCGGCAGCTCCGGGCCGTAGCTTGAGGTGCCGCTGTCGCCGCCGTGCGCCGAGATGATCACCAGGTCGGCGCCGCGCTCCCGCATGATCGGCACCCACTTCGCGGCCGTGGCGATCATGTCGGCGAAGATCAGCCGGCCCTCGACGTTGGCCTTGTCCCAGATCGCCGAACCCGGGTTGGTCAGGCCGAGGATGCCGACGTTGATGGTGGGGGAGTCCACCCCGCCGAGGCGCACCTTCTTGATCACGTACGGCAGGTAGGCCGGCTTGCCGGTCTTCTCGTTGAGCGCGTTCGCGGCCAGCGCCGGGAAGCCGAGCTGCTCGATCCACTTCGCCAGCAGCGGCAGGCCGTAGTTGAACTCGTGGTTGCCCAGCGTCACCGCGTCGTACCGGAGCACGTTCATGGCGTTGGCCATCGGGTGCGTCTCACCGGTGACGGTGATCGGCTCCTGCTTGGCGTAGTAGGTGGCCAGCGGGGTGCCCTGGATGGTGTCGCCGGCGTCGAGCACGAGGGTGGCCCTGCCCGCCCGCTCCGCGCGGATCTGGTTGACCAGGGTGGCCAGCTTCGCCACGCCGACGTCGTTGTGCCGGCTGTCGTCGTACTCGGCGTCCTTGTAGTAGTCCCAGTTGTAGACGTTGCCGTGGGTGTCCGAGGTGCCCAGGACGGTCAGGTCCCAGGTCTTCGGGCCCTTCGCCTCGGCGGCCCGGACGGGGGCGCCGGCGAGCAGGGGAGCGGTCGCCGCGGCGGCGGCCACGGCCAGCACCTGACGGCGCGAGGCGCCGGAGGAGGAGGTCAATGCGGTGCCTTTCCGATGGGGGTGAGGCGCCTCGTGGGCACCGATGCGCACCATAACGAGCCGCTGTCACTCCCGCCACAGGGGCCCGAGGTGTTTCACCCCACCAGCGCCACGGACCGTCTCCGCGTAACACCGGGGCGGTCCGCCGCGCTGCCGCGCCCGTTTCCGCACCCCGCCGAGGGGTAGGGCACACAGGGACCGGGACGGACGAAGGAGACACCCGTGAGCAACGACCAGTTCACCCCGCAGGACCCCACCGAGCAGTACGGCCAGCAGGAGGGGCAGCCGCCGCAGCAGCAGTCGGCGCCCGGCTCGACCCGTGAGATGGGACCGAAGCCCGACCACGGTGAGGAGTCGTACCGGGGCAGCGGCCGGCTGGAGGGCAAGCGTGCCCTGATCACCGGCGGTGACTCGGGCATCGGCCGGGCCGTCGCGATCGCCTTCGCCCGCGAGGGCGCCGACGTGCTCATCTCCTACCTCGGCGAGGAGGAGGACGCCGATGCCCGGGAGACGGTCCGGCTCGTCGAGCAGGCCGGCCGCAAGGGTGTCGCGGTACGCACCGACCTCACCGACGAGGGGCACTGCCGGGAACTCGTCGCGCGTGCCCTGTCCGACCTCGGCGGCCTCGACATCCTGGTGAACAACGCCGCCTACCAGATGTCGCAGGACGACGGGATCGCCGGCATCAGCACCGCCCAGTTCGACCGGGTCATGAAGACCAACCTGTACGCCATGTTCTGGCTCTGCCAGGAGGCGATCCCGCACCTGAAGGAAGGCGCCACGATCATCAACACCACGTCGATCCAGGCCTTCGACCCGTCGCCGCAGCTGCTCGACTACGCCACCACCAAGGCCGGCATCGCCAACTTCACCAAGGCGCTCGCCGCCCAGCTCGCCGAACAGGGCATCCGGGTCAACGCGGTCGCCCCCGGCCCGGTCTGGACCCCGCTGATCCCGGCGACCATGCCGGAGGAGAAGGTGAAGCAGTTCGGCACCGACACCCCGATGGGTCGTCCCGGCCAGCCCGCCGAGCTCGCCCCGGCGTACGTCTTCTTCGCCTCCCAGGAGTCCAGCTACGTCACCGGGGAGATCCTCGGCGTGACCGGCGGGCGTCCGACCAAGTGAGCCCCGTCCCGCCCGGGTGGCGGCCCCGCCACCCGGGCGTGCGCGTCCTCGACGGTCAGCGTGGCCAGTCGGCCAGCCGCCGCCGCAGCCGCGCCACCTGCGTGGCGTCCAGTCCGTAGCGGGTGAACCGGCGGTCCGCGACCCGGTCCAGGTACCGGCCGGCCTCCCGCACGTCGGAGTCGTCGAGCGCCGGGTCGACCTGCCGGGCCAACTCCAGCAGCTCGGCCACCGGGTAGTGCTCCAGCGCCGCCGCCACGTCGATGTAGTCGCGCACCTCGCGGCGGTTCACCAGCGCGGCGACCTTGTTCGCCACCAGGTCGCGCACGTCCATCACCGGGCCGAAGTCCATCACCACCGGCGAGCGGTACCGGTCGAGCCGGGCCAGGCTCAGCCGGATCTGCCGCGCCCCACGGGTCACGACGAAGTCCTTCATGTCCCGGTCGAAGCCGTCGAAGAGCCCCGCCAGATCGCTGTCCGGGTCCGCGTCGACGACCGTGTACCCGGCGCGCTCCAGGGCCGCGCGCACCTCCGTCGCCGCCGCCGCGGCCGCGCCCTCCACGTCGGCGAACAGGTCGACGTCCTCCGTCGGGCGGGTGACCAGGCCGTGCGCGGCCCAGGCCACCCCGCCGCCGAGCACGAACCGGTGCGGCCCGGCCGCCGTCAGGGCCACCCGGGCGACCTCCCGGTAGAAGTCGTGCAGGTGCGTCACGCGGTACGCAGACCCCGGTGCCGGCTCTCCCACGCCTGCCGCACACCCCGGGGCAGGTTCAGTCGACGCCACACCCGGCGCAGCGTGCGGCCGTCGATCAGCTGCCGCAGGTCGTCGGCCCGGGTGCTCTCCCGCAGCACGTTCTCGTACATCCACAGCAGGTCGTCCGGATCGGCCAGGTCGAACGTCCGCTCGCCGTTCCACATCAGCCGTACCGGCAGCTCCACCACACCCCGGGTGGGGCCGGCCAGCTCGGCCAGGGTGCGCGCCACCACGGCGGGCCGGCCCGGACGGGCCAGGCACGCGGGGGTCGCCGTGGTCTGCATGGCATCAGGGTAACCCCGCTGCGGGCCGATCCGGCCGACCCGGTGTCGACCAGATTGTCCTCCGCCCTCTCCGAACCGCGCGGCCTACGGCACGTAGGTGCCGGCTGCGTCGTGGGGGCGGGGTGTGGCCCGACCGTGCCCGGCCCTCGCAGTGGGCTTGATCGCTGCGCCGGTCACGGTCGGGGCACCCCACCGTTGTGGTCGGCCGCCGTCCGTGCGGGCGTGCGGCGGCCGTCCGGGCCTGAGGGTTCTCGCCCCGGGTCCAGGCGGCCGGCCTTCACCGCGCGTCGGTGGTCGGTCGCCGTCCGGGCGTGCGAGGTCCGTGGTGTCCGTTTCGGGTACGCGGGCCGGGGTGTTCGCCTCGGGTCACGGGGTTGGTTGGCCGGTTTCGGGTGCGGTTGTTGCTGCTCTGGCGACATCGACTGCACCCGGAGGTGGTGTGCGGGTCGGTCAGTCTGGGGTGGGTGTCCGGTTCGGGTGGCTGCTGTGGTGGCCCGCAGGTCCGGTTGGTGCCTGGTTGGTGTGCGGGGTCCTGTGACCGGGGGCACTCGGGTGGCGGAATGGCGGCCGGCTGGGGGTCGTTACACTCTCTGGACGATCGCAGCAGCACACCCGGCTGCACGGCCCTGATCCCGGGGCCTGGCCCGGGGGTGTGGGGCCCGGAATGTTGGTGGCCCGCCGGTCGTTACACATGGTCCCGGCGCCGCAAGCCCCCCGTGCTTGGCGTGACCGCGAACCCCTCGGGTTCGCGAGGAGCCGGACATCGACTTTCCCCCTTTGTTGTGTGAGCGCCTGTCGAGGTGCCCCGCATGCGGTGTCGTCCCCCGGCGACGCGTGTGTGTCGACCCCCGGATGGAGCTTTGCTATGAACACCATGATCATTCGTAAGAGCGTTCTGGGTATTGCTGGTCTGGCTTTCGCCGGTGGTGTGTTCGCCGGTCCGGTGACCGAGGCGCACGCCGCCCCGGCTGCCGATGTGAAGACCGTCGCTGTCATGGCCGCTGACAAGCCGGCCGTGGACAAGGGCAAGCTGATTCCGCACGGTGTGCAGGGTGCGCAGTCGCGTATCGACCTGTCGGACGAGCAGGTCGGCAACGTCAAGGCGATCATCGCCGCCACCAAGAAGGCGGGCATGGACGAGCGGGCTGCGGTGGTGTCGATCGCCACGGCGCTGCAGGAGTCGAAGCTGGAGAACCTCGGCCACCTGGGTGAGCGTAACGACCACGACTCGCAGGGCCTGTTCCAGCAGCGCCCGAGCTCGGGTTGGGGCACGGTCGAGCAGATCACCGACCCCGAGTACTCCACCCTGGCGTTCCTGAAGGGTCTGAAGCAGGTCGACGGCTGGCAGGACATGCCGCTGACCGAGGCCGCCCAGACCGTGCAGGTCTCGGCCTACCCGGACCACTACGCCCAGTGGGAGCAGCAGGCCGCCGACCTCGTCGCCGAACACTGGAACAGCTGACCCACCCACGCAACGCTGGCCGGCACCCCGAACACGGGGTGCCGGCCAGCGGCGTATCCAGCCGAGCCGCCCGGCGGTCAGGCCGCCCGCCGCATCGATCATGAGGGTGGTGGCGGTGTGGATCTCCGCGACTGTCAACCCCGAGGAGGGATGGGGGCGGGTGGCGTGGTCAGTAGCGGCGGCACGTCCACACGTCCACAGCCCCCTGGCGGTTGAGGCATCGTTCGTCGGTCCGGCCGGGGGGTGCCCGCGAGGCGGGCTGAGATCTTGGCGAGTTGTCGTTCACCGCGAACGACAACTCGCCAAGATCTCCTCCTGTCCGCGCCTTGCGCAGGCCGGTGTGGCTGCCCCAGGGGGCGGGTCCCGGTCCGGGTCGCCGTGCGGTGGTCGGGAGGCGAGCCTCTGATCGCGGTGCGGGGCGGTGGTGGGGGTCACTGGGGGTGGGGGAAGGGTGAGGGCGGGTAGCGTGTTGAGTCGGGTGTCGGTGTGTCCAGTGTCCCCGGGCCTCACCTGAAATGCCGTCGCGGAATTCCGTTCGGCTGGAGCCGCGTCGCGCCACGCGCCGAGAGGCGACCTGCACACCGGCACCCTTCAGCGCCGCCCCCGACCCACCCGGTCGGGGGCGGCGCTGTGTCGTACGCCGAAAAAGATCGACCACTCGGCTCGCGGACCCCGAGGGGCTGGCCTATGTTCAGGGGACGTCGGCTCGCGCGGGAGGAGGTGCGCACGGTGGGGATCCGTACCTTCATCGAGGGCTGGCCGGTCTACCGGCAGCTCACCGGCACCGACCCGCTCGGCCGGGGCGCGGCGGCGCAGTCCGCCCGCTCGGCGCGGCTGACGGCCCGCACCGAGGACGCCGACACGGTGGCCCGCTCGGTCTGCCCGTACTGCGCGGTGGGCTGCGGGCAGCGGGTCTTCGTCACCGACGGCCGGGTCACCCAGATCGAGGGCGACCCGGACAGCCCGATCTCCCGGGGCCGGCTCTGCCCGAAGGGCTCGGCCAGCAGGAGCCTGGTCACCAGCCCGCTGCGGCAGACCACGGTCCGCTACCGCCGGCCGTACGCCACCGAGTGGGAGGACCTGGAGCTCGACGTCGCGCTCGACATGATCGCCAACCGGATCCTCGCCGCCCGCGAGGAGACCTGGGAGGACGTCGACAGCGAGGGCCGGCCGCTGAACCGGACGCTGGGCATCTCCAGCCTCGGCGGGGCGACGCTGGACAACGAGGAGAACTACCTCATCAAGAAGCTGTTCACCGCGATGGGGGCGCTGCAGATCGAGAACCAGGCCCGGATTTGACACTCCGCCACCGTCCCCGGTCTGGGGGCCAGCTTCGGTCGCGGTGGCGCGACGGACTTCCAGCAGGACGTCGCCAACGCTGACGTCATCGTCATCCAGGGCTCGAACATGGCCGAGGCCCATCCGGTGGGCTTCCAGTGGGTCATGGAGGCCAAGCGCCGGGGCGCGAAGGTCTTCCACGTCGATCCCCGGTTCACCCGGACCAGCGCGGTGGCCGACACGTACCTGCCGATCCGCGCGGGCACCGACATCGCGCTGCTCGGCGGCGTCGTCAACCACATCCTGACCAACGAGCTGGACTTCCGCGAGTACGTGCTGGCGTACACGAACGCCGCGACGATCGTCAGCGAGCGGTTCGTCGACGCCGAGGACGGCGACGGCCTCTTCTCCGGCTTCGACCCGGAGACCAACAGTTACGTGCAGGACAGCTGGCAGTACGCGGGGCACGAGTCCGACTCCGGCAGCGGCCACACCGCCAAGGAGCGCGACACCGCAGCCGGCCTGCGGCACGAGTCGCACGGCGCGGAGGTGCACGGGCAGACCCTGCGCGACGAGACGTTGCAGCACCCGCGCTGCGTCTACCAGATCCTGAAGCGGCACTTCGCCCGCTACACCCCGGAGATGGTGGAGCGGGTCTGCGGGATCCCCCGGGAGAAGTTCCTGGAGCTGGCCCGCGCCTGGACGGAGAACTCCGGCCGGGAGCGCACCGGGTGCCTGATCTACTCGGTGGGCTGGACCCAGCACAGCGTCGGGGTGCAGTACATCCGCACCGGCGCGATCATCCAGCTGCTGCTGGGCAACATGGGCCGCCCGGGCGGCGGGATCCTGGCGCTGCGCGGACACGCCAGCATCCAGGGCTCGACGGACATCCCCACCCTGTTCAACCTGCTGCCGGGCTACCTGCCGATGCCGCACCACGCCGACCACCCGAGCTTCGACGAGTGGGTGGACAGCATCCGGCACCCGGGCCGGAAGGGCTTCTGGGGCAACGCGCGGGCCTTCGGCGCCAGCCTGCTCAAGGCGTACTGGGGTGACGCGGCGACCCCGGAGAACGACTTCTGCTACGGCTACCTGCCCCGGATGACCGGCGACCACGGCACCTACCAGCAGGTGCTCAACATGATCGACGGCAAGGTCAAGGGGTACTTCCTGCTCGGCCAGAACCCGGCGGTCGGCTCGGCGCACGGCCGTGCCCAGCGCCTCGGCATGGCCAACCTCGACTGGCTGGTGGTCCGCGACCTGTTCATGATCGAGAGCGCCACGTTCTGGAAGAACGGCCCGGAGGTCGCCACCGGCGAGATCGTGCCGGAGCAGTGCCGCACCGAGGTGTTCTTCCTGCCCGCCGCCTCGCACGTGGAGAAGGAAGGCACCTTCACCCAGACGCAGCGGCTGGTGCAGTGGCGGGAGAAGGCCGTCGACCCGCCCGGCGACGCCCGCTCCGAGCTGTGGTTCTTCTACCACCTGGGCCGCCGGCTGCGGGAGAAGCTGGCCGGCTCGGACCGGCCGCGCGACCGGGCGCTGCTCGACCTGGCCTGGGACTATCCCACGCACGGTCCGCACGCCGAGCCGGTCGCCGAGGCGGTGCTGCGCGAGATCAACGGGTACGATTTGGCGACCGGCCGCCCGCTGTCGTCGTTCGCCGAGGCGAGGGACGACGGCTCCACCGCCATCGGCTGCTGGATCTACTCGGGCATCTACGCCGACGGCGTCAACCAGGCCGCCCGGCGCAAGTCCCGGCACGAGCAGGACTGGGTGGCCGCCGAGTGGGGCTGGGCCTGGCCGGCGAACCGGCGCACCCTGTACAACCGGGCCTCCGCCGACCCGCAGGGCCGGCCGTGGAGCGAGCGGAAGAGGTACGTGTGGTGGGACCCGGAGAAGGCCGAGTGGACCGGGTACGACGTGCCGGACTTCGAGCGGACCAAGCCGCCGACGTACCGGCCGCCGAAGGGCGCCGCCGGGCCGGAGGGCATCGCCGGTGACGACCCGTTCGTCATGCAGGGCGACGGCAAGGGCTGGCTGTACGCGCCGAGCGGGGTGCTCGACGGGCCGCTGCCGACGCACTTCGAGCCGGCCGAGTCGCCGATGCGCAACCCGCTGTACGGGCAGCAGGCCAACCCGACCCGCAAGGTGTACGCGCACCCGGTGAACTCGGTGAACCCGAGCCCGCCGCAGGAGCACAGCCAGGTCTTCCCGTACGTGTTCACGGTCAGCCGGCTCACCGAGCACCACACCGCCGGCGCGATGAGCCGGACGGTGCGGCCGCTGGCCGAACTCCAGCCGGAGATGTTCGTGGAGGTGTCGCCGGAGCTGGCCGCCGAGGCGGGGCTGACCCACCTGGGCTGGGCGCACCTGATCAGCGGCCGGGCGGTGATCGAGGCGAAGGTGCTGGTCACCGACCGGCTCACCCCGTTGCGGGTGGACGGCCGGGTGATCCACCAGCTCTGGTTGCCGTACCACTTCGGGTTCGAGGGCATCGTGACCGGCGACTCGGCCAACGACCTGTTCGGCATCACCCTGGATCCGAACGTCCTGATCCAGGAGAGCAAGATCGGCACCTGTGACGTACGCCCCGGACGCCGGCCGACCGGCCCGGCCCTGCGTGAGCTGGTCGCCGACTACCAGCGGCGGGCCGACCTGGTCCCCGGCCGGACGCCGCCGATGGTGACCGTCGACCGTCCGGCCGCGCCGACCGACGAGGGGCCGGGGGAGCACGCCGATGCCTGACGCTAACAGCCTCTACGGCCCGCTCGACCCGGCGCCGGACGCCGGCTGGGTCGACGCGGGCCCCCGGATGGGCTTCTTCACCGACACCAGCGTCTGCATCGGCTGCAAGGCGTGCGAGGTGGCCTGCAAGGAGTGGAACGGCGTCCCGGACTCCGGTTTCGACCTGCTCGGCATGTCGTACGACAACACCGGCGCGCTGACCGCGAACTCCTGGCGGCACGTGGCCTTCATCGAGCAGCCCCGCCCGGCCGGGCACCGTACGCCGCCGTTCGCCGGCACCCCGACGGGCGGCTCGGCGAGCGCGGCGTCGGCGGCGGTGGCGGCGGGCAGCGCCGGCGGCTCGGGCACCGACCCGGGCGTGCCGCCGGGCACGGCCGACGCCGCCGCCCGGATGGCCGCCACCGCGCGCACCGGCGACGCGTCCGCCGAGGCCGGGGTGAGCGGGCCGGCGTCGAACGGGACCGCGTTCCTCGGGATGCCCGGCTCCCAGCCACCGGGCCGGGGCACCGGCGCGCAGGAGCGCACCGACTTCCGCTGGCTGATGATGTCGGACGTGTGCAAGCACTGCACCCACGCGGCCTGCCTGGACGTCTGCCCCACGGGCGCGCTGTTCCGCACCGAGTTCGGCACCGTGGTGGTGCAGGAGGACATCTGCAACGGCTGCGGCTACTGCATCTCCGCCTGCCCGTACGGGGTCATCGACCAGCGCAAGGGCGACGGCCGGGCGTGGAAGTGCACGCTCTGCTACGACCGGCTGGGCGCGGGCATGACCCCGGCCTGCGCGCAGGCCTGCCCCACCGAGTCGATCCAGTACGGCCCGTTGGACGAGCTGCGCGAGCGGGCCGCCCGGCGGGTCGGGCAGCTGCACGAGCGGGGCGTGCCGGAGGCCCGCCTCTACGGCCACGACCCGACCGACGGGGTGGGCGGCGACGGCGCGTTCTTCCTGCTGCTGGACGAGCCGGAGGTCTACGGCCTGCCACCGGACCCGGTGGTGACCACCCGTGACCTGCCGAGGATGTGGAAGCGCGCCGGCCTGGCGGCGCTGGCCATGGCGGCGGCGACCGTCGCCGCGTTCGTCGGAGGTCGGTCGTGAGTCCGCAACGGCCCGAGGTGGGCGAGCTGTTCCGCCGGTTCCGGCAGCGCCTGACGCACGGCGGCCCGGTCCACCCGGGACGCCCGTCGGTCCAGTTGGGCCACGGCGGCAAGGTCGGCGCGGGCCCCGCCGGAGCGAGCCCCGAACCCCGCCCGCCCCGCGACGTCGCGCCGCTCGACCGGCGCAGGCGTACCCGTCGCGGCGGTGAGGAGCTGCGCGTCCCCGCGGCCGAGTTCACCTCGTACTACGGCCGGCCGATCCTCAAGCCGCCGGTGTGGCGCTGGGACATCGCCGCGTACCTGTTCACCGGCGGCCTCGCCGCCGGGTCGTCGCTGCTGGCCGCGGGTGGGCAGCTCACCGGACGGCCGGCGCTGCGCCGCGCCGGCCGGGTCACCGCGCTCGGCGCGGTCACCGCCAGCGCGTACTTCCTCATCAACGACCTCGGCCGGCCGTCGCGGTTCCACCACATGCTGCGGGTGGCGAAGCCGACCTCGCCGATGTCGGTGGGCACCTGGATCCTCAGCGCCTACGGCCCCGCCGCCGGGGTCGCGGCGATCGCCGAGGTGGCGTCCCGGCTGCCGAGGCGGGGTGTGCCCGGGTTGGCCCGTCGGCTGCTGCCGCCGGCCGGGCAGGTCGCCGGGCTGGCCGCCGCCGCCACCGCGCCCGCCCTGGCCACGTACACCGGGGTGCTGCTGGCCGGGACGGCGGTGCCGTCCTGGCACGAGGCGTACCCGGAACTGCCCACCATCTTCGCGGGCAGCGCCCTGGCCAGCGGCGCCGGTGTCGGCCTGATCGCCGCGCCCTGCGCGCAGGCCGGCCCGGCGCGACGCCTCGCGGTCGCCGGCGCGGCCCTGGAACTGTGGGGCGCGCACTCGGTGGAGACCCGCCTCGGGCTGCTCAGCGAGCCCTACCGGACCGGCACCGCCGGGCGGCTGCTGCGCGCCGGGCGGGCGCTGACGGCCGCCGGGGTGGCCGGCGCGCTGGTCGGCCGGCGCAGCCGGGCGGTCTCCGCGATCTCCGGCGCGGCGCTGCTGGCCGCCTCCGTCGCCACCCGGTTCGGCATCTTCCACGGCGGCGTCGCCTCGGCCCGGGATCCGAAGTACACGGTGCTGCCGCAGCGGGAGCGGATCCGCCGCCGGGAGGCCGGCGAGGTCTGAGCCTCGCCACACGCCCCGGCGGGCGCTGTGGTTGACTCCTGGGCGGAGGCGTTCAGGCGGCTGGTGCCCCTCCCGGTCTTCAAAACCGGTGTGGTCCGGTACCCGGGCCAGGCGGGTTCGATTCCCGTCCGTCTCCGCCAAGCAGCACGGGAGATGACGCATGGGCGAGGCGGTGGCCGACCCGCGGCGGCGGGTGCCGCGCACCGACACCCTGCTCGCCGACCCGGGGCTGGTCGCGGCCGTCGCCACCCTCGGCCGGGACCGGGTCAAGGCCGCCGTCGTCGCCGCCCAGGGCCGCGCCCGGCGCGGTGAGATCACCCCCGACGAGGTACGCGACACCGCGCTCGCCGCCCTGCCCGCGCCGACGCCACGGGCCGTGCTCAACGCCACCGGCGTCGTGCTGCACACCAACCTCGGCCGGGCGGCCCTGTCGGACGCCGCCGTCGAGGCGGTCGTCGCCGCCGCCGGGCACACCGACGTGGAACTGGACCTGCGCACCGGCCGGCGGGCCCGGCGCGGCCGGGACGCCCTCGACGCGCTCGCCGCCGCCGTGCCCGACGCCGCCGCCGTGCACGTGGTGAACAACGGGGCCGCCGCGCTGGTGCTGGCCGCCACCGCCCTCGCCGCCGGCCGGGAGATCGTGGTCAGCCGGGGCGAACTGGTCGAGATCGGGGACGGCTTCCGCCTGCCCGACCTGCTGGAGAGCACCGGGGCGCGGCTGCGCGAGGTCGGCACCACCAACCGCACCACGCTTGCCGACTACGCCCGGGCCGTCGGCCCGGACACCGGCTTCGTGCTCAAGGTGCACCCGTCGAACTTCGTCGTCACCGGCTTCACCTCCGCCGTGCCGGTACGCGAGCTGGCCACCCTCGGCGTGCCGGTGGTGGTCGACATCGGCTCCGGCCTGCTCGCGCCGGACCCGCTGCTGCCCGACGAGCCGGACGCCGCCGGCGCCCTGCGCGCCGGGGCCACCCTGGTCACCGCCAGCGGCGACAAGCTGCTCGGCGGCCCGCAGGCCGGGCTGCTGCTCGGCGACGCCGACCTGGTCGAGCGGCTGCGCCGGCACCCCCTGACCCGGGCGCTGCGGGTGGACAAGCTGACCCTGGCGGCGCTGGCGGCGACCCTGCACCGCCCCGGCACGCCCACCCGGGCCGCCCTGCACGCCGACCCGGCGGCGCTGCGGGAACGCGCCGAACGGCTGCGCGACGCCCTCGGCGCGCACGGCTGCCCGGCCGAGGTGGTGCCCAGTGTCGCCGTGGTCGGTGGCGGCGGCGCCCCCGGCGTCGAACTGGACTCCTGGGCGGTGCGCCTGCCCGGGTCGTACGCCGGGCCGCTGCGCCTGGGCAGCCCACCGGTGCTCGGCCGGATCCTGCGGGGCCGGCTCCTGCTGGACCTGCGCTGCGTGCCCGCCGCCGCCGACGACACGCTGCGCGCGGCGGTGCTGCGGGCGGCCGGCTGACATGCACGTCGTCGCCACCGCCGGACACGTCGACCACGGCAAGTCCACCCTGGTCCGGGCGCTGACCGGGATGGAACCGGACCGGTGGGCCGAGGAACGTCGCCGGGGCATGACCATCGACCTCGGCTTCGCCTGGACCACGCTGCCCTCCGGCGACACCGTCGCGTTCGTCGACGTGCCCGGCCACGAGCGGTTCGTGCCGAACATGCTCGCCGGCATCGGCCCGGTGCCCGCCGCGCTGGTCGTGGTCGCCGCCGACGAGGGCTGGATGCCGCAGTCCGCCGAGCACCTGGCCGCGCTGGACGCGCTCGGGGTGTCGTACGGGCTGCTCGTGGTGACCCGCGCGGACCTGGCCGACCCGGCGGCGGCGATCGCGACGGCCGGGGCGGAGATCGCCGCCACCTCCCTCGGCGAGGTCGAGGCGGTCGCGGTCAGCGCCCGCACCGGCGACGGCCTGCCGGCGTTGCGCGCCGCCCTGGACCGGCTGGTCGCCCGGCTGCCCGCCCCGGTGCTGGACGCCCCGGTGCGGCTCTGGGTGGACCGCTCGTTCACCGTGCGGGGCAGCGGCACGGTGGTCACCGGCACCCTCGGCGGCGGCCGGCTGCGCGTCGGCGACCAACTCGCCCTCGCCGACACCGGTGAGCTGGTCCGGGTGCGCGGCCTGCACCGCCTGGGCGCGGCCCGGGAACAGGTGGAGGCGGTCGCCCGGGTGGCGGTGAACCTGCGCGGCGTGCCGAGGGACCGGCTGGCCCGTGGCGACGCCCTGCTGACCCCCGGCCGGTTCCACCGCACCGACCTGGTCGACGTGCGCGTGGCCGGCGACCGGGCGGCCGACCTGCCGGCCACGCTCACCCTGCACGTCGGCGCGGCGGCCGTGCCGGCCCGGGTCCGACCGCTCGGCGTCGACACCGTCCGGCTGCGGCTGGCCCGGCCGCTGCCGCTGCTCATCGGCGACCGGGCGCTGCTGCGCGACCCCGGCCGCCACCACGTCGCCGGTGGGGTGACGGTGCTGGACGTGGACCCGCCGCCGCTGACCCGCCGGGGCGCCGCCGCGGCCCGGGCCACTGTCCTCGCCGACCTCGACGGACGGCCCGACCTCGCCGGTGAGCTGCGCCGCCGGTCGCTGGCCCGGGTCGGCGAGCTGACCCGGATGGGGGTCGGCGTCACCGCCGGACCGGTGGCCGGGGACTGGCTCGCCGACCCCGGGCACTGGCGGCGGCTGGGCATCCGGCTGGTCGAGGAGGTCACCCGGTACGCCCGCGAGCACCCACTGGAACCGGGAGCGCCGGTCGAGGTGCTGCGGCACCGTCTCGACCTGCCCGACCGGGCCCTCGTGGCGGCCCTGGTCCGGCCGCCGCTGACGCTGCACGCCGGCCGGGTGACCAGCGCCCCCGCCGACACGCTGCCCGAACCGGTGGCCCGGGCCGTACGGCGGGTGCGCGCCGAGTACGCCGACCACCCGTTCCGCGCCCCGGAGGCCGACCGGCTCGCCGCCCTCGGCCTGGGTCCCCGGGAGATCGGTGCGGCGGTCCGCGCCGGCGCGTTGCTGCGTCTCGCCGACACCGTGGTGCTGCTGCCCGGCGCGGCCGACGACGCGGTGCGGGTGCTGGCCGCCCTGCCGCAGCCGTTCACGCTCAGCGCGGCCCGGCAGGCGCTGGACACCACCCGCCGGGTGGCGGTGCCGCTGCTGGAGCTGCTGGACCGCCGTGGCGCCACCCGTCGGCTGCCCGACGACGCCCGCGAGGTGGTCGCCCCGCCGGCCTGACCCTGCCCGGCGCGGCGGGGTTGCCCGAGGATGACACCGTGGCGGCGTGTCCGAGCCTCTCCTGTCACCCGGGCCGCCGGCGCGTCGCCCGGTGCTCAGCGTGGTGCTGCTCGTCGGCTGGCTGCTCTGGGCGGTGTCGGCCTGGTGGGCCAGTCCACGCCAGGTGGACGTCGCGTGGCTGGACCGCGACCTCGCCGCCGGACGGGTGAGCGGCTGGGACCGGGCGCAGGGCTGGATCGACGACGGGGTGTTCCTCGGGGGGATCGCGCAGGCCCGGACGGACCGGCACGGCGCCACCATCGTCTGGACGACGCCCGGCGGGCAGACCCGTGCCGTGGACCTCGGGGCCGACGGCACGGGTCCCGGATCCCGACTGGACGGCTACACCACCCGACTCACCGCGGTCCGTCCTCCGGGCGTCGACCCCGGCGGCCCCGCCCCGGTGCTGGCGGTGGCGGTGTCCGTGCTCGCGATGGCGGTCGGGCTGGTCTGGCTGGTGGCGTTGGTCACCGGGCCGCCGCCGCGGCACGGCACCCGCTGGTTCTGGTTCTGGCTGGGGCTGCTGCCCCCCTTCGGCCTCGGCGTGCTGGCCTGGCTGTACGCCGAGTGCTGGCGTCCCCCCACCGGGCGGATCGACCGGCACTCCGGTCTGCTCGGACTGGCCTGGGGGTTCGCGGTGGGCCTGGTGCTGTCGGTCGTGACGATCGGTCTGCGCGCGGCGCTCGGCGGGAACGTCGTACCGGGCGGGTGAGCGCAAGCCGCTCCGCCGGTGCCCCGGCGTCGCCTACGGTGACGCCATGGACCCTTCGGCGGTCTGGCGGGACAAGAACCACCGCTGGCGGATCGAGGCGTACCGGGCGCCGGACCTGCGATTTGCGATCTTCGCCACCAACGGCACGACCGAGTCCGCGCCGCTGTGGTTGTTCGGGATGTCGGCGCTGGCCCGCTGGTTGATGACCCACGCCATCTCCCTCGACGACCTGGAGACCGACTGACGGGCGCCGGAGAACCGGTCGACGAGCGCGGACCGGGGGTGCGGTGGGCGGTCAGCTCGCGCTGGTGGCCGTGCTGGTGCTGGTCAACGCCGCCCTCTCCGGCAGCGGGATGGCGTTGGTGACCCTGCGCGAGGGGCAGCTGCGCCGGCTCGCCCGGACCGGGCGAGCCGGCGCGCCGCTGGCCCGGTCCCGCTGTCGCGCGACCACACCACCGTGGCGGGGCTGGTGCTGACCGGGTTGGGCCGGCTGCCGAGCGGCCCGGGCGACACCGTGCGGCTGCCCGGGCTCACCGTCGAGGTGGCCGACCGGGCGGTACGCCGGGTCCGGCTGGGTGGCTCCGCGACGCAGTGTTGACCCGCACGGGTGACAGGACGTGAACCGCGTCGTCCCGGCCGGCGGGCGGACGTACGGTGCGGGCGTGAAGGACCGAGGCATGCGGACGTTCCTGGCGGTGCTCGCCGGGCTCGCGGTGATCTACTTCGGGGTGACCGGACGCAGCGGCGCCGAGGAGGGGAGCGGGGTCTCCGGGGGAGTGCTGCTGCTGGCCCTGCTCGCCTCCCTGCTGGTGTGGCACCTCACCAAGCCGGGGCAGCCGGCCAAGTGAGGCTCACCGGGCCGCGGTGCGGTTGACCTCCCCGGCGGACTCCTCGCCGAGGGCGACGCGCACCAGCGCCGAGGCGAGCCGGCCGAAGTCCGCCTCGCCGACCAGGCCGGCCAGCCCGCGCGGGTTCGCCGGCAGCCCCAGCCGCCGGGCCCCGGCGAGGGCGCGCCGGTCGGCGTACGGGCGCACGTCCGGCCAGACCGTCTGCGCCTCGCGCAGGAAGATGTCCGCGCCGGTCGGGCCGATGCCGGGGAACTCGGTCAGCAGCCGGCGCAGCGTGCTCGGCTGGCCGTCCGCCTCGCGGTGCAGCCGCCGCAGGTCACCGTGCCAGCGGTCCAGGCAGAGCCGGGCGCCGGTGCCGAGCATCGTCGCGGTCCGCTCGTCGTAGCGGCGGTAGTGGCCACGACCCAGCGCGTCGACCCGGTCCTGCCAGCTCGCCGCCTCCATCGCCTGCGGGGTGCGCCAGCCGGCGGCGAACAGCTCCCGCGCGGCGGCCACCGCCACCTGGGCACGGATCCGGGTGCTCAGCAGCGTGGCCAGCACCAGCAACTGGTAGAGCGGCCCCGGCCGGTCGGTCAGCCGGATCCCGGCCTCCTCGGCGTACGTGCGTCCCTGCCGGTCCAGCAGGACCCGGGCCACCCGGTGTTCGTCCCCCATCACCGTGCTGTACCCGTCCGGGCGTGGATCAGCCCGGGCGACGGCGATCCGAATGCGCGCCACGGCGGTGGGTAAGCCGATCAGGTGCGCGGCCGAGGCGTCGCGCGCTTCCCATCGGGAAGGAGATCCGTCGTGGTGCAACCGCAGCAGGAGGAGTTCCGGCGCAACGACAAGGGCGCCACCAGCCAGGACAGCAAGGGACCCCGGCCGACCGGTCATCCGCTCAACAAGAGCCACTCGACCGGTGACCGGGGCAGGCCCGTGCCCAAGGGGCAGGTGTCGCCGTACGGCCCGGCCGGTGAGCCGGTCGCCGACGACGAGAGCGACGCACGGGGCTAAGACCCCCGCCCGGAGGGCGGCCGCAGCCGGTTCCAGGTGGCTGCGGCCGCCATTCCGTACGCCAGGTGCGGCACGATGTCGGCGACCCAGTCGGTCCGCCGCCAGGTGCGCGGGTCGGTGACCCCGAGGATCGTCATCGACGTGTCGGAGATGGCCATGACCGTGCCGCCGGCCAGCACCGGGCCGACCGACAGGGACACCCGGCGGTCGCCGGCGAGCGCCCCGAGGAGCGCGCCGACGGCGATGCCCATCCCGTAGCCGAGGACCGGCCCGAGGCCCGAGCGGCGGTTGACCGCCCGGTCCTCGGGCCCGAGGTCCACGTGCGCCGTCTCGGCCAGCCGGCGGGCCGTCTCGTCCGGGGTGCTGCTCGCCGGCCGAGCCCGCAGCACCATGTCGAGGTAGCTGACCACGTTCAGCGCCGCGCTGCCGACCGCGCCGGCGATCGCTCCGTCGACCAGGCCGGACGCCCTCACTTCGGGTCGCCGGGTTCGCGTTCTCCCTTGGGGCCGAAGGTCCGTTCGCCCCGGACCACGCCCCGCTGGCCGCGATCCTCCTGCAGGATCCGGTTGGCGACCTGGTTCGCCTCCTGGTCGGCCGCCCGCCCGGACTGCTCGACCATGTCGCGCAGCCGTGCGCGCTCCTTGTCGTACGCGTTGCTTCCCGGCCGTGGTCCTGGCATCGCCGCCTCCTCGGTCGCTGTCACCGCGTGCCGTACCCGGGCCGTCTACCCGTCTGCGGCCGCGCCAACCGCTCAGTCGGGGGCCCGCACCACGGCGACCGGGCTGGCGCTGTGGTGCAGCACCCCCTGGCTCACCGAGCCGAGCAGCAGGCCGCTCAGCTCGCCGCGTCCCCGGCCGCCGACCACCGTCAGCAGCGCCCGTTTCGACGCGGCGGTGAGCGCGGCGACCGGCCGGGCCCGGACCACCTCGTGGGTGACCGCGAGGTCCGGGTGCCGGTCGTGGACGCCGGCGAGGGACTCGGCGAGCACCCGCTGCTCCTCCTCGCGCAACTCCGACTCGTCGTAGACCAGCGGCTGCATGTCGCCCGGCCCGAGGGAGGCCGGGTGCTTGTACGCGTGCACCGCGTGCAGGCCGGTGCCGCGCAGGCTGGCCTGTTCGGCGGCGAACGCGACGGCGCGGCGGGAGGTGGGGGAGCCGTCGACGCCGACCACCACCGGTCCGCCGGGGTGCTCCTCGCCGCGGGCGACCAGCACCGGGCAGTCGGCGTACGTGGCGACCTGGACGGCGACCGAGCCGACGACCAGGGACGCGAACCCGCCCAGGCCCCGGTCGCCGAGCACCACCAGCACGGCGGTGGGGGTTTCGCCGAGCAGGACGGCCGACGCCTCTCCGTCGATGATCTCGCCGGTCACCCGGAGCCCCGGGGCGGTCGCCTCGGCCTCGGCGACCGCGTCGGCCACCAGCCGTTCGGCCTGGTGGCGCAGCCCGGCGCCGGGCGGGCCGGCGACGGCCTGGTCGACGGGGACCCGCAGCAGCGGCCAGATGAACCCGTGCACCACCCGCAGCGGCCGGTTGCGCCGGGCCGCCTCCGCGGCGGCGAGCCGTACCGCGCGCAGCGCCGGCTCGGAGCCGTCCACACCCACCACGACCGCCGCGCCGTCCGCCGAGTTCACGTCCGTCCACCTCCTGTCCGGTCAGTATCGCGGGCCGGGTGCTGTCGCCGGGCCGATACCGCCACGACGGCCGGCGTCGATACGCTGTCGGCCACCCGCTGGAAGGGAGCCTCGTCGATGGCCGAACCGGAGCAGCCGAGCACCGCCCGCATGATCGACTTCTGGTTGGGCGGTGAGCACCACTACCCGGTGGACGTGGCCGCCGCCCGCGCGTTCGAGGAGGCGTACGGCCCCTGCGCGGCCATCTTCCGTGACCTGCGGGCCTTCCTCGGCCGGGCGGTGACGGCGATCGCCGACGCCGGTGTGGACGGCTTCCTGGTGCTCGGGGCGGGGCTGCCGACCCGGGGCAACGTGCACGAGGTCGCCACCGCGGCGAACGTGCTCTACACCGACGTCGACCCGGTGACCGTCCGGCTCGGGCAGCAGATCCTCGCCGACAGCGACCGTGCCGGCTACGGCTACGGCGACGCCACCGACATCGGCACGGTCGACCGGGCCCAGTTGCACCGGTTCGTGCCGGGCTGGGGGAGGCGGCCGGTCGGGGTGGTCTTCCTCGGGTTGGCGGCGTTCCTCGACGACGCGACGCTGGCCCGTACCCTGGAGGAGATCTACGAGGCGGTGGCGCCGGGCAGCTTCCTGGCGTTCGACTTCGACAGCGAGGAGCTGGCCGGGTATCCGCAGGCGTTGGCCATGATGGGGCCGCAGTTCCGGATGCGTGATCCGGCGTCGTTCGGTCCGCTGCTGGGCCGGTGGGCGCCGACGGGGGACGGCATCGTCGCGGTGTCGCGGTGGCGGGTGGACGGGGAGCCGGCGGCCGTGCCGGACGCCTTCCACGGTGGTCTGGCGGTCAAGCCGACCGGGTGACCCGGCGGGGCCGGCCCTCCGTATGATGCTTGCCCTGTAGCAAGAAAACTCGGAAGGACGAACATGCCGGACGTGCCCGCCGCGGTGTCCCGTGCGCTGCGCGCGGCCCCACCGGATCACCTGGTGGAGACCACGGACCGCACCCTCCGGTCGCTGCTCGGCGCGTCGCGGGTGGAGGTCTTCCTCGCCGACTACCGGATCAGCGGGCTCTGGCCGGTGCTCGGCACGCACCTGCCGGAGGCCGGCTTCCTCGCCTGCGCAGGCGTCGCGCAGCGCTGCTTCAGCAGCCAGCAACCGGTGTTGGACGCGCACGAGGAGGGGCACTGCCGGATCTGGGTGCCGGTGACGGCCTGGGGGGAGCGGCTGGGGGTGCTCCTGGTCGAGCTGACCACCGCGCCGGACGCCGACACGGTCGCCGGGGTGGGGGAGGTCGCCGGGGAACTGGCCACCGCCCTGCGCGCGGCCGACCGGGAGACCGACCGCTACCGGCGGGCCCGGCGCCGCGAGCGGCTCAGCATGGCCGCGGAGATGCAGTGGGACCTGCTGCCCGGGCGCAGCGTCCGGCACGAGGCGTTCCTGCTGGCGGGGCAGCTCGAACCGGCGTACACGGTCGGCGGCGACCACTTCGACTGGGCGGTGGACTCCGGGCGGCTGACCCTCACCGTGCTCAACGGCACCGGCACCGGGATCGCGGCGTCGCTGCTGACCGCCCTGACCGTGAACGCGATGCGCAACGCCCGCCGCTCCGGCGGCGGGTTGGTGGAGCAGGCCGAACTGGCCTCGGACACCATCTTCTACCAGCACCGGGGGCAGCGACACGTGGCCACGCTGCTGCTGGCGGTGGACACCACGACCGGCCGGGTCCGCGCCGTGGACGCCGGCTCGCCCCACCTGCTGCGGCTGCGCGGGGGCACGGTCACCCCGATCGAACTGGAGCGCCAGCTCCCGCTGGGCATGTTCGCCGAGACCCGGTACGCGGTGCAGGAGTTCGACCTGGCGCCGGGGGACCGCCTCTTCGTGGTCAGTGACGGCGTGTACGCCGCGCAGCCCGGCGGCCAGGAGGCCTACGGCGAGCGGGCGATGGCGCGGTCCATGCGGTCCACGCGGTTGCAGCCGGCCACGGAGGCGGTTGGTACGGTGATGCGCGAGCTGTTCGCCTACCACGCCGAGACCGACCTGCGTGACGATGCCGTCGTCGTCTGCCTGGACTGGCTCGGAGCCAGCGGTCCGGGCGGACGGTGACCGGCCGGCAGGTACGAGCGGGACGATCGCAGGGGACAGCGGGTGGACCGACCTCCGAATCTCGCCGCGGCGATCGACGCCGCGGCCGAGGCGCTGATCGGTGTGCTCGATTCGGCCTCGTCCCGGCACCAGGTGGCCGTCCCGCCGACCCAGCTGCGGGTGCTCTCCCTGATCACCGAGCGGCCGGAGACCAACGTGAACCGGCTGGCCGAGCTGCTGGACGTCGTGCCGTCCTCGGCCAGCCGGCTCTGCGACCGGCTGGAGGCCACCGGCCTGCTGCGGCGGGTGGCGGATCCCCGCGACCGGCGTGAGGTCCGGCTGGTGCCCACAGCGGCGGCGGAGACGCTGTTGCGGGAGCTGAAGGAGCGCCGGCACCGCGCGGTGCAGGCGGTGCTCGACCGGATGCCGGCGCGCGAGCAGCACGAGCTGCTGCTCGCGCTGCTCGCCTTCGCCCAGGCGGCCGAGGCGGCGGCCACTCCGGCGGACAGCACCGACGCCACCGCCCTCACCGCCTGAACCGCCGCATCCCACCTCGGCACGAGGATCGTGAACTCCGCTGGACGACTAGTGTCCTAGGATGCCTTACGGGTGGTGACGCACCACACAACAAGCACCGATCGACGACGCGAACGCGGGCCGAGGAGGTGCAGACGTGAGCCCGATATAGTGGCTGCGCAACTCGCCGGCCCACGGTCACGACACCGGAGCCGGCACCAGGGGGAGGTCCCAGCCCGGGATCGCCGAGGCGCCGGCGCTGCCGGCCCGTCAGCGCGCACGTCCCACCGAGGTGTCCCACCCGGGCACCCGGTGCGTGCTGCGGAGGGAGGTTCGGTGTCGCGTCGGCCGGCTCGGGCAGAGCAACCGCACGGCTCGGGCGGGGTCACCGTCGCCGGTGACCAGGTGCTGACCCTGCCGAACCTGATCAGCGCCGTCCGGCTGCTGGGCGTGCCGTTGTTCCTCTACCTGTTCCTCGTGGCCGAGGCCGACGTGGCGGCGATCGTGGTGCTGGCCCTCGGTGGCACCACCGACTGGGTCGACGGCTGGATCGCCCGCCGGCTCGGCCAGGTCAGCCGCCTCGGCGAGCTGCTGGACCCGCTCGCCGACCGGCTCTACATCCTGGCCACCCTGCTCGCCTTCACCGCCCGCGAGGTGGTGCCGTGGCAGTTCACCGCCGCGCTGCTGGCCCGCGAGGCGCTGCTGCTCGGCTCGCTGGCGGTGCTGCGCCGTCACGGCTACGGCCCGCCGCCGGTGCACTACGTGGGCAAGACGGCCACCTTCCTGCTGCTGGCGGCCTTCCCGATCCTGCTGCTGGCGCAGACCGCGGGCGCGGTGGCGACCGCGGCCTCGGCGATCGGCTGGGGCCTGGCCTGGTGGGGGCTGGTGCTCTACTGGGCGGCCGGCGCGATGTACGTGGTCCAGGCCGGCCGGTTGGTCCGCGCGGTGCGGGCCCGGTCCGGGGGAGCGGCGGCATGAGCACCGGCCCGGACTCCGGTGGGCGCCCGGCGCGCGTGTTCACCCCGGACTTCCTCACCGAACTGTTCCGCAACCCGCTCGACCCGGGGTACGCCGACGCGGCGGCCCGGCGGCGGGAGTCGCCGTCGTCGGCGTCGGGGTGGCGGGGCGCGTCGGCGCGGACGGTCAGCGTCCTGGTGCTCGTGGTGGTCGGGTTCCTGTTCGCGGTGGCGTACCGGGAGACCATGGCCGAGGAGCCGAGCCGCAGCCAGGCGCGGGCCGGGCTGATCGCGCAGATCAAGCAGCGGGAGGCGGAGACCGACCAGATGACCGCCCGGGCGGACCGGTTGCGCGAGGAGGTGGGTCGTCAGCGCGACGCCGCGTTGAGCGGTTCGCAGGCGGCCCGGTTGCGCAACCTGGAGGCGGGCACCGGTCTGGGTCGGGTGCGTGGCGACGGCGTGGTGGTGCGCATGGTCGACGCGGCGCCGAAGGAGGACGACGCGGTGACCGGTGACTCGGAGGCCGGTCCGAGCCGGGTGATCTACTCCGACCTGCAGAAGGTGGCCAACGATCTGTGGGCCGCCGGGGCGGAGGCGGTGGCGATCAACGGTCAGCGGTTGACGGCGACGTCGACGATCCGTTCGGCGGGTGCGGCGATCCTGGTGGACTTCCGGCCGGTGACGAGTCCGTACGAGGTGACGGCGATCGGGCCGGGCTCGATGCGGGACAGGTTCGAGGAGAGCCGGTCGGCGTACCTGATGCGCCGGGTGGCCAAGCAGACCGGCCTGTCGTTCCAGGTGCGCGAGGCCGACGACCTCACCCTGCCGGCCGCGCCGGAGCCGCGGCTACGCTACGCGCAGCCTTCGGTCAGTCCGGTCCCGTCGCCGTCGGGTTCGGGCGGCGCCGTTGGTTCGACCAGTCCCGGGCCGACCGGTCCGGGTACGTCTCCCCGCCCCTCCGGAGGTGTCCGATGATCGCGGTGCTGGCGTTGCTCGCCGGTGTGGTGCTCGGGATCTACCTGGATCCGACCGTTCCCGCCGCGTTGCAGCCGTACCTGCCGATCGCGGTGGTGGCCGCGCTCGACGCGGTGTTCGGTGGGGTACGGGCGAAGCTGGACCGGATCTTCGACGACAAGCAGTTCGTGGTGTCGTTCATCTCTAACGTGCTGGTGGCGGGTCTGATCGTGTACCTGGGTGACCAGTTGGGGGTGGGCGGTCAGCTCTCCACCGGTGTGGTGGTCGTGCTCGGGGTGCGGATCTTCGGCAACGTGGCGGCGATCCGTCGTCACCTGTTCCGGGCGTAGGGTTCGTGGCGATGAGCGACGAGCAGCGGGACACCGGGACGGGGTGGCCGGAGCCGACGGGGCCGAATCGTCCGTCGGGGCCGGCGGGTGAGCCGGATCCGCGGCCGGACGCGCCGGATCCGGACGAGATCAGTCCGTTGGTCGTGCCGGAGGAGCCGCGGGTCGGGGGCGTCGAGGACGATGCCCACGCGACGGTGGACCTGGCGGAGGCGGCGGTGGCCCCACCGGAGCCGGAGCCGGAACCGACGCCGGCGGGTGCGGGTGGTCGGGGCGCGTGGGGCGGGCGGGTGAGCTCGGCGGGCGTGATGATCGCGGTGCTGTTGGCGTTGCTGGGTTTCACCCTGGTGGTGCAGTTGAAGACGACGTCGACGGATCCGACGTTGGCGGCGACGCGGCAGGAGGACCTGGTCCGGATCTTCTCGGATCTGGATTCGCGGGAGAAGCGGCTGCAGCAGGACATCGAGGCTCTCGAGGAGAGTCAGCGGCAGTTGCGGTCGGGTGAGCAGGGCCGGCAGGCGGCGTTGGAGGAGGCGCGGCGGCGGGCGGACCAGTTGGGGATCCTCGCGGGGACGTTGCCGGCGCGGGGGCCGGGGTTGTCCGTGCGGTTCGTGCCGGGTGGGAAGCCGATCGCGGCGGAGCGGATCCTGGACGCGGTGCAGGAGTTGCGGGGCGCGGGGGCCGAGGCGATGCAGATTTCCGGTGTGGGCGGGTCGCCGGTGCGGATCATCGCGTCGACGTACTTCCTGGACGGGCAGAACGGGTCGTTGGTGGTGGACGGCCGGTCGTTGTCGGGTCCGTACACGATCACGGTGATCGGTGATCCGACGACGATGTCGACGGCGTTGAAGATTCCCGGCGGGGTGGCCGCGACCGTCGCCGGTGACGGCGGTAACGTGATCGTCGAGGAGCGTGAGGTTGCCGAGGTTTCGGCGCTGCACGGGCCGATGAAGCTGGAACACGCCCGTCCGGTCTCCTGACCGGCGCGGCCGCGCCGGGTCTTTCCCCGGTGCACCGATGGATGAAGGACGCGTCTGGTGATTCCTGAGGATCTGCGTTACACCGCTGAGCACGAGTGGGTGGTCGGCGCCGACGGCGGCGTGCTGCGTGTCGGCATCACTCACTTCGCGCAGGATGCGCTGGGCGACATCGTGTTCGTCCAGTTGCCGGACGAGGGTGCGGTGGTGGCCGCCGGTGAGCCGTTGGGTGAGATCGAGTCGACCAAGAGCGTGTCGGAGATCTACTCGCCGGTGAGCGGTACGGTGTCGGCGCGGAACGAGGCGCTGGGTGACACTCCTGAGGTGATCAACACGGATCCGTACGGTGCGGGTTGGTTGTTGGAGATCACTCCGGATGATCCGTCGGCGGTGGACGGGCTGTTGACGGCTGCGGCGTATCGCGAGCTCACCGCGAGCTGAGTGTTGCCCGTGCCGGGCGTGGGGGACGATGATGTTCCCGCGCGTCCGGTTGCCCTGCATTTCGGCGCTGGCTAGGCTCGCCCAGTCGACCGAGAACCCAATAGTTGAGCGTTGTGTAATTGCCTTCCCGGGCACGGGGAGCCAGCCGCCGGGTGTGCGACTGCCCGGCGGCCAGACCCGCCATTACCCCGACGCTGACCGAACAGATCCGTGAGGTGGTCCCATGACGCGCCCAGGCGACGAGTTCCCCCCGCTCGACGTCACTTCGACGCTCAATCTCGGTTCGTTGGACGAAGTGCTGGAGGGGCCGGACACCGATGTGGTGCCGAGCCGCATGTCCGGCTCGTTGCCGCCCGGGATGGCGCTGCTGGTGGTTCGGCGTGGGCCGAATGCCGGTGCGCGGTTCCTGTTGGACCATGACGTGACGACGAGTGGCCGGCACCCGGACAGTGACATCTTCCTCGACGACGTGACGGTGTCGCGGCGGCACGCGGAGTTCCACCGTGACGGTGGGACGTTCACGGTGCGGGACGTGGGCAGCCTGAACGGTACGTACGTGAACCGGGAGCGGGTCGAGGCTGCGACGTTGAGCAACGGTGACGAGGTGCAGATCGGTAAGTTCCGTGTGGTGTTCATCGCCGGTCCTCGCCCGGAGGAGGAGGCCGGCCGGGGGTGAACGAGCCTGCGGCTTCCTCGCCGCCCGGGGCGGCCCGGTCGCATCCGCTGATGAGTATCGGTGAGGTGCTGGGGCAGTTGCGGGGGGAGTTCCCGGACGTCACGATCTCGAAGTTGCGGTTCCTGGAGGCCGAGGGGCTGGTGGAGCCGCAGCGGACGGCGGCGGGTTACCGGAAGTACAGCTGGGACGACGTGGCCCGGCTGCGGTTCGTGTTGACCGCGCAGCGGGATCAGTATCTGCCGTTGCGGGTGATTCGTGACCAGTTGGCCGAGTGGGATGCCGGTGGTGAGGCGCCGGGTCGGCAGCGGCCGACGTTGGTGGCGGTCGGTCCGGGTGGCGAGGTGCCGGGCCGTGCGGTGGAGGAGCCCGAGTCGTCGCAGGTGCGGCTCGGGCGGGCCGATCTGGTGGCGCGCAGCGGCATCGACGAGTCGACGTTGGGCGAGTTGGAGCGCCTCGGTGTGCTGGTGTCGGATCCGCCGGGTTGGTACGACGCGGATGCGTTGATCATCGCGCGGGCGGTGGCGGGTCTGGCGGCGTACGGGTTGGAGCCGCGGCATCTGCGGGGGTACCGGTCGGCGGCGGATCGTGAGGTCGGCTTGTTCGCGCAGTTGGTGGCGCCGTTGGCGCGGCAGAGTGATCCGGCGGCGCGGGCGCGGGCGGCGGAGACGGCGCGGGAGTTGGTGGCGTTGTCGCAGCAGTTGCACGCGGCGTTGGTGCGGGTGGGGTTGCGGTCGACGTTGGGCCGGTGAGCCGGCTGTGGTGGTGTGTGCGGAAAGATCTGCCCCGGGAAGCGTGTCGTAGGCTTGCCGGGGTAACCCTTTTCCGGCGCGGGGCGTGGGCTGGTGCGCATGGGACGACCGTGTCGCGGTCCGTGTACCGTGCAGGGAAGGGCGCGGTGCGGGCTTGGATGACAACGACACGGAGGCGGCGGTGCGCGAGCTGAGCGTGGTCGGAGTTCGGGTGGAGCTGCCGAGCAACCAGCCGATCGTCCTGCTCAGGGAGGTCGAGGGCGACCGCTATCTGCCGATCTGGATCGGCGCGGTGGAGGCTACGGCGATCGCCTACGAGCAGCAGGGGGTCAAGCCGGCGCGGCCGTTGACGCATGATCTGTTGCGGGACGTGCTGGCGGCGTTGAAGGCGCCGTTGCGGGCGGTGGAGATCACCGAGTTGAAGGAGAACGTCTTCTACGCGGATCTGCTGCTGGGTGACGGGGTGCGGGTGTCGGCCCGGCCGAGTGACTCCATCGCGTTGGCGTTGCGGGTGGGTGCTCCGATTCGTTGTGCGGAGCAGGTCCTCAGCGAGGCGGGGATCGTGATCCCGGACGAGCAGGAGGACGAGGTGGAGAAGTTCCGCGAGTTCCTGGACCAGGTGCGTCCGGAGGATTTCGCCGGCTGAGTGTGTCGTCGGCGAGTTTCCCGTCACGGCGGTCACGGTGGGTGACGTGTCGTGGTGTGGGTGGGTGTGTCGTGTCGCTGCGCGGCGTGTCGCGACCGTTCCTGCGTGGTAACCCCGGGGTGCGTCTGTAGGGTTGCCGTGTCGAGGGGTGCACGTCCCGGAAACGACGTGTCACCGCACTGACGGGGAGGTTGGTCGGGATGCACGAGCCGCGGGATCCTGAGCCGGTTGCGGAGCGGGGCGAGCCGGGTGTGGTGGCGACTGACGGTGACGGTTCGGTGGGTTACCGGGGTGTGACGGCCTGCCACGCGGTGGGGATCAGTTATCGCCAGTTGGACTACTGGGCGCGTACGTCGCTGGTGGTGCCGAGTGTGCGGGACGCGTCGGGGTCGGGTACGCAGCGGTTGTACTCGTTCCGCGACCTGGTGGTGTTGAAGGTCGTGAAGCGGTTGCTGGACGCGGGGGTGTCCCTGCAGAACATCCGTAAGGCGATCGAGGCGTTGCGGTCGCGTGGGGTGGAGGATCTGGCGGGGATCACGCTGATCTCGGACGGCACGACGGTGTACGAGTGCCGGTCGCCGGAGGAGGTGGTCGACCTGTTGCAGGGTGGCCAGGGTGTGTTCGGCATCGCGATCGGTGGGGCGTTCAAGGAGATCCAGGGTTCGTTGTCGCATCTGCCGGCGGAGCCGGCGACGCCGGGGGGCGGGGAGTCCGCCGAGACGGCGTCGGAGGTGGTGGGCGACGAGTTGGCGGCGCGTCGGGCGCGTCGTCGGGCCGGCTGATTTTTCGTCGGGGCGCCGCGGCCGGGTTCGCCGGTCGCGGCGTTTTCGTGTGCGCGGGTGGCGGTGGTGCGGGCGCGGTGGTGTCCGATGTGCACACTCCCGGGTGGAGTCGTCTTGTTGACAGTTGTGGTCATCCCAGGCACCCTGTCCAGGGTGATCACCAAGGGCACTAGATCGTCACTGTGAGTGATGGTCGGTGGGTTGGTGCCGAGCTGATGCGTGGGTGCGGCGTGCGAGTGCGTCGGGGCCTGCCGGAGGACGGGAAGACAAGCCGAAGTGCACACTGACCACCATGTCGGCCTCCGCGGTGTACGGGCCGGCGGCGCTGTCGTCGATCGTTCGGAGTCGGGCTGCCCGGTGACGGGGGTGTCGGCGCAGCGGGAGGCGTCGCCGGGTGACCTCGTCGAGGAGGCGGTGGAGTTCCTGGAGCTGTACCACCGGGAGCGGCGGTTGCCGGGGCTGGCGGAGCGGCTGGCGCAGGTGCGTGACGAGATCGCGGTGACCGGGTCGTACCGGCACACCCGTGACGAGTTGGGCTACGGGGCGAAGGTCGCGTGGCGGCAGTCGGTGCGGTGTGTGGGACGGATCCGGTGGGCCGGGTTGAAGGTGCGCGACCGGCGGCACGTGACGACGGTGGCGGGGATCGCGCGGGAGTTGGCGGCGCATCTGGCGGCCGGGGACAACGGTGGGCGGATCCAGTCGGTGGTGACGGTGTTCGCGCCGGACCGGCCGGGGGTGGGTCCGCGGGCGCGGATCTGGAACGACCAGTTGATCCGCTACTGCGGGCACCGGCGGGACGACGGGTCGGTGCTGGGTGATCCGGCGCAGGTGCCGATGACGGAGGCGGCGCGGCGGTTGGGGTGGCGTACGCCGCCGGTGCCGGGGCGGTTCGACCTGCTGCCGTGGGTGATCGAGACGGCGCAGGAGGAGCCGACGGTGGTGGACGTGCCGCGGGAGTTGGTGCGGGAGGTGGCGTTGACGCATCCGGACCATCCGTGGTTCGCGGATCTGATGTTGCGCTGGCACGCGCTGCCCGTGATCAGCAACATGCGGTTGCGGGTGGGTGGGGTGGACTACAGCTGCGCCCCGTTCAACGGCCACTACCTGGGTGACGAGATCGGCACCCGCAACATGGGCGACCGGGAGCGGTACGACCAGCTGCGGGTGGTGGCCGAGGCGTTGGGGTTGGACACCTCGCGGGAGGACAACCTGTGGCGTGAGCACGCGGTGCTGGTGATCAACCAGGCGGTGTTGCATTCGTTCAAGCTGGCCGGGGTGCGGGTGTCGGATCCGCACACCGAGTCGGAGCTGTTCATGAAGTTCTGCGCGCAGGAGGAGCGGGCGGGGCGGCCGGTGCACGGTGACTGGTCGTGGCTCAACGGCAGTGTGGGGTGGGCGGCGTTGCACGCGGTGCATCACCGCTACTACGACCCGGGGGTGCCGAATCCGAACATCTGGCCGACGGAGCGGGTGTACGACCCCGAGGGTGTGGTGAAGTCGACGCTGCGGGAGCGGCACGCGACGGCCCGGGCGCAGGAGGGCTGAGGCATGGACAACGCGGCGCTGCGGCAGAGTTGGACGCAGTTCTCGGCGGCGGGTCCGGAGGCGGCGAAGTACTTCTACGCGACGCTGTTCATGGTGGCGCCGGAGGCCCGGTCGATGTTCCCGACGAACATGCAGTACCAGGAGGACAAGCTCCTGGCGGCGTTGGGGCACATCATCATCAACCTGGACGATCCGACGGCGTTGACGGCGTTCGCGCATCGGCTGGGCGCCGACCATCGTCGGTTCCACGGCCAGGACCAGCGGGGCAACGCGGTGGTGCTGGGGGAGCGGCACTACATCTGGGTGGGGCAGGCGCTGCTGGCGACGTTGGAGCGGTTCCTGGGCCCGTACTGGACGCCGGCGTTGAAGGCGCAGTGGGCGGCGGCGTACGAGGCGGTGGCGAAGCTGATGCTCACCGGCGCGGCGGAGTCGGAGCGGACGACGCCGCCGTACTGGGAGGCGGAGGTGCTGGGCGCGGAGCGGCGCCGCTCGGACATCGCGGTGTTCACGGTGCGGCCGAACTATCTGTGCAACTACCTGCCGGGGCAGTCGTTGCCGGTGCAGGTGCCGCAGTTGCGGTTGTGGCGGTACCTGTCGCCGGCGAACGCGCCGCGCGCGGACGGCACGATCGAGTTCCATGTCCGGGCGACGGGCCGGTTCTCCACGCACGTGGTGCGCAAGCTGCGTACCGGTGACCGGCTGCTGTTGGGGCATCCGACGGGTACGGCGTTGTCGTCGTACGACCGGGCGCCGCAGTTGCCGTTGCTGCTGATCGCGGGGGGCACCGGGCTGGCGCCGTTGCGGGCGGTGGTGGAGGCGGTGCAGCAGGGTTCGGGGCGGCGGACCACCCTGGTGGTGGGTGGGCGTACCCCGGACGACCTGTACGACGACAAGGCGTTGGCGCAGTTGTCGTCGATGCCGGCGCCGGGTGGTGGTGCGGCGTGGTTGCGGTACGTGCCGACGGTGGAGGTGGGTTGGGGTTGGCCGGGGGCGGTGGGCACGGCGGTGCAGACGGCGGTGCGGCTGGGCCCGTGGGAGGAGACCGAGGTCCTGGTCTGTGGGAGTGCGCAGATGACGCGGGAGACGATCACGGTTCTGACGCGGGCGGGTGTGCGTCCGGAGCGGATCCTGACCGAGAGTTACGATCACTCCTTCTATCCGCCCCTCGCGGAGGCCGGCGTGCCCGCCCCGCGTGACTTCAGCTGGACGGGTGTCCGATGAGCATCGACCACACCGATCGTGTCACCGTGCCGGGCCTGGCCGAGCAGGGTGAGCTGGGCCGTCAGTTGTCCATGTTGGAGGCGCGGCGGTTCCGGGGCAGTCACTGGCTGTCCGCCGACGAGGTGGCCGATCTGGTGCGCGCCGGCGACGACCGGATCGCGGTGCTGGTCAACGAGTTGGACCGGCACCGGCGGGAGAACCAGGGTCTGCTGAGTCAGGTGGAGATGCTGCGGCACGGCACGTTGCCGTCGACGGCGCCGCAGGGGCCGGATCCGATGGCGGTGGAGCTGGCGATGCGGGCGCAGGACGAGGCGAACCGCACGATCGGTGAGGCGAGCGCGGAGGGTGCGGAGATCCTGGCCGACGCGCGGCGGCAGGCCGACGAGATCCTCGCCGAGGCGCACCGCCGGGCGGGCGCGTTGGGCGCGGCGGCGCCGGGCGCCCCGGTCGGGTCGGCGGGTGCGTCGCCGGAGACGCAGCGCCGGTTGCAGGAGTTGGAGGAGCGGCACGCGGCGGCGTTGGCGGCGGTGGCGGCGGCGCAGCAGCAGCTGAACCGGTGGCAGGCGTACCTGTCGGCGCAGTCGGAGCAGTTGCGCGCCGACGCGCAGGCGGCGGCGGGCGCCAGCGCGCAGCTGCGGGCGGTGCTCGGCGGCTGACCCACGCGCCGAGGGGCGGGCGCGGGGTCAGGTGGTCGGGTCGGTGGTTTCGACGGCGGCGACCGCGTCGGCGATCGGCAGGTCCCCGCCGACGAGTTCGAGGGTCGCGCCGATGGTGCCCGGGTGGTGCAGCAGCGCCACGAGGACCCGGGCGACGTCGGTGCGGGTGACCGCGCCGCGCGGGGCGTGCCGGTCGAGGTGGATGCGTCCGGTGGGCGGGTCGTCGGTGAGCCGGCCGGGACGCAGCACCGTCCAGTCCAGGTCCCGGCCGGTCAGGTCGTCCTCGGCGGCCCGTTTGGCCCGCAGGTACGCCGCCCACACCTCGTCGGTGCCGGGCGCGGGTGGGTCCTCCACGCCCATCGAGGAGACGAGCAGGTAGCGGCGTACTCCGGCGGCCTGGGCGGCGTCGGCGAGCAGCACGGCGGCGGCCCGGTCGACGGTGTCCTTGCGGGCGGCGCCGCTGCCGGGGCCGGCGCCGGCGGCGAAGACGACCGCGTCGGCGCCGTCGAGGTGGGCGGTGACCTCGTCGACAGCGGCGGTTTCCAGGTCGCAGACGACCGGTTGGGCGCCGAGGGCGCGCAGCGGGACGGCGTGGTCGGGGTTGCGGATCAGGCCGACGGCGGTGTCGCCGCGTCCGGTGAGTTCCCGTTCGAGCAGTTGGGCGATCTTGCCGTGGCCTCCGGCGATGACGACGCGCATACCGGCCAACCTAGCGGTGCGGGCCGGGCGACGACGCTCACTCCGCCCGTGCGGCTGCGCTGAGGCAGCATGGGTGGGGTGACCGAGACGTTCGACGAGCTTGCCGCGCTGGTGGCCGCCGGTGGTGTCGTGGTGCTCAGCGGGGCGGGGTTGTCCACCGAGTCGGGCATCCCGGACTACCGGGGGCCCAGTGGCGCGGCGCGGCGGCACACCCCGATGACCTATCAGACGTTCACCGGCGATCCGGTGGCGCGGCGGCGGTACTGGGCGCGCAGCCACCTGGGGTGGCGCACGATCGCCCGGGCGGTGCCGAACGACGGGCACCGGGCGGTGGCCGGGTTGCAGGCCGCCGGCCTGGTCGACGGGATCGTCACGCAGAACGTCGACGGGTTGCACACCGCCGCGGGGGCCACCGGGGTGGTGGAGCTGCACGGCCGCCTCGACGAGGTGGTGTGTCTGGACTGCGGCAACCGGACCTCCCGGGAGGAACTGGACCGGCGGTTGCGCGAGGCGAACCCGGGGTTCGACGCCGCCGCGGGGGTGCTGAACCCGGACGGGGACGTGGAGCTCGACGACGCGCAGGTGGCCGGGTTCCGGACGGGGGACTGCACGTTCTGCGGCACGGGGGTGCTGAAACCGGACGTGGTGTTCTTCGGTGAGACGGTTCCGACGGAGCGGGTGTCGCGCTGTTTCGCGATGGTGGGCGCGGCCCGGGCGCTGCTGGTGCTGGGTTCGTCGTTGACGGTGATGTCGGGGCGGCGGTTCGTGCTGCGGGCGGCGAAGCTGGGCGTTCCGGTCCTGATCGCCAACCAGGGGCCGACCCGGGGCGACGGGTACGCGACGCTGCGGGTGGACGCGCCGCTGGGGCGGCTGCTGCCCGCGCTGGCCGAGGCGGTGGGCGCGCCGTGGCGCGGGGACACCGGCGCGGGGGTGGCGCCGGTCGGGGTGGCCCCGGCGGCCCGCTAGCCTGCTGCCGGGGAGGTTCGTGCCGGTTCGTCGCCTGTGCCGGCCCCGTTGACCCGGTGGCGGGGGTACGACCTCTGCCGGAAACCGTGGCGCTGGTAGCGTTGACCATGCCGTAGCACCCGCGCGGGAGAGACCGCCCCTTGACCGGGGTGGCGCCGAAGGGGCAGATCCCTCCCCGGAACCTCTCAGGCAAAAGGACCGCGTGGGCAGGCACTGTGGAGCGCCGTCGTGTGCGACTCAGGGGGAGGCCGACCCGTCGACCTCGCCCCCCGTAGGAGCGCAGCGCATGACCGCAGAGCAGTTCGCCGACCGGCACATCGGCCCCGACCGGGACGACGAGCGCCGGATGCTGCAGGCCGTCGGCTACGACTCGATCGACGAGCTGATGGACGCGGCCATCCCCGAGGTGATCCGCTGGCACGGCACCCTGGACCTGCCGGAGCCGGCCGGTGAGCGGGAGGCCCTCGCCGAGCTGCGCGCCCTCGCCGGCGCCAACACCGTCGCCGTGTCGATGATCGGTCTGGGCTACCACGGTACGCACACCCCGGCGGTGATCCGTCGCAACGTGCTGGAGAACCCGGCCTGGTACACGGCGTACACGCCGTACCAGCCGGAGATCAGCCAGGGCCGGCTGGAGGCGCTGCTGAACTTCCAGACGATGGTGACCGACCTGACCGGGTTGGCCACCGCGAACGCGTCGATGCTCGACGAGGGCACCGCGGCGGCGGAGGCGATGACCCTGGCGCGGCGGGCGTCGCGCAGCAAGAGCCCGGTGTACGTCGTCGACGCCGACACCCTGCCGCAGACGATCGCGGTGATCGGCAGCCGGGCGGAGCCGCTGGGCATCGAGGTGCGGGTGCTGGACCTGGACGTCGAGGAGCTGCCGGCGGAGTTCTTCGGCCTGCACCTGCAGTACCCGGGGGCGTCCGGGGCGGTGCGCGAGCACCGTGGCCTGGTACAGGCGGCGCACGCGGTGGGCGCGTTGGTGACCGTGGCGGCGGATCTGCTGGCGTTGACGCTGCTGCGTCCGCCCGGCGAGATCGGGGTCGACATCGCCGCCGGCACCACCCAGCGGTTCGGGGTGCCGATGGGCTTCGGTGGCCCGCACGCCGGGTACCTGGCGGTGCGGTCGGGGCTGGAGCGGATGCTGCCGGGCCGGCTGGTGGGGGTGTCGCGCGACGCCGACGGCAATCCGGCGTACCGGCTGGCGTTGCAGACCCGTGAGCAGCACATCCGGCGGGAGAAGGCGACCAGCAACATCTGCACCGCGCAGGTGCTGTTGGCGGTGATGGCCGGCATGTACGCCGTGTACCACGGGCCGGACGGGCTGCGGGCGATCGCGCGACGTACCCGGGAGATGGCGGCGCGGCTCGCGGCCGGGCTGCGCGCCGGTGGGGTGAGCGTCGCGGACGTGGCGTTCTTCGACACCGTCACCGCGACGGTGCCGGGCCGGGCGGCCGAGGTGGTCGCGGCGGCGGCGCAGCGCAACGTCAACCTGCGGCTGGTGGACGCCGACCGGGTCGGGATCTCCTGCGACGAGACGACCACCGTCGCGCACCTTCAGGCGGTGTGGGCGGCGTTCGGGGTGCCGGTGTTCGACGGTGACGCCGACGTGGCGCTGCCGGCGGCGCTGCGCCGCGAGTCGGACTTCCTCACCCACCCGGTGTTCCGCAGCCACCACTCGGAGACGGCGATGCTGCGCTACCTGCGCCGGCTGGCCGACTTCGACTACGCGCTGGACCGGGGCATGATCCCGCTGGGGTCGTGCACGATGAAGCTCAACGCCACCACCGAGATGGAGCCGGTGACCTGGCCGGAGTTCGCGCACATCCACCCGTTCGCGCCCGAGTCGCAGACCGCCGGGTACCGGGAGATGATCGCGCAGCTGGAGGCGTGGCTGGCGGAGGTGACCGGGTACGACGCGGTCAGCGTGCAGCCCAACGCCGGGTCGCAGGGGGAGCTGGCCGGGTTGCTGGCCATCCGGGCGTACCACGCCTCGCGGGGGGCGGGGCACCGGGACGTGTGCCTGATCCCGTCGTCGGCGCACGGCACGAACGCCGCGTCGGCGGTGATGGCCGGCATGCGGGTGGTGGTGGTCGGGTGCGACGCCGACGGCAACGTCGACCTCGTCGACCTGGACGCGAAGATCGACAAGCATCGGGACGACCTCGCGGCGATCATGGTGACGTACCCGTCGACGCACGGCGTGTACGAGACCGGTATCGCGTCGCTGTGCGCGAAGGTCCACGACGCCGGTGGGCAGGTGTACGTCGACGGGGCGAACCTCAACGCGCTGGTCGGGTTCGCCAAGCCGGGCCGGTTCGGCGCGGACGTGTCGCACCTGAACCTGCACAAGACGTTCTGCATCCCGCACGGCGGTGGTGGGCCCGGGGTGGGCCCGGTGGCGGTGCGGGCGCACCTGGCGCCGTTCCTGCCCGGTGACCCGGGTGCGGCGCACGTCGACGGCCGGCCGGCGATCTCGGCGGCGAAGTACGGCTCGGCGGGCATCCTGCCGATCCCGTGGGCGTACCTGCGGATGATGGGCGCGTCGGGGCTCACCCGGGCGACCGGGGTGGCGGTGCTGGCGGCGAACTACGTGGCGGCGCGGCTGCGGGAGCACTTCCCGGTGCTGTACGCCGGCAACAAGGGCCTGGTGGCGCACGAGTGCATCCTGGACCTGCGGCCGGTGACGAAGGCGACCGGGGTCAGCGTGGACGACGTGGCGAAGCGGCTGATCGACTACGGCTTCCACGCGCCGACGATGTCGTTCCCGGTGGCGGGGACGCTGATGGTGGAGCCGACCGAGAGCGAGGACCTGGCCGAGCTGGACCGGTTCTGCGACGCGATGATCGCCATCCGGGCGGAGATCGACAAGGTCGGCTCGGGTGAGTGGCCGGCCGGGGACAATCCGCTGTCCAACGCGCCGCACACCGCGGCGATGGTGTCGGCCGACGAGTGGCCGCACCCGTATCCGCGGTCGGTGGGGGCGTACCCGGCGGGGGTGCGGCCGGCGGGCCGGTACTGGCCGCCGGTGCGGCGCATCGACGGGGCGTACGGCGACCGGAACCTGGTCTGCTCGTGCCCCTCGCCGGAGGCGTTCGAGGACTGAGCCGTGCGCTGCGCCGGGGCGGACGTCGTGCCGCCCCGGCCGGCTTGGGTCGACCTGGGGAGGGCGGTCCCTGACCGGGGGACTAGCCTGAGCCGAGGTGACCTGCTCCGGTACGGAGAGTGGTCGCCTCAGGCTACGAGTGCGTGGCGGGCGGGGCCGCGGTGCGGGGCGATGGTGCTGCCGTCGGGGAGCAGTTCGCCGGTGTCCTCGAAGACGATGACACCGTTGCAGAGCAGGCTCCAGCCCTGCTCAGGGAAGCAGGCGATGACCCGGGCGGCTTCCCGGTCGGTCGCTTCGGCGGAGGGGCAGGTGGGTTGGTGCTGGCACATCGGGTTCTCCGGACTGTGGGGGCACTGTGTCATGGTTCACATGACCAGTGACGCACAGTACCAAGCGCAAGCGCGCGGGATCGAGCAGCGATCCGTCTTGTTCACTCGAAATCGGCTGAACGGATGAGCCAAGTCCGCCCTTACGGCGTGGAAGCGCTCCCACGACCGCCGGTCGATATACCCGGCGTACCGGTTGCGTGCCGCAACGTGCTGGTCGAACGGGACCGGTGCGAGTGGACGGTCACCGACGGTGGCGACCCGGCGGAACTGATCGAGACGTTCCTCGCCGGACACGGAATCGACCTGCGCGACCTGGCCCGACCCGCCCGCCACGACCCGTACGGCGCGTGCGGCGCCGCCGTGTTCGTCTCCGCCGCCGCCGGCGCGGTCATGGCCGGCGGCCCCATCGGCGCGCCCACCCCGGTGCCGGCGCTGCCCGACGTGGCCGTGGTCGTCTACGCGCACGACCCGCACCTGGCCGCCGCCGCCCGCACCCCGGCGCCGCCGGCGCCCTGGCGCCTCGGCGACTGGCGGGAGAGCTGGACGCCGCGCCAGCACGCCGACGCCGTGCAGGCGGTACGCGCCGCCATCGGCCGCGGCGACGTCTACCAGGTCAACGTCGTCGGGCACGCCGCCGCCGCGTACCGCGGCGATGCCGGCCCGGTGCTGTCGCGCCTCGCCGCGCTGCCCGGCGCCCGCTACGGCGGCACCCTGCGCGGCGACGGCTGGGCGGTCGGCTGCGCCTCCCCGGAGACCCTGATCGAGCTGCGCGACGCGCGCCTGCTCACCCGGCCGATCAAGGGCACCCGCCCGGCCACCGCCGCCGGCCGCCGCGACCTGCTCGCCTCGGCCAAGGAACGCGCCGAGCACATCATGATCGTCGACCTGGAACGCAACGACCTGGCCCGGGTGGCCCGCACCGGGTCGGTGCGCGTCGACGAGCTGTTCGCCGTCCGTCGCTGGTGCGACCTGTGGCAGGCCGAATCGACCGTGTCCGCGCAGCCGGCCGACGGGCTGGGCCTGGCCGGCCTGCTGCGCGCGCTCTGCCCCGGCGGATCGGTCACCGGCGCGCCGAAACTGGCCGCCCTCGCGCACATCGCGGCCCTGGAGCCGGTCGGGCGGGGCGCCGGCATGGGTGCCCTGGGCTGGGTGGCGCCCGGCCACGTCGACCTGGGGCTGACCATCCGCACCGCCGCCGCCGACGCGGATCGGCTGCACGTCTGGGCGGGCGGGGGCATCACCGTCGACAGCGACCCGGCGGCCGAGGTGGCCGAGGCGGCGGCCAAGGTCGCCCCGGTGCGGGCCCTGCTCGCCGCCGGCTGACCCGCCGGGTCCGCACCCTCCCGAGCCCGGCCGATCCGGTGCGAGCCTGCCCACCGCCGGCCGCAGCCGGACCCTGCTCGCCGCCGGCCGCACCGGCCCGAGCCCCGGCCGGCCGGCCGGCGGGTCCGCTCAACCCGCAGGCAGCGGCGGGTCGGCCAGCAGTGCGGCGGCCCGCTCGGCGGCCAGCCGGATCCGCTCGCGCAGCACCGCCACGTCCACCTCCGGCCCGGGCGGCAACGGCGGCAGCGTGACCGCCGCCGGCGCGTCCGGCGGGCGGGGCAGCGGCCCGGGCGTCGTGGCGTAGGCCGACCCGGCCGGGATGCCGTCGCCGGCCACCTCGGCCCGCGCCGGTGTGCCGTCCGGCGTCGACCCGGTCGTGGTGGAGATCGTGTCCGGGATCGTCGGCGCGGTGGCCGGCGGGGCCAGCAGGGCCCGGGGGTCACGGCCACGGATCAGCAGCAGCAACAGCGGCTCGGCATCCAGCAGCCACGCCACCTGATGGCCCACCGCCGCCGCGTGCCGGCACGGATGGTCCCAGTCGGGGCAGTCGCACTCGCACAGCAGCTGCCCCGGCTCCGGCGACAGCCGCACCCCGGCGGTCTCGACCAGGTCGGCGGGCAAGTGCCCGGCCAGCAGGGCGGCCAGGTGCCCGGAACGGGCGGCGAGCGCGGCGGCCAGCCGCTCCCAGTCGGCCTGCGGCAGCGCATCGACGCGCAGCACGCTGTGGTGCGGCTGCTCCGGGTCGCCGTCGTGCACCGTGGCGGCGACCCGGCCGGGGCTGATCGTGATCGGTCCGACGTGTCCGCGTACGGCGTGCCGGCGGCCCCGCCGCAGCGGCTGCGGGTCCAGCGCGGACGCGGTCAGCGCCGCCAGCCAGCCGGCCGCCCACCGGGAGCGGGTGCGCCGCCCCGACCCGGGCGGGAACGCCGGGAAGCCCCGGGCGTTCACGCCGGCCCCCGCAGGGTGACCAGCTCGGCCAGGGCGTCGTCGTCGAGGTCGGCCAGTCCGCCCGCCCCGGCGTCGAGGACCGCCTCGGCGAGTTCCCGTTTGCCGGCCAGCAGGGCGGCGATGCGGTCCTCGACGGTGCCCTCGGTGATGAGCCGGTGCACCTGCACCGGCCTGGTCTGCCCGATCCGGTACGCCCGGTCGGTGGCCTGGTCCTCCACGGCCGGGTTCCACCACCGGTCGAAGTGCACGACGTGGTCGGCGCGGGTCAGGTTCAGCCCGGTGCCGGCGGCGCGCAGCGACAGCAGGAACACCGGCGCGTGCCCGTCGCCGAAGCGGCGCACCAGCTCGTCGCGGCGCGTCGGCGGCAGTCCGCCGTGCAGCAGCAGCGACTCGACGCCCCGCTCGTGCAGGTGCCGGTGCAGCAGCCGGGCCATCGCCACGTACTGGGTGAAGACCAGCACCGCCGAGCCGGCGGGCAGGATCGTCTCGAGCAGGTCGTCGAGCAGGTCCAGCTTGCCGGAGCGGCCGGCCAGCCGCGGCGCGCTCTCGCGCAGGTACTGCGCCGGATGGTTGCAGATCTGCTTGAGGGCGGTGAGCAGCTTGACCACCAGGGCGCGGCGCAGCGGCCCGTCGGTGCCGGCGATCGTGTCGAGCAGTTCGGTGACGGCGCCCTGGTAGAGGGCGGCCTGTTCGGCGGTCAACGCGACGGGCTGATCGGTTTCGGTCTTGGCGGGCAGCTCGGGGGCGATGCCGGGGTCGCTCTTGCGTCGGCGCAGCAGGAACGGGCGGACCAGCCGGGCCAGTTCGGCGCGCCGCTGCGGCGGGGCGCCGGCGGGGCCGACCCACCGGGCGCGGAACTCGGGCAGGGTGCCGAGCAGGCCGGGGGTGCTCCAGTCGAGCACCGCCCACAGGTCGGTGAGGCTGTTCTCCACCGGGGTGCCGGTCAACGCGACCCGGGCGGCGGCGGGCACGGCCCGCAACGCCCGCGCCGCGGCGGCGGCCGGGTTCTTGACGTGCTGGGCCTCGTCGGCGACCAGCAGCGGCCAGCGCCGCCCGGCGAGCAGGTCGACGTCGCGGCCCAGGGTGGCGTAGGTGGTGAGGACGAACCCGCCGGTGAGGCCGTCGAGGGTGCGGCCGGGGCCGTGGTGGCGGCGGACCGCGACGCCGGGGGCGAACCGGGCGATCTCGCGTTCCCAGTTGCCGAGCAGGGACGCCGGGCACACCACCAGGGTGGGGCCGGCGGTGCCCGGGTCGGCCTGCCGGTGCAGGTGCAGGGCGATCAGCGTGACCGTCTTGCCCAGCCCCATGTCGTCGGCGAGGCAGCCGCCCAGGCCGAGCGCGGTCAGCCCGGCCAGCCAGCGCAGCGCGTGGCGCTGGTAGTCGCGCAGGGTGGCGGCCAGGCCGGCCGGCGCCTGCACCTCGGCCGGGGCGGCGAGCCGGTCGCGTACCTGCCGGGCCCAACCCTCGACGGCGAGCGGGACGTCGGCACCGTCGACGGTGAGCGAGCCGGTCAGCGCGGCCCGCAGCGCCGCGACCGGCGCCAGCGGCGTGGGCGCGGGCCGCCGGATGCGGGCGGCCAAGTCCGCATCGACGAGCACCCAGTGCTCCCGCAGCCGCACCACCGGCCGGTGGGCCTCGGTGAGGGCGCGCAGCTCGGCGGGGGTCAGCGTGACGCCGTGCAGCGCCACCCGCCAGTCCAGGGCCAGCCCGCCCAGGTCACCGAGCAGGCCGGTGACGCCGGCGGGTGGGCGCAGCCGGGCGGTGGCGGTCAGCTCACGGCTGAGCCCGGCGGGCCAGTGCACCTCGATGCCGGCGGCGGCCAGTCGTCGGCCGCCGGCGCCGAGCAGGTCGGCCAGGTCGTCGTCGTCCAGCGCCAGCACGTCGGGGACCGGCTGCGCGAGCAGCCCGGCCAGCGGCGGCCAGCAGGCGGCGGCGTCGCGCAACGCCAGCAGGGTGGTGTCGCGGGTGGCGGCCGGGAACCCGGGCACCGGGCCGGAGAACAGCGCGGCGGCGTCGGTGAGCAGGCCGGCGGCGGTACGGCGGCGCAGTTGCACCACCGCCCGCCACGGCCCGTCGGGCGCGTCGAGCGGTTCCAGCCGCAGGGACAGCCGGACGGCGGCCTCGGCGTGCACGGCGACCCGGGTGGCCCAGTCGCGCAGCCGGGGTACGGGTGTGGCGCGGCTGGCCGTCCACGGGCCGTCGCCCGTGTCGTCGCGGGGCAGCAGGTCGGCGACCGCGTCGAGGAAGTCGCGCAGCAGCCGGGCCGCATCGGGCAGCCGGACCGACGATCGGCCGGGCAGCGGCCGGGCGCGGGCGGTGGCGGGCATCGCGGCGGCCAGGTCGCGCAGCCGGGCGGTGTCGGCGTCGTCGAGCGGACCGATGCGCCACCTGTCGTGCCCGGCGGGGCTGACGTCGGGCAGCAGCAGGCCCCGGGCGGCCAGGTGCAGCGCCTCGCGGGCCGCCGCCGCCCAGAACACCGCCGACGGGTGGGCCGCGTCGGCCACGGCCAGCAGCAGCGTCACGCCCTGCGCCAGCGGGACCCGACGCGCCGGCACGGCCGCCGTCGTGCCGTACGGCGGCGTCGCCAGGCTCACCTGCGCGGACGTGCCGGGCCCGGCCGGTGGCGCGTCACCGTCGGGTGACCAGAGCAGCAGTGTCCCGGCGCGGGGCGGGTCGGCGGGGCTGAAGGTGACCGCGTAACGGCCGATCGTCACGGATGCTCCTGCGGGGTCGCCGGTCCGGTCATGTGCGGGTGGGGCCGTCGCGGCGGCCCGGGGCAGGACGGGGGTGCTCACGCGGGTCCTCCTCACCGGCTCAGCCGCCGCCAGCGGCGCACGGACAGCGGCAGGAACACGGCGGTCAGCAGCAGCGGCCAGGCCACGGCGAGGAGGACGGCGTGCTGCGCGGCGAGGGAGTCGCCACCCCAGCCGGGGTTGCCGAACAGCTGCCGGCAGGCCGCGACGGTGGCCGACAGCGGGTTCCACTCGGCGAGCGCGGCCAGCCAGCCGGGCATGGTCTCGGGGGCGACGAAGGCGTTGGAGGTGAAGCCGACCGGCCAGACGACGATCTGCAGCGCCGCCACCGCCTCGGGGCTGCGCAGCAGCAGGGCCAGGTGGACACCGACCCAGATCAGCGCGAAGCGCAGCAGCAGGAGCAGCCCGACGGCGGCCAGCGCCGCCAGCGGGCCGTGGTGCCATCGCCAGCCGAGCGCGACACCGCAGGCCAGCAGCACGGCCAGGGCGGCCGTGGCGTGCAGCAGGTCGGCGACGGCGCGGCCGGTGACCACCGCCGAGGACGCCATCGGCAGCGACCGGAACCGGTCGGTGACGCCCCGGGCGCTGTCGGTGGCCACGGCGGTGTACGTGGTCTCGACGCCGAAGGCCATCGTCATGGCGTACATGCCGGGCAGCAGGAACTCGCGGTAGTCGCCGCCGCCGGGCACGCGCATCGCGCCGCCGAACAGGTAGGCGAACATCAGCACCAGCAGGACGGGGAAGAGCAGCCCGACGGCGAACGGGACGGGTTGGCGCACCCAGTGGGTCAGGGCGCGGCCGGTGAGGGTGGCGGTGTCGGCGGCGACCCAGCGCAGCCGGTGCGGGGCGAGGACGCTCACGCGACCACCTCCTGGTGACGCTCGGCGGTCAGCCGCAGGAAGACCTCGTTGAGGGTGGGGCGGCGCAGCGCCACGTCGGCGGCGGTGAGCCCGGCGTGTTCGAGGGCGCGCAGCACGGCGCCGACGGCGGCGACCCGGTCGGTGACCTCGACGCTGACCCGCAGCCGGTCGGCCTCGATGCGCGGCGTCGTGCCGATCGCCGCGCCGATCGTCGCGGCGGCCGGGGCGAGGTGGTCGCCGTGGTGCAGCCGCACCTCGACGCGGTCACCGCCGAGGGTGGCCTTGAGCTGCTCGGGGCTGCCGGCGGCGACGACGCGGCCGTGGTCGACGATGCGCACGGTGTCGGCGAGCTGGTCGGCCTCCTGCAGGTACTGGGTGGTGAGCAGCACGGTGCTGCCGGCGGCGACCAGCGCGCGTACGGCGTCGGACAGCTCGCCGCGGGAGCGGGGGTCCAGCCCGGTGGTGGGCTCGTCGAGGAAGAGCACCGGCGGGTCACCGATCAGCGCGGCGGCCAGGTCCAGGCGACGGCGCATGCCGCCGGAGAACGTGCCGACGGGCCGGTGCGCGGCGTGGGTGAGCCGGAAGCGCTGCAGCAGCTCCTCGGCGCGGCTGCGGGCGCGGGCGGGGGAGAGGTGACGCAGCCGGCCGAAGAGCACCAGGTTCTGCCGGGCGCCGAGGACCTCGTCGACGGCGGTGTGCTGACCGACCAGGCCGATGTGGGCGCGTACCCGTTCGGGATGGCGGGCCACGTCGTGCCCGGCGACCCGGGCGGTGCCGGCGTCGGCGCGCAGCAGGGTGGTGAGGACGCGCACCAGGGTGCTCTTGCCGGCGCCGTTGGGGCCGAGCACCGCGCAGAGCGTGCCGGCCTGCACGCTCAGGTCGACGCCGGTGAGGGCGTCGGTGTCGCCGTAGCGCTTGCGTAGCCCGTGCACCTCGATGACCGGCATGGACGACCCCTCTCCCCGTGACCGTGCGTTGTACCGTACACCATACGGTACGAGGGACGGTAGGGTGGCGCCATGAGCGTCGAGTACAGCGGCACCGGTGACCCCGCGCGCAGCCTCGCGCTGCTCTGGCGGACCCGGGAGAAGACCAGCCGCAAGGGCGGCGAGCTGAGCGTCGAGCGGATCGTCCGCGCCGCCATCGAGGTCGCCGACGCCGAGGGGCTGGCCGCGCTGTCCATGCGGCGCGTCGCCGAGCGCCTCGGGGTGGGCACCATGTCCCTCTACACCCACGTGCCCGGCAAGGGCGAGCTGCTCGACGTCATGCTCGACACCGTCTACGGCGAGACCGCCCGCCCGCGGGACGTCGACGGCGGCTGGCGCGGTCGCCTGGAGCAGATCGCCCGGGAGAACTGGGCGCTGTACCTGCGCCACCCGTGGCTGTTGCAGGTCGCCACGACCCGCCCGCCGCTGGGCCCCAACGTCACCGCCAAGTACGAGTACGAACTGCGCGCCGTGGAGGGCGTCGGCCTGAGCGACCTGGAGATGGACGCCGTGATCACCCTCCTCGACGGCTACGTCCACGGCGCCGTACGCGGCGCGGTGGAGGCCGCCCAGGCCGCCCAGCGCACCGGCATGACCGATGAGCAGTGGTGGCGGGCGCACGCGCCCTACCTGGAGAAGGTGATGGACCCGCAGCGTTTCCCCACCGCCGCCCGGGTCGGCACCGCCGCCGGCCAGGAGTACCAGGGTCCCTCCGACCCGGGGCGGGCCTTCGAGTTCGGGCTGGCCCGCATCCTCGACGGAGTGGCCGTGCTGATCGGTGAGCGCCGAGGCGGGGCGGGGCCTGCCGGGGCGTGACGGGCCGATAGCCTCTTCGCCATGACCGTACGCCCGATCCGGATCATCGGCGATCCCGTGCTGCGCACCCCCTGCGAGCCGGTGACCAGCTTCGACGCCGAGTTGCAGCACCTGGTCGACGACCTGATGGACACCCTGACCGGCGCGCCCGGGCGGGCCGGGGTGGCCGCCCCGCAGATCGGGGTGAGCGCTCAGGTGTTCGTCTACGACGCCGACGGGCACCGCGGGCACATGGTCAACCCGGTCATCGAGCTGTCGGAGGAGTCGCAGGACGACGACGAGGGCTGCCTGTCGATCCCCGGGCTGTACTTCCCGACCCGGCGGGCGATGCACGCCACGGTGCGTGGCGTCGACCGGCACGGCGAGCCGCTGACCATCTCCGGCAGCGGGTTCCTGGCCCGGGCGTTGCAGCACGAGACCGACCACCTGAACGGGCGGCTCTACGTCGACACGCTGCGCGGGGAGACCCGGCGCCGGGCGCTGCGCGAGATCCGCGCCGGCCGCTTCGACTCGCCGAGCCGTCGCCGCTGACCGGCGCGGGCTGGGGGCGACCGGTCGGCCGCCCCCAGCCGCTCGTGGATCACTTCGGCGGCGGGGCCACCAGGCAGGTCGCGGTGGAGGTGTTGCCGGAGTCGTCCACACCGGTGATGATCGCGTCGCCGCGCAGCGTCACCTTGTAGTCGATGTCGCCGGTGCCGTCCTTGACCTTGGACTGCGCGCCCGGCGCCTGCACCAGCTTGATCTTCGTGCCGGCGGGGAACGGACCGAACTTCACGCTCGGGTCGGCCGCGTCACCGATGAAGACCTGCACCGCCGTGTCGACGATGTCGGTCGAGGTGAGCTGGTAGAACCCGTCCGGGTTGTAGGAGCCGGGGGTGTTGTCCCCGCTGGGGTTGTTCGTCGGCACGCACTGCGTGCTCGGCGCGGTGGTGTCCACCACCCGCATCGTGGCGGTGTCGCTGCCGACGTTGCCGGCGGCGTCGGTGGCGGTGCAGGTCACCGAGGTGTCGCCGAGGGCGAACGTGCTGCCCGGCGGGGGCACGCAGGTCGGGGTGAGCGGACCGTCGACGTTGTCGGTGGCGGTGGCCGGGTAGTCGATGACCGCGCCGGCCGGGCTGGTCGCCTCGACGGTCTGGTCGTCGACGACCACGACCGGCGGGGTGACGTCGTTGACCGTCACGCTGATCCGCTGGACGAACGCCGCCCCACCGGACAGGCCGTTGAGCAGGAAGTCCACCGTGCAGTGCAGGGTGGCGCCCTGCGGCGCGCCGGCGGCGACCGTGATGGTCTCGGCGAACGGCACGTCGGTGCCGCTCTGCTGGGTCCGCGAGGGCGCGTCGAAGGTGACGCCGAGCCCCGCGTCGCAGGAGGTCACCGTCGGGGTGACGGTGACGTCGAGGTCGCGCAGGCCGCCGAGGATGGCCTCGGTGACGGTGTCCGGGGTGCTGCCGACGAGCTGGCCGCCGGTGGCGGCGACGACGGCGCTGGCCTGCCCGGTGGCGTCCAGGCCACCGCCGCCACCGCTGACGTTGACCGCCAGCACCCGGGCCTCGTCGGCCTGCAGGGCGGTGGTGGCCTGCGCCAGGGTGTGCCCGGCGCTGGGGTCGTGGCTGGGGGCGTCACCGACGAGCACCACGATCCGGCTGCTGCCGGCGCGGTAGGCGATCGCCCCGTCGGAGACCTGGAACAGCGCGTTCACCCACGCCTCGGGGACGTCCCCGCCGCCGCCCGGGGCCAGCCCGTTGACCGCGGTCTGCAGCGCGGTGGCGTCGTCGGTCAGGTTCTGCCGCACCCGGAACAGCTCGGCGCCGTCACCCTCGTCGCGGTACGAGGCGACCGCGAACTGCGCGCTCGGCTGCGCGGCGCGCACGTTGTCGATCACCTGCTGCAGGTTGGCCTGCACGTCGCTGATGACCCCGCCCATGCTGCCGGTCGTGTCGACCAGCAGCACCACGTCGGGCCGCGGCGGGATCGGCGGGGTGGAGACGACCTTGTCGACGTCGATGCTGGTGCCGGGATCGGTGGAGGTGGCCACCACCGCCGGGGTCACGCCCGGCGCCGCGTACGCCGGCGCGCCGGCGACACCCACCAGGGCGGCCACGGCGGCGGCGAGGACCGCCCACCGTCTGCCCGCCCGTGTTGTCACTGCCATGTGTGCTCCTTCAGCTCCGCCGCGTGATGACGCGGCCTCTGCCGGGAGACGCTAGGGGGCCGTGGGACGCCGGCCGGTCCGACACGAGTCCAGGCCGGCGTCGGGTACCTGACCGTGCGTGTCGACTGGACATGCTGCCGGTCACGACAGGTCGAGGCGGGTCACGACAGGTCGAGTCGGGTCAACCGGTGCTCGCCGAAGTCGGCGGCCCGGGTGAAACCCAGCCGTTCGTACAGCCGCACGGCGGGCTGGTTGTCGGCGCGTACGTTGAGCACGATCTGCCCGACGTGCGGGCGCAGCCGCGCGCACAGCGCGGCGACGGCCGCCGCGGCGAGCCCCTGGCCCCGTACGGCCGGGTGGGTGGTGACGTTGCCCAGCGCCGCCACCCGGTAGGCGGGCGAGAACACGTGCACCCCGGCGACGGCGACCAGCGTGCCGTCGCGGCGGATCCCGACGTACTGGCCGGTGTCGAGCATCCGCGCGTCGAAGAAGTTGCCCGGGTACGCCTCGGCGTACAGGGCGCGCAGCGCGGGCAGGTCGGCGCCGCCGAGCGGCTCCCCGGCCGGGACGACACCGGCCAGCCGCGCCGGGTCGGTCAACGCCATCCGGTGATGCGCGGCGCCGTCCGGGATCCGGTACCAGCGGCGCAGCACCTGCGCCAGGCCGGGGGACAGGTGCGCGTACAGGCGGGCCGGCAGGACCGGCGCCAGGTCGGTGAGCAGCGCCGCGAGCGCGTCGCGTCGCTGCGGCGGGGCCAGGGCGATCAGCACCGGCTCGTCGACCCCGTGGTACAGCAGCGCCACCTCGTCGTCGCGGCGGAACCACGACGTGTACGGCCAGAAGAAGTCGTCGAGGTCGCCGAGCTGGTAGGCGTGCAGCACCGGATCGCGGCGCAGCAGCGCCGCCAGGGTGGCGCGGTCGTGTTCGGCGCGGACCGGCATCGGGCTCAGCGGCCCCCGGACGCCTCGGCGGGCAGGTTCTCGTCGCCCCAGCGGGCCAACGCCCGCAGGGCGGGCAGCAGGGCCGCGCCCCGGTCGGTGAGCTGGTAGCTGACCCCCAGCGGTGGGCCCTCCCGGACGGTGCGCTGCACCAGGCCGACGCGGGCCAGCTCGCCGAGGCGGTCCGACAGCACCGATTCGCTGATCCCCGGCAGCGCGCGGGCCAACTCGGCGAACCCGGCCGGCCCCTCGGTGAGGGTGCCCAGGATCATGCCGTTCCACCGCTTGCCCAGGAACGCGAACGCCCGGGTGAGCCCCCCGGGGCAGGCGCGGGCGCCCCCGTCGGCCGGAGGAGTGGACGTCATGGGCCCAGCATACGTGGCCCTCACCGCATCGGAGGCACTACTAAAAAGCTAGCTGCTACCCTCGCAGCAGTGCCCCCCCTGCCGAGCGACAGAGGAAGATCGATGACCGACGTCCTGCCCGAACACCTGATCACCCTGCACCCCGACGCGCAGGCGCAACTGTTCACCGAGGCCCGCACCGCCAACACCTTCACCGACGCCCCCGTCACCGACGAACAGCTGCGAGCCGTCTACGACCTGGCCAAGTACCCGCCGACCGCGATGAACAGCCAGCCGCTGCGGATCCTCTACCTGCGCCCCGGCGCCGGCCGCGAACGACTGCTGCCCCACGTCGCCGACGGCAACCGCGCCAAGACCGCCACCGCCCCGGTCGTCGCCGTCCTCGCCGTCGACACCGACTTCCACGAACACCTCGACCGGATCTTCCCCGTCCGCCCCGGCCTGCGCGAACACTTCGCCGCCGACCCCGCCGGCCGCGAGCGGACCGCCCGGTTCAACGCCACCCTGCAGATCGGCTACTTCCTGCTCGGCGTACGCGCCGCCGGCCTGGCCGCCGGCCCGATGGCCGGCTTCGACACCGCCGGCGTCGACGCCGAGTTCTTCGCCGGCACCGGCTGGAAGTCCCTGCTACTGGTCAACATCGGCCACCCCGGCCCCGACGCCTGGCTGCACCGCCTGCCCCGCCTGGACCACGACGACGTCGTCCGGCACGCCTGACCCCCCGCGCCGCCGGCCACGGCTCACCCGTGGCCGGCGCCCCGGCTCAACCCGCCCACTGGTCCCAGCCCAGCTTCACCACCAGCGCCAACACCACCACCAGCAGCACCCCCCGCACGAACCCGGCACCCCGGCGCAACGCCATCCGCGCGCCCAGCATCGCCCCGGCCACGTTGCACACCGCCATCGCCGCGCCCAGCAGCCACCACACGTGCCCCGTCGCCGCGAACACCACCAACGCCCCCAGGTTCGTGCCCGCGTTGACCACCTTCGCCATCGCCGAACCCTGCACGAAGTCCGCACCCACCAACGCGGTGAACGCCACCACCAGGAACGTGCCCGTACCCGGCCCGATCAACCCGTCGTACAACGCGATGCCCACCCCGGCCACCGCCACCGCCGCGGCCACCCGCACCCGGGTCCGCCGCTGCGGCTGCGCCACCACCCCCAACCGGGGCCGCAACACCACGAACAACGCCACCGACACCAGCACCACCAGCACCACCGGCCGGTACGCCCGCGCCGGCACCGCACCGGCCAGCGCCGCCCCCACCCCGGCACAACACACCGCCACCGCCGCCGACGGCCCCGCCACCGCCCAGTCCAGCTTCGTGCGCCGCGCGTACGTCACCGCCGCCGTCGACGTGCCCGCGATCGCCGCCAACTTGTTCGTGCCCAACGCCGTGGCCACCGGCACCCCCGGCGCCGCCACCAGCAACGCCGGCAACAACAGCAACCCACCACCACCGACCACCGCGTCGACCCACCCGGCCATCGCGGCCGCGGCGAGCAGGGTGGTCAACGACAACGGGTCCAGGTCCACGGCCGGCCATTCTGCCCACCCACCGCGACCCGCCGCGCCACCCTGTGGGCCACCTCACCGCAGGTCCGACACCTCACCGACCCCGCCGCCGACGCACCCACAACCCCGCCGCCGCCACCGCGACGAACACCAGCATCGAACACAGCAACACCTTGACCACCCGGCAACCATGCCACGCCGACGTAGGGTGCAAGGGTGCGCCTGGCGACGTTCAACCTGCTGCACGGCCGCTCCCTGCACGACGGCCTCGTCGACCCCGACCGGCTCACCACCGCCGTCAAGGCCCTCGACGCCGACATCCTCGCCCTGCAGGAGGTCGACCGCGACCAGTCCCGCAGCGGCAACCTCGACCTCACCGCCATCGCCGCCCGCGCCCTCGGCGCCCCCGAACACCGCTTCGCCGCCGCCGTCGTCGGCACCCCCGGCGAAACCTTCCGCCCCCTGCGCCACGACGACGACGGCCACGGCGAACCCTGCTACGGCGTCGGCCTGATCAGCCGCCACCCGGTACGCACCTGGCAGGTCACCCGCCTCAAGCCCGCACCCGTACGATCCCCGATCTACATCCCCGGCCCCGGCGGCGGACTCGTCCTGCTGCGTGACGAACCCCGCGTCGTGCTCGCCGCCGTCCTGGACACCCCCCACGGGCCCCTCACCGTCGCCGCCACCCACCTGTCCTTCGTCCCCGGCTGGAACGCCCACCAACTCCGCCGGGTCGTACGCGCCCTGCGCGCCCTGCCCGCACCCCGCATCCTGCTCGGCGACCTCAACCTGCCCGCCGGCCCCGCCCGCCTGCTCACCGGCTGGCAACCCCTCGGCCGCCACCCCACCTACCCGGCCGCCAACCCCCGCGTACAACTCGACCACGTCCTCGCCGACCGGCAGGGCCTGGACCGGCTGCCCCCGGTCACCGCCGTGCACACCCCCCGCTCGGCCATCTCCGACCACCGGCCCCTCGTCGTCGACCTCGGCTGACCGTCCGGCCGAGGCCACCCCGTCCGTTCGCGGCGACAAGCCGGATCATCACCGCGAACCCACCCGACCCACCGCTCACCCACCGTTGACACACCACCACCGATCGGTGAAGGTCACTGTCGTGGTCACACTTCCCGCGCACCCGACGCCGGCCGCCGACACCCCCGACCGGACCGAGGCCCACCGGTACGTCATCATCGGCGCCGGCCCCGCCGGCATCCAACTCAGCTACTACCTGCAACAGGCCGGCTGCGACTACGTCACCGTCGAACGCGCCCCCGCGCCCGCCGAGTTCTTCCGCCGCTTCCCCCGCCACCGGCGACTGATCTCCCTCAACAAGGTCCACGCCGTCAGCACCGACCCCGAGATCCGGCTGCGCTGGGACTGGAACAGCCTGCTGCACGAACCCGCCGACCTGCTGTTCCCCAAGTACAGCAGCGAATACTTCCCACACGCCGACGACATGGTCCGCTACCTCACCGACTTCCAGCGCTACCACCAACTCGCCGTGCGCTACGACACCGACGTGCGCCGCATCGAACGCCTCGACGACGGCAGCTTCGCCGTCCACACCAGCCAGGGCCGACTGCACGCCCGATGCGTCATCGTCGCCACCGGATGGGGCCGACCCCACATCCCCGACGTACCCGGCATCGAACACGCCGTCGGCTACGAGGCGATGGACACCGACCCCGCCAGCTACGCCGGACAACGCGTCCTGATCCTCGGCAAGGGCAACTCCGCGTTCGAGACCGCCTCGTCGATGCTCGGCCACGCCGCCATGATCCACCTGGCCAGCCCCCGACCACTACGCCTGGCCTGGAACACCAAACACCCCGGCGACGTACGCGGACACCACGGCGCCGTCCTCGACAGCTACCAGTTCAAGACCCTGCACTCCGTCCTCGACTGCGTCATCGACGACATCCGCCCCACCGGCAACCGCTACCAGGTCCACCTCACCTACACCCACGCCGACGGCGAAACCGCCGTCATGGAGTACGACACCGTCCTGCGCTGCACCGGCTTCGCCATGGACACCACCATGTTCGACCCCACCTGCGCACCCCGGATGACCCCCAACGGCCGGATGCCCGCCACCGACCCCGACTGGCAGTCGGTCAACGTCGACGGGCTCTACTTCGCCGGCACCATCGCCCAGGACCGCGACTTCAAACGCGCCTCGTCCGCCTTCATCGACGGCTTCCGGTACAACCTGCGCACCCTCACCGCCCTGCTGCGCGAACGCTACGACGACACCCCACTACCGCACACCGACGTCCCCGCCGACCCCGACACCCTCACCACCCTGGTGCTCGACCGGGTCAACTGGAGCTCCGCCCTGTGGACCCAGTTCGAATTCCTCTGCGACGCCCTCGTCCTGCACGACGGCCGACTGCACCACTACACCGACCTGCCCGAGGACTACGCCCGCCGCCGCTTCCGCGACAGCACCCACTACTACACCGTCAGCCTCCGCTGGGGACGCGACGACTACGGCGACGTCTTCGCCATCGCCCGACACCCCCAACCCGACCGCGCCAGCGAGAGCGCCTTCATCCACCCCGTCGTCCGCCGCTGGCACGGCGACACCCTCGTCGACGAACTGCACCTGCTCGAAGACCTGCTCGCCGAATGGCGACGCCCCGACCGGCACGTCACACCCCTGCGCACCTGGTTCGCCCGCGAACTGACCACCGACCGGTGAGGACCACCCTCACCGGCGCACCAGCACCTCCGACAACGGCTTACGCTCCAGATCCGGCACCCACGCGTCCGGCGCCGGGAAACCCACCGGCATCACCACGTACGGCCGCTCCTCCGCCGGCCGCTCACACACCTCGTTGAGGAACCGCATCGGGCTGGGCGTGTGCGTCAACGTCGCCAGGCCCGCCTGATGCAACGCCGCGATCAACAACCCCACCGCGATCCCCACCGACTCCTTCACGTAGTACGGCTTCGGCGTACGCGGACCCTGATGCACCTCGAACACGACGACGACCACCGGCGCCACCTCCAGGAACGGCTTACGCCAGTCCGTACGCATCGGCGCCACCGCCTCCAACCACTGCGGCGACGCCCGACGCGCATAGAACTCCCGCTCCTCGGCCTCCGCCAACTCCCGCAGCCGCCGCTTACGCTCCCCGTCGGTCACCACCACGAACCGCCACGGCTGCAGGTTCGCCCCACTCGGCGCCGTCCCCGCCGCCCGCACCGCCTCCTCGATGACCTCCATCGGCACCGGCTCCGACGAGAAATGGCGAATCGAACGCCGCGTCGCCATCCGGTCGGCGAACTCCCGCGCCGCCCCGACCATCTGCCCCGCCGTCATCACCGACGCCGCGTCCCGCACCACCAGACCCATGACGACTCCTCCCGTCCGACCCATCATCACCCGACCGGACAGGGCACCCCTTACGCGGATAAGCCCTGCCTCACGCCGATACCCGACTCACCGACCCGGCCGTCCCCGCCACCAGGAAATCCACCGCGTCGGTCAACCGCCCCCGCCGCCGCACCGCCTCACGCTGCCGCGCCGCACCACTACCGACCGCCAACAGCTCCCCGAGACACCGATCCACCAGCGCCGCGTCCCCCAGATCCGCCAACACCGGCCCCACCGACGCCACCAACTCCGCCACCAACTCCCGCGCCGGACGCAACCCCCCACTGCCCACGTCCAACAGCTCACCCTCCAGACCGTCACGCGCCGCCCGCCAGTACGCCGCCCGCAACAGCTCACCCGCGATCTCCGGACCCGGATCCCCCCGATCCACCGCCTCCGACGCCACCACCGCCAACGCCCGCACCACCATCGCCACCAACGCCGACTCCTGCGCCGTCACCGGCACGTCCGACACCCGCACCTCCAGCGTCGGATGCGTCACCGACGGACGGATGTCCCAGAACAACGTCCCCGCGTCCACCGTGGCCCCCGCCGCCGTCAACATCCGCACCACCCGCTCGTAATGCGCCAGCGAGGTGAACCGCGGCGGCGGACCCGCCACCGGCCACCGCCCCCACACCACCGTCCGCCAACTGGCGTACCCCGAATCGCGCCCCTCCCAGAACGGCGAATTCGCCGACAACGCCACCAACAGCGGAAGATGCGCCCGCAGATGGTTACCCACCAGCAACGCCCGCTCCCGATCCGGGAACTCCACATGCACGTGCAACGCGCAGATGGCCAACTCGTCGTGCAGACCACGAAACGTCCGCGTACCCCGCTCCTGCCGCGCCCCCCGCGTCACCGGGGGAGCGGCGGCACCCGCCAGCACCGACGTGCCACTCGCCACCACCCGCACCCCCCGCTCCCGGGCGACCTCGCCGACCACCTCACGAGCCTCCACGAGCTGACCCAGCAACTCCTCACCCGAACCCACCGGCGACGTCCGCGTCTCCACGTGCAACGAGGTGATCTCACCCCCGACCCGCCCACCCAGCCGCCGCGCCGCCCCCTCCACGACCACCGCCGCCGCCGGCGTCACACACCTGCTCACCGGATCGACGACGAGGAACTCCTCCTCCACCCCGAACCGGGGACCACCCTGCCCACCCACCATGCCGCGCTCCCGCCCCTCCAGTCGGCCGGGCCGACCCGCAGCGGCCCGCCGACAGGGTATCGGCGACGGTGACGCCAGGAACACCCTCCGTCAGGCCGGCCCCCGACCCGCCCCCACCGACACGGCATCCACCTGCGGCCCCTCACCGGCGAGCACCCGGGACACCACCGCCGCCAACAACGCCACCCGCTCCGGCATCCGCGACACCTCCACGTACTCGCCACGCGCGTGCGGCAGACCACCCACACCACCGAGCCCGTCCAACGTCGGCACCCCCAACGCACCCGTGAAGTTCGCATCCGACGCCCCCGGCGCCCGCACCCCCCGCACCGGCGACAACCCCAACTCCACCCCCGACCGCTGCGCCAACCGCAACAACGGCGCCGCCACCTCCACCGGCATCGGATACCGGTTGATCCCCCCACTGACCCGCAACCGCGCCTGCGCCAACCGCGGCCGCAACGCCCGCATCCGCGCGTCCACCCGATGCAACTCCTCCCGGGTCCACGCCCGCACGTCCACCGCCAGCACCGCCGACTCCGGCACCACATTCGTCATCGTCCCCGCCGACGACACCGTCGGCGTCACACTCGTCGCCCCCGACGCGAACCCCTGCACCGCCAACACCTGATACGCCAACTCCACCCCGGCGTTCACCCCCCGGTGCGGCTCCACACCCGCATGCGCCGCCCGACCCTGCACCTCCACCCGGTACACCGAGCCACCCTTGCGCGCCACCTTCAACTCACCGGCCTCCGTCGCCGGCTCACCCACCAGCACCACACCCGAGCGCCGCGCCTGCTCCTCGATCAACGCCCGCGACCCCGGAGAACCACTCTCCTCGTCACAGGTGAGCAGCAACCCCACCTCATCGACGTCCGCCAGCAACTCCAACGCGGCCAACATCTGCACGATGCCGGCCTTCATGTCACACACACCCGGCCCCGTGGCCACGTCACCGTCCACCGAGAACGGCCACTCCCGAATCGTGCCCGCCGGCCACACCGTGTCGAAGTGCCCCAGCAACAACACCCGCTGCCGCCGCGCCGGCCACAGCAGATGCGGCAGACCATCCACCACCACCCGCTGCGCCGGCCGACCCAGCACCGCACCGCCCCAGGCGTCCAACAGATCGGCACAGGCCGTCAACGCCGCCACGTCCCCCGGCGGGGACTCACACCCGACCAACTCGCCCAACCGACCGGTCAGCACCGACGCCTTCGCCCGCGCACCGCGCAGAAACGCACCCGTGTCCACCATGACCAGATGGTGCGCACCACCACCGGCCCCGGCGCCACCTCATCCGTGCGCCCTACGCCCACCACCACGGCGACCCGCACCGACACCGGCCAACCGCACACATCCGAAGAAAGACCTGATTCAGGACCGACCCCGCGCCGCCCGCAACGCGTTACGGAACAACATCGCCACCGTCGTCGGACCCACCCCACCGACCCTCGGCGTGATCGCCCCCGCCACCCGCGCACACGACTCGTCCACGTCCGGCAGCAACCGCCGCCCCTCGTACCGCACCCCACCACCGACGACCACCGCACCCGGACGCACGTGCTCCGGCCGCACGATCCCCGGCACCCCGGCCGCCGCCACCAGGATCTCCGCCCGCCGCGTGTACCGCGGCCAGTCCGCCACCCCGGTGTGCACCACCGTCACCGCCGCGTTCGCCGTCGCCCGCTTCTGCGCCAACAACATCGCCAACGGCCGCCCCAACGTCGCCCCCCGACCCAGCACCACCACCTCACGACTCGCCACCGGCACCCCGTGGTACGCCAGCAACGCCTCGATCCCCGCCGGCGTACACGGCAACGGACCCGGCAACCCCAACGCCAACCGGCCCATGTTCACCGGATGCATCCCGTCCACGTCCTTGTCCGGATCCAGCACCTGCAACGCCCGGTCGTAGTCCAGATGCCCAGGAATCGGATGCTGCACCAGCACCCCGTGCACCCCCGCATCGGCGTTGAAATCCGCCAACACCGCGTGCAGATCCGCCTGCGACGCCGACGCCGGCAGATGCACGTGCGGCGACGCGAAACCCAACTCCGCCGCCTGCCGCTGCTTGATCCGGATGTACCCCGCGCTCGCGTCGTCGTCACCGACCAGCACCGTCGCCAACGACGGCGTCACCCCGGCCGCCCGCAGCGCCGCCACACCCTCGGCCACCTCGGCCAGGACACGCTCCGCCACCGGCCCACCCGGCAGCAGCCGAGCCGAGCCGGTCGGAGAAGAAGAGGAAACGGACATGGCTCACCCCGCCCACGGAGGCCCAGGCGGTCGACCCCCGCGACGAGCTCCCCGATGGTTCACCCATCCCCGTGCCGCCAGTCGCGTACCACCGGCAAGCCTGCCACACCGCCCGCGCCACGACGGCGACCCCCTCGGCCCGACCACCGCCCGCCGCGCTCACGACTCCGCAGCCGGCGTCAACAGCCCCGACAACACCCGGTGCGTCCGGTTCGACCGCACCGCCGCCCGCTGCTGACCCGCCGTCACCTCGATGTACGTCTGCGACGACGCCAACGACGCATGCCCCAGCAACCGCATGATCTCCGCCGCGCTCGCCCCGTCCTCCGCCAACCGCGTCGCGAACGTGTGCCGCAACGCGTGCAACCGTGCCCCCCGGGGCACCCGGTCACCGATGCCCGCCCGCCGGTAACAGGAGTCCACCAGGTACTGCAGACCACCCCGGCGCAGCGGCTCACCACGCCGATCCACCAACAGCGGCGAATCCGGCCGTACGCTGCGCGCCCCGAACCGTCGCGCCCGGCTGTCCAGATAGGCCGCCAGCACCCGGTCCAACTCCGGCTCGATCGGCACCACCCGCGGCCGGCCACCCTTGCCCGCCACGTCCACCCGCCGCTCACCGGCCCGGCCACCCACCGACGACACCCGCAACGCCAGCAGCTCCGACAGGCGTAACCCCGCGCACAGCGCCAACGCCACCACCGCCACGTCCCGCTCCGGCCACGGATCACGCTGCCGGGCGTCCTTGCGCGCCACCGAGGCCAGCAGTTCCTCCGGGGTGTCGTCGCCGCGCAGCGGCTTGGGCTGGGGGAGCGGGGCACGCGGGCGGCCCACCGCCGGCATCGGATTGCCGGCCACCACCCCCTCGGCCACCAGGAAGGTGAAGAACGCGTTCCAGCTCGACCACGCCCGGTGCACCGACGCCGCGGCCCGGGGAGCGGCGAACCGGGCGAACGCCGCACGCATGACCCGGGGGGAGAGGGTGGAGATCATGAGCTGGTCGAGGGGGAGGGGAGGGGTGGCGTCCTCGCCCACCAGCGCCGCGACGGTGCGCAGGTCCCGCCGGTACGCCTCCAGCGTGTGCGGGGAGGGCTTGCGGGTGGCCCGCGCGGTCAGGAACTCCTCGATGAGCCGTGCGACCGATTCGTCCCGTTTGTCATGCATAAGGGATATTATGCAGGAAATTCGCTTTCCCGTCGAGCCGGGCGGGTCGGGGAGAGGGCCGGAATCGTTTCGAGGCCGGGTCCGGGGAACAGCGACCGCGCTGAGCCGCATGCGCCATGGCGTGACACCCCAGCGACACGACGCCCGGGGAGTCGCCCGTGTCTGGGAAGCGCGCCCAGGCGCAGTGTCACCTCGGCGTCGGCCGGTGTCGATCAGCCGTCGTGGAGCGGCCCGGATGCGCAGCTGCAGGAAGCAGACCCTGGCGTCCGGTCCGGCCGCCCGGGCCAGACCGACGCGTGTCCGCTCGGCGACATCGTCACCGGCGACCAGCCAGAGCCGCAGCGGGCCGGGCGTCTCGAAGCATGCGCCCGTCGCGGTGCCGGCAGGCGCTGGCCGCTGCTCGGCTGCGTGACCGGCAACCGGTCGGCCGGCCCTGGCGAGGCTTGGCCGTCACGCCGGCGTGCGAACGGATGCCCACTCCCGGGGAGGGCGCCCAGGCCCTACTTGACATAATGTGCATTATCGAACCGGCGCGCAGTCCGCCGGAAGGGGCTCCAGCGAGCGTGAGCCCCCAGCCTGCGCCGCTGGGCCGGATGCTCTGACCTCGAACGCCGCCGCCCTCGACGCGCCCTACTGGCTCGGCGATCCACGTGACCACCCAGGGCCAGCACCGACTCGCTGGACCTGCGCACCCGCGTCCGACGCTGCCCCGGCCGGGGCCGGTGCGGCAGCCCTCCACGCGGCAGGCCGCATCGGTCGCGTCGACCGAAACTCCCGACGCCTGCAGGAATGACACCCGACCAGCTCGCCCACCCTGGAAGCCCACTGCCGAAACTTTCAGGACCGGGCCGCCGGGGCGACGGTCGCACAGTCGGCGCGCTGATCAGCGGCACCTCAGCAATTTCCGGAAATCTTTGTGGTTGACCGGCCGGGATCTCCGCTCCTAACGTTTCGGTCAAGTTACGGAAGTCGATCCGGAACTATCGGCGGCGTTCGCGGCCCTGCACCCGGGCGGGCACGTACGCCGGCATTCCCCCGCGCACGGCACCACCACGCGGCGTCGTGGAGTCCCCACCTCTCCCGGACACCGCGTGGTGGTCCACTCCGGAAGGACACGAGATGAAGCTGAGACGGTGGACAGCCGTCGCCGCGGTCGCCGTCGCGACCGCCGCGATGCTGAACACGGTGCCGGCCACGGCCGGCCGCCCCTACGACCCGACCGCGCAGAGCCTCGGCGCGCTCGGGCAGCGCCACGGCCTGCACATCGGTACGGCGGTCGACATGGACGCCCTCGCCGATCCGGCCGATCCGCGCTACCGCGAGCTCGCCGCTTCGGAGTTCTCGTCGGTGACCGCCGAGAACGTGATGAAGTGGGAGAGCCTGGAGCCCACCCGGGGCAGCTACGACTGGGGGCCGGCCGACGCGTTCGTCGACTTCGCCCGGCGTAACGACCAGCGGGTACGTGGGCACGTGCTGGTCTGGCACAACCAGTTGCCGGGCTGGTTGACCAGTGGCGTGGCCGACGGGTCGATCAGCCGTGAGGAGTTGCGTGAGCTGCTGCGCGAGCACATCACCACGGTGGTGAGCCGGTACCGGGGCAGGATCTGGCAGTGGGACGTGGTCAACGAGGCCGTCAGCGACCCCTGGGACACTCCGTCCACCCTGCACTACAAGGGCTTCTGGGCCCAGCACCTGGGGCCCGGGTACATCGCTGACGCGTTCCGCTGGGCCCGTGCCGCCGATCCGAAGGCCCTGCTGTTCTACAACGACTACAACATCGAGGCGTTCGGCTCGGGTGATCCCGCGAACGACAAGACCCAGTTCGTGTACGACATGGCGAAGCGGCTGCTGGCCGAGGGTGTGCCGATCGACGGTGTCGGCAGTCAGGGGCACCTCGGCACCCAGTACGGCAACTTCGACACCTTCCAGGTCGCCGCCGCGTTGAAGCGGTTCTCCGCGTTGGGCCTGGCCACGGCCTTCACCGAGGTCGACGTGCGCAGCCGGCTCACCGAGGGTGTGCAGGCGGGTGACTCCGAGGAGATCAATCCCCGGTTGCAGGCGTCCGCGTCGAACTTCAGCGTGCTGCTGAAGGCGTGTCTGGCCGATCGGCACTGCCTGTCGTACACGGTGTGGGGTTTCTCCGACCGGCACTCGTGGGTGCCGGGCTGGTTCGACGACCCGCCGGAGGGTCTGGCCACCCTCTACGACGAGCAGTACCGGCCGAAGCGGGCGTACCAGGAGGTCAAGGCGGATCTGATCTTCGCCGGTCCGCCGTACGTGCTGCCCCGCGCCACGCACCGTCCGCGCCGCTAGGCGTCGCCCGGTAGTCGGCGCCCCGGGTCGGATCCCGGCCCGGGGCGTCCCTCTGTCGTTCCGGGGCGGGATCGGGCCCGTCCCCCGTTCGGGAAGGTCCGCCGATGTCCTCCACCGCTCCCCCGCGTGGTCCGCGTCGCCGTGCCGGCACGGCGGCGGCGAAGGTCCGGATCGTCGACACGGTGCCGGGGCGGGGCAAACGGGTCGCCCTGACCTTCGACGACGGTCCGGATCCGGTGCACACGCCCCGCCTGCTCGACGTGCTGGACGCGCACGCGGTGCCGGCGGTGTTCTTCGTCAACGGTGAGCAGGTCGATCGGTATCCGGAGGTGGTGCGGCGCATCGTCGGGGCCGGGCACGTGCTGGGCAACCATTCGACGCGCCACGACGACATGGCGCGGTGGCCGGCCGCGCGGGTCGAGGCGGATCTGCGGGAGACGCGGGCCGCGATCGCGCGGGCCGTTCCGGATGCTGCTGTCCCCTGGTTCCGTGCGCCGTACGGCGCGTGGGGTGGCACGCCGGTGGTGGCGGCGGGGTTGGGGATGGCGTCGGTGGGTTGGCGGCTGGCGGTGACCGACTGGGAGCCGCCCGGGGTGGACGAGCTGGTGCGTCGGCTGTGTGACGGGGTGACGCCGGGTGCGGTGGTGCTGCTGCACGACGGGGGTGGTGATCGGAGTCAGACGGTCGAGGCGGTGGCGCGGGTCGTGCCGGTGTTGCGGGCCCGGCGCTGGCGGTTCGTGCTGCCCGACGGTGGCCTCGGCCGGTCCTGAGGGTGGTGGCTCAGAGGCCGCCGGCGACGCGCAGGACCGCGCCGGTGGTGTAGGAGGCGTCGGGGCCGAGCAGCCAGGCGACGGCTGCGGCGACCTCGTCGGGTTCGCCGGCGCGGCCGAGGGGGACGCGGCCGGCGGCGGAGTCGGCCCGGTCGGGCACGCCGGAGAGGGTGTGGATGTCGGTGCGGATGATGCCGGGGGCGACGGCGTTGACGCGGATGCCGTGTGGGGCGAGTTCCTTGGCCAGGCCGACGGTGAGGGTGTCGGTGGCGGCCTTGACGGCGGCGTAGTGGATGTATTCGCCGGGGCTGCCGAGGGTGGCGGCGGCGGAGGAGATGTTGACGATGGCGCCGCCGCGGGTGAGTCGGCGGGCGGCCTGTTGGGCGCAGAGGACGTAGCCGATGAGGTTGACGTCGACGACGTGGCGCAGGTCGTCGGCGCGCAGGTCGGTGAAGGCGCCGATGGGGCTGGTGACGCCGGCGTTGTTGACCAGTGCGGTGACGGGGCCGAGGTCGGCGGCGGCGTCGAAGAGGCGTTGGATCTGCTCGGGGTCGGTGGTGTCGGCGGGTACGGCGACGGCCTGGCGGCCGTGGGCGCGGATGTCGGCGACGACCTGTGCGGCGGCCTGGTGGTCGCGGCGGTAGCCGATGGCGACGTGGTGGCCGTCGGCGGCGAGGCGGCGGGCGGTGGCGGCGCCGATGCCGCGGCTGCCGCCGGTGATGACGGTGACCGGATTCAATGGACCTCTCCCCTGCCCTGGTGGTCGCGGGTGACCTTACCGTGGCGGGCCGGTGGTGGATCGTGGTTGGTTTCCGGTGGGCGCGGGCCTATGGTGTCGGGCATGGGTCCGGTCGGCCAGGCGGTGGTGTGCGCCGTCGTCACCTCGGTGGCGGCGGGCTCTGCCGTGCGTGGCGGGGTGACCGGGCGCTCGGGTGCGCGGGTGGCCGGGGGCCGGTGCGCGGCGCGGGTGGCCGGTGGGCAGCCCCGTCCGGTGCCGGCGGGTCGGGGCCCGCCGGTGGTGTTCGTCTTCCACGATCAGCCACCCAGGGCGGAGCTTACGAGCTTCGGCCCTTTTTCTTTTTCAGGAGACGATGATGGGCACTGATGTCGATGTCACCGACGACCGTTGGTTGCGTGGTGTGCGGGCGGCGCTGACGGCGCAGTTCGAGGAGCAGACGGCGCGGTTGACGCAGCTGACGGCGGACACCGGCGATCCGGGTGAGGTGGACACGCAGGCGGCGCTGGTGGCGGCGACCCGGCGTGGGCTGGAGCAGGTCACCGGGGCGTTGACGCGGCTGGCGGAGGGCCGGTACGGGGTGTGTGAGGGGTGTGCCGCGCCGATGTCGCGGGAGCGGTTGGAGGTGCTGCCGCACGCGCGGTTCTGCGTACCGTGTCAGAGCCGGCGGGGTCGTTGAGGTGAGGTGGGGGCGTCGATGTCGGCGCCCCCGCCGTCGTCGTGGTGGAGGTGGCGGGTGGAGCGGGCGGTGGTGCTCGGTGGTGGCGGGGTGACCGGGGTGGCCTGGGAGTGGGGGCTGCTGGCGGGGTTGGCGCGCCGGGGTGTGGAGTTGGCCGGGGCGGATCTGGTGGTGGGGACCTCGGCGGGGTCGGTGGTGGGGGCGCAGTGGTGTGCGGGGCGGGGTGTCCGGGAGGGGTACGAGGCGCAGTTGGCGCCGCCGGAGGGTGAGGTGGCGGCGCGGTTCTCGGTGGCGGTGGTGGCGCGTCTGGTGTGGGCGGGTGGGCGTGGCCGGGACGCGGTGCGGGCGCGGGCGCGGATCGGGGCGATGGCGGTGGCGGCGCGTACCGGGTCGGAGGCGGCGCGGCGGGCGGTGATCGAGGCGCGGTTGCCGGTGCGGCGGTGGCCGGCGCGGCGGTTGCTGGTGACGGCGGTGGACGCGGCGTCGGGTGAGTTCGTGGTGTTCGACGCGGACAGTGGGGTGTCGTTGGTGGATGCGGTGGGGGCGAGTTGTGCGGTGCCGGGGGTGTGGCCGCCGGTGACGATCGGGGGTCGTCGGTTCGTCGACGGTGGGGTGCGGTCGGCGGTGAACGCGGATCTGGCGGTGGGGGCGCGGCGGGTGGTGGTGTTGGCGCCGACGACGGCGGCTTTCGGGCCGATGCCGCGGGTGTCGGCGCAGGTGGCGGCGTTGCGGGCGGCGGGGGCGCGGGTGGTGGTGGTGTCGCCGGACCGGGTGGCGCGGGCGGCGATCGGGCGTAACGTGCTGGATCCGGCGCGGCGGGCGGCGGCGGCGCGGGCGGGGTGGGCGCAGGCGGCGTCGGTTGCCGGTGAGGTGGCGGCGGTGTGGGGGTGACCTAGGCTCTCGGCGTCGGTGCGTGGCGAGGTGGAGGTGTGTGGTGGGTGGTGTCGGTGTCGGTGACGTGGTCGAGGATTTCGAGTTGCCGGACGAGACGGGTGCGCCGCGTCGGTTGTCGGAGTTCCTGGCGGCGGGTCCGGTGGTGGTGTTCTTCTATCCGGCGGCGATGACGCGGGGGTGTACGGCGCAGAGTTGTCACTTCCGGGATCTGGCGGCGGAGTTCGCGGCGGTGGGCGCGCAGCGGGTGGGGATCAGTCGGGACTCGGTGGGGCGGCAGGCGGCGTTCTCCCGGCGGCACGGGTTCGACTATCCGCTGTTGTCGGATGTCGACGGGCGGGTGGCGGCGGCGTTCGGGGTGCGGCGGCGGTTGCCGTTGGGGGCGTTGAGCACGCGGCGGATGACGTTCGTGATCGGTCAGGATCGGCGGGTGCTGGCGGTGGTCCACAGTGAGCTGGACATGAACGCGCACGCGGATCAGGCGTTGCGGGCGCTCGGGGGTTGATCTTTTCTCTGTCGGTGGCGGCTGGTATCAAGGGCGGAATCAGACACGTGTGCGAAAGAGGGCTGTGATGGCGGGCCAGGGTTTGTCCGATGACGAGGTGCGGGGCATCCGGGAGGCGTTGGCGGCGGGTCGCAGGCCCAAGGTGGTGTTCACGGCGTCGGCGGGGCAGGTGGCCGGGCAGGTGGGTCAGGTGGTGGAGCTGACCGACCCGGCGGTGTCCGACGAGTTCGTGGTGGTGCGGTTCGGCCGTGACGAGTTGCCGTTCTCCCCCGGTGACGTGGCGATCGCGCCGAAGGGCGCCGGGCGTAGGCCGGTGGCGGAGCCGAAGTCGGAGCCGGCGGTCGAGCAGCCGGTGGCGGAGCCGGAGTTCGTGTTGGACACGCCGCGGGTGCCGGCGCCGCGGCGGGAGGAGCCGAAGGTGGAGCAGCAGGTGGAGGGGAAGCCGGCGGCGCGGCGGGCGGTGAAGGCGGCGCGGCCGAAGTCTCCGGCGGGTCTGACGGTCACGCTGGCCTATGCCGAGGGTGAGTGGACGGTGGCGGCGCAGCAGGGCGCGAAGGCGCTGGCGAAGCCGTACGTGGTGAAGCCGGCGGAGGCGTTGCGGATGGTGGCGCTGGTGGACGTGCCGGGGGTGCAGGAGGCGGTGGAGCAGATCCTGGCCGCGGAGCGGGCGGAGGCGGAGCAGCAGGCGGAGAAGCTGCGCGCGGAGTTGGCCGAGATCGAGGCACGGTTGGCGGAATTGCGCGACGCTCGTTGATCGTCGGCCCGTGTGCCGTGGCGGGGGCCGCCACGGCACACGGGGGCGGTCAGAAGTAGTCGTGCAGGTGGGCCGCTCCCCCGGCGGCGAGCAGGTCCAGGGCGTGTGGTGCGACGTCGGGGCGGTGGTGCAGCAGGCCGGCCTGGGCGGCGGCGGACGCGGTGGTGGCGCCGGTGTAGAGCAGGGCGAAGCCGCGCACGCTCAGGTGCAGGTCGGCGTCGGTGTCGGTGCGGCGCAGGTCGGCGGCGCCGTCGGCGATGTCGAGTTGCCAGGTGCCGGTGTTCCAGTCGGCGAGCGGGTCGTCGAGGGTGAAGGTGACGGTGCCGCGTACGTGTGGTGGCCAGCCGCGGTCGCGCACGGCGCGGGTGACGTCGACGGGGCGGTGCATCCAGGTGTCGTGGTCGTGTTCGCGGGTGTTCTCCAGGGGCAGGGCGGCGGCGAGGGCGTCGCCGGGCAGCAGGGTCAGGCGCAGGGTGGGGGCGACGCTGTGCCAGCTGGCGAGGACGCCGACGAGTTCGCGGGCGGCGTCGGCGGTGGTGGCCAGGATGTCGTCGACGGTGAGGACGCTGCGGTGGTCGTAGCCGCGGCCGCGGTTCCAGCCGGCGTAGCCGACGAGTCGTCCGTGCTCCTCGACGAGGGTGAGTCCGTCGTAGGGCAGGTCGTCGGTGTGGTGCAGGGGGCCGCGTCGGGTGAGCATGCCGCAGCGGTGTCGGGCGACCTGGTCGTAGAGGTCGGTGACGGCGGTGAGGTCGGCGGGGCTGCCGGCGCGGACGGTCAGGTGGGTGGCGGGTCGGTGTCGGGGCAGCGTGGCGGTGGGTAGGGCGACGGTGCGCAGGGTGCCGGCGATCTCCCAGCCGCAGGCGCGGTAGGGGGCGCTGACGGTGGGGAACAGGGCGCTGACGGCGGCGCCTCGGTCGTGGGCCTCGTGTAGCAGGGTGCGCAGCAGGGCGCGGGCGACGCCCCGGCCGCGGGCCTCGGGGGCGACGGCGACCCCGGCGACGTCGGCGGCGGCGACCGGGCGTCCGGCCCACCACTGGTCGTGGTGCAGGTCGACGGCTTTGCCGAGTAGCCGTCCGGTGTCGTCGAAGGCGCCGTAGCGGGTCATGCCGGCTCGGTTGGTGGTGGCGGCCGGTGGGGGTTGCGGGTCGGAGCCGAAGGCCAGCCGGCCGAGTTGCCAGGCGTCGGGGAGTTCGGCGTCGGTGAGTTCGCGGACGGTGACGGGCATCGGGCCACGATAGTGCGCCGGTCGGGTTGGGCGCGGCGGGTTTTGCCCGGGGTGGGGACGTGCCGCGGGGCCGGTGCGACCCCCTCGCATCCGGCCCCGCGCCCCGCGCCCCCGCAGGTCTTCAGTGTTGTGGGATGTTCACTACCCCGATGCGCTTGCGGAACACCCAGTAGGTCCAGCCCTGGTAGGCCAGCACGATCGGGGTGAACACCACCGCCACCCAGGTCATGATCTTGAGGGTGTAGGGGGTGGAGGCGGCGTTGGTGGCGGTCAGCGTGCCGGCCGCGTCGAGGGTCGAGGGCAGCACGTTGGGGAACAGCGCCGCGAACAGGGTGGCCACGGCCAGGGCGATCGCGACGGCGGTGCCGGTGAAGGCCCATCCCTCGCGGCGGGCGCGGGCGGCGGCGAGGCCGCCGAGCAGGGCCAGGGCCGCGCCGATGGCGAGCACCACGGCGGCGGCGCTGGAGCGGATGTTCAGCGTCCAGGTCAGGAACGCCACCGCGGCCACCGCCGCGACCAGGCCGAGCTTGACGGCGAGGGCGCCGGCGCGGTCGCGGACCTCGCCGGTGGTCTTCAGGGCGATGAACACCGCGCCGTGGGTGAGGAACAGCGCCGCGGTGGTCACGCCGCCGAGCAGGGCGTACGGGTGCAGCAGGTCGAGCAGGCCGCCGACGTACTCGTGGTCGGCGTCCAGCGGCACGCCGCGCAGGATGTTGGCGAAGGCGACGCCCCACAGGATGGCCGGCAGCAGCGAGCCCCAGAAGATGGCCGCGTCCCAGCGGCGTTTCCAGGACGCCTCGGGGCGCTTGTGCCGGTACTCGAAGGCGACGCCGCGGGCGATCAGGGCGAGCAGGATCAGCAGTAGCGGCAGGTAGAAGCCGGAGAAGAGGGTGGCGTACCACTCGGGGAAGGCGGCGAACATGGCGCCGCCGGCGGTGATGAGCCAGACCTCGTTGCCGTCCCAGACCGGGCCGATGGTGTTGATCAGGACGCGGCGTTCCCGGTCGTCGCGGCCGAGGACGGGCAGCAGCATGCCGACGCCGAAGTCGAAGCCTTCGAGGATGAAGTAGCCGGTGAAGAGCACGGCGACGAGGAGAAACCAGATGGTGGTCAGTTCCACGATGGGCTCCGGGATCAGTAGGCGAAGGCGAGCGGGCGCTCGGCGTCGTCGTCGGTGTCGTCGGGTTCGGGGTCGGGGGTGAGGTCGGGGACGCCGGCCTTGGCGTAGCGGACCAGCAGTTTGAACTCGATGACGGCGAGGGTGGCGTAGATGAGGGTGAAGGCGGTGAAGGAGGTGAGCACCTCGGTCAGGGAGACGCTGCGGGAGACGCCGTCGCGGGTGAGCATCTCGCCGAAGACGATCCAGGGTTGGCGGCCCATCTCGGTGAAGATCCAGCCGAAGGAGTTGGCCAGCAGGGGCAGCACGGGCAGGACCAGGCCGGCGCGCAGCAGCCAGCGGCTGGTGGGGGTGCGGCCCTTGCGTTGGGCCCAGAGCACGAGCAGGGCGATCGCGGCGGCGGCCAGCCCGAAGCCGATCATGAAGCGGAAGCTCCAGTAGGTGACCGGGATGATCGGGGTGTAGCTGCCGGCGCCGTACTGGCTGGCGTACTGGGCCTGCAGGTCGTTGATGCCGTGCACGGTGCCTTCGGGGTCGCCGGTGCCCAGGTACGACAGCAGGTACGGGATCTTGATGGCGAAGACCTCGCGGCTGCCGTCGAGGCTGCCGATGGTGAGCACGGAGAAGGAGGCGGGGCTCTCGGTGGTGTAGAGGCCCTCGGCGGCGGCCATCTTCATCGGCTGCACCTGGGTCATGATCTTGCCCTGGATGTCGCCGGTGACGAGCACCAGCGCGGTGGAGACCATGACGGTCCAGGCGCCGAACTTGGTGGCGAAGCGGTAGGCGCCGGTGTCGGCGCTGTCGCGGTTGCGCATGACGTGCCAGAGCCCGACGGTGACGACCAGCGAGCCGGCGACCAGGAAGGAGCCGGCCAGGGTGTGCGGGAAGGTGATCAGCGCGACCTTGTTGGTGAGTACGGCGAGGAAGTCGGTCAGCTCGGCGCGGCCGGTGTCGGGGTTGATCCGGTAGCCGACGGGGTTCTGCATGAACGAGTTCGCGGCGAGGATGAAGTAGGCGGACAGGTTGGTGCCGATCGCGGCGGCCCAGATGCTGGCCAGGTGCAGCCGTTTGGGCAGCCGGTCCCAGCCGAAGATCCACAGGCCGATGAAGGTCGACTCCAGGAAGAACGCGACGAGGGCCTCGATGGCCAGGGGTGCGCCGAAGATGTCGCCGACGAAGCGGGAGTAGTCGCTCCAGTTCATGCCGAACTGGAACTCCTGCACGATGCCGGTGACCACGCCCATCGCGAAGTTGATCAGGAAGAGTTTGCCGTAGAACTTGGTGAGTTTGAGGTACCGCTCGTTGCCGGTGCGGTGCCACAGGGTCTGCAGGATCGCCACCAGGATCGACAGGCCGATGGTCAGTGGCACGAAAAGGAAGTGGTAGACGGTGGTGACACCGAACTGCCAGCGGGCGACGTCCAACGCGTCCACCGGTAACCCCCAAGATCTTCATACTACGAGACGTAGTAGATACTACTGCGTGTCGTAGACGGAGCGGCAGGGTCGGGGGGCCCCGGTCGACCCGGGACCAATGACCCTGATCACCTCTGCCGCTGGACCCGGTGTCGGCCACACCGGGTTGCCCGGGCGTGCGACCATCCACCCCTGATGGAGACCCTGACCGCCCCGTGGCGGCCGCCGCTGCTCTGGCGCGCCGCCCAGGCCCTCGCCCGCGCCGCCGTCGCCCTGCTCGCCCGGCTGGAGGTCACCGGCGACGTGCCGGAGCACCTGCGCCGCGGGCCGCTGATCCTGGCCGCCAACCACATCAGCCCGTTCGACCCGATCGTCCTGGGCGCCGCCTGCCGCGCCCGGGGCGTCGCGCCCCGCTTCATGGCCACCGGCGGACTGTTCCGCGCCCCCGTGCTCGGTACGCTCATGCGCCACGCCGGGCACCTGCGCGTCGACCGGGGCACCGCCGCCGTGCACCGGGCCCTCGACGACGCCGCCGCGGCCGTCGCCGCCGGCTCGGTCGTGCTGGTCTACCCGGAGGGCCGCATCGGGTTGGACCCGGGCATGTGGCCCGAACGCGGCAAGACCGGCACCGCCCGCCTCGCCCTGGCCTGCGGCGCCCCGATCATCCCGGTCGCCCAGTGGGGCTCGCACGAGGTGCTGCCCTACCGGGCGCCCAAGGGGCTGCTGCGCGGCATCGCCCGGTCCCTGCTGCGCCGCCCCGTGATCCGGGTGCGCTTCGGCGACCCGATCGACCTGTACGACCTGGCCCACGGCACGCCCGGGGCGGCCCGGCAGGGCACCGACCGGATCATCGACGCGATCACCGCCACGCTGGTGCCGCTGCGCCCCGACGAGCCCGAGCGGCCCCGGCACGTCGACCCCGGCCGCCCGGTGGACACCAGCCGCGCGCACCGCCGCCGGCCGGGCGGTTGACCCCGGGGTCGCCACGCCCGGCGGGAGCGACCCCTATCCGGTCGTCGCCGCGTTGTCGCCCGGTGTACAACGCCGTAAATTGACTGCCATCGTCCTCCGGATCGAGGTGGTAGTCCTGGACTTCGCGCTGGCCTTCGACGCCACCTACGCCCCCCACGCGGCAGTCGTGATGTCCAGCGTGGCCGCGCAGACGCCCGGCCCGCTGCGGTTCTGGCTGGTCGCCGGTGACGATGTCGCCGAGCGGACACGCGTCGGTCTGGCCCGGGCGGCCGGACCGGATGCCACGGTCTGCTTCCTGACGGTGGACCCGCCGCAGATGCGCCTGCCCGGCTCCCGCAACCCCGATCTGAGCTATCTCTCCCCCGCGATGTACCTGCGGCTGCTGATCCCCCCGGCGCTGCCACCCGAGGTGGACCGGCTGCTCTACCTGGACTCCGACGTGCTCTGCACCGGCTCGCTGGCGCAACTGCGCGACGTCGACCTGGCCGGCACCCCGGTCGGCGCGGTACGCGACGCGTTCACCCGCCGGCTCATCGACGCCGGCGGCCTACCGGGCATCTACCAGTCCCGTGACCTCGACGCCCAGGCCCCGTACCTCAACTCCGGTGTGCTGCTCATCGACGTGCCACGGTGGAAGGAACTCGACGTCACCGGCAAGGCCCTCGACTACGTCGCCCGCCACGCCCACGAGTCGCGCTTCCCGGACCAGGACGCCCTCAACTACGCCGTGTACGGCAACTGGACCCGGCTGTCCAAACGCTGGAACCACATGATGGCGTGGCGGCTCGACCCGGGTATCGGCGGGAACCTCACGGACGCGGCCATCCTCCACTTCGCCGGTCCGGTCAAGCCCTGGCAGCCCAGCTTCCCGATGGGCGCGCACCGGCAGCTGTACTGGAGCCACCGCCGTCGCACCGACCCGGCCGGCATCCGGCGCAGGTGACCCGCCTCGGTCGGGCAGGCGGCGCCGGCCCGGGCCGACACGTCGGCGACCGCCGCGCTCAGCGGGGCGCGGCGGCCAGCCGGACGTCGAGCGCGTCGAGGTCGGGGACGAACCACACGTGGTCGGCCCGGTTCGACTCGTGCACCAGCGCCCGCAGCGCCGCGCTGGCCGCGAGGTGGGCGGAGATGTCCCCGACCACGGCCAGGCGCAGCCGGTAGTTGACGAACTTCTGCATGACCTCACCGGCGAAGCGGGTGCCGAGGGAGAAGAAGTCGGGGTCCAGCCGGCTCGCGGGCAGCGCCACCACCTGCGCGCCGAGGAAGGCCGCGCCGATCAGGTCCAGCGCGTCGGCCGCGGTGGCCACCGGCGGGCCGGCCGGATCGCACACCAGCACGGTGACCCCGGCCCGCTGCTGCACGACGTCAGCCACCGTGCGCCTCCCCCGCGAGCAGCCCGTTGCCGTCGGTGAGCACCGCGTCGAGCAGGTGCAGCACCTCCGCCGTCTCGCGGGCGTCACCGATCAACACGATCTTCATGCGCTGTCGCTCCTCGTCGTGAACGGTCTGGACCCGTAGCGGGCCGGCCCCGGCCCGGTGGGTGTTGACGCCGGCCAGCACGAGCGTGGCCAGCCGGTCGGCCGCCGCCCGGTCGACGCCGTCGAGCTGCACGATGCTGGAGACCTCCAGCGTGGTCACCGCGGCCGGTGGCGGCTGCGGCCGGCCGAGCAGCGCGTCGAGGTCGGCCGGGGCGATGCGGTACTGCTTGCCGATGCGCACCGCGCGCAGCCGACCCGAGCGGATGTAGCCGCGCACCGTGCGCACGTGCAGGTCGAGCAGGTCGGCCACCTGCTCGACCGAATACATATCGTTACCCATAGGCCCCTCATTAAGCCACAACAGGGAACGATAGGGAAGTTGATTGTGGTGCCGTCCGATCACCACCGGCCCGTCATCCAGCGGCCACCCACGCCAGGCATACTGCCTGCCGTGCCGACCCGATCCGGTTACCTCGACGCGCCCGGGCCACTGGCCTTCGCCCACCGCGGCGGCGCCGCCGACGGCGACGAGAACACCGCCGAGGCGTTCGCCCGGGCGGTCGGGCTCGGCTACCGGTACGTGGAGACCGACGTGCACGCCACCGCCGACGGGGTGGCCGTCGTCTTCCACGACGCCACGCTGCACCGGGTCACCGGCATGCCGGGGCGCATCGCCGACCTGCGCTGGGCCGACCTGGCCTCGGTACGCGTCGGCGGCGCGGCGGTCGTCCCCCGCCTGGACGAGGTCCTGGGCGCCTGGCCGCAGGTCCGGTTCAACATCGACGTCAAGGCCGACGGCGCCGTCGCGCCCACGGTGGCCACGGTGAGCCGGGCCGGCGCCGACGACCGGGTGCTGCTGGCGTCGTTCAGCGACGCCCGGCTGGTCCGGCTGCGGGCGCTGACCCGGGGCCGGGTGGCCACCAGCCTGAGCATGCGCGGGGTGGCCCGGCTGCGGCTGGCCTCGCTGCACGGGTGGCGGCTGCGGCTGCCGGAGTCGGTGGTCGCCGCGCAGGTCCCGCCCCGCTACGGCCGGGTGCCGGTGGTGGACCGCCGGTTCCTCGCCTACTGCCACCGACTCGGGTTGCAGGTGCACGTCTGGACGATCGACGAACCCGCCCAGATGCACGACTTACTTGATCTTGGGGTGGATGGCATCATGACCGATCACGTCGGCGTGCTGCGCGACGTCTACCGCAGCCGCGGCCACTGGGCCGCCTGAACCCCCGGCAAAGGACCCCGATGGCCGAGACCGTCACCCCTGCGGTGGACAACCCCCCACCGGCGAGCACCCGCCGCGAACGCACCGGCTGGTACGTCTACGACTGGGCCAACTCGGCCTTCCAGACCACCGTCATCACGGTCTTCCTCGGCCCCTTCCTCACCACCGTCGCCGAACTGGCCGCCGGCTGCGCGATCGACGCCGACAGCTGCGACGGCCACGTGTACCCGCTCGGCATCAAGGTCGCCGCCGGCTCCTACTACCCGTACCTGATCTCCCTGTCGGTGTTCCTCACCGTCTTCGTGCTGCCCGTCGTCGGGGCCGTCGCCGACCGGTCGCTGCACAAGAAGCGGCTGCTGGCCGCCGCCGCGTTCACCGGCGCCGGCGCGACCATCGGCTTCCTGTTCGTCACCGGCGAGCGGTACCTGCTCGGCGGCGCGCTGTTCCTCGTGGCCAACATCGCCTTCGGCGCGGCGGTGGTCGTGTACAACTCGTTCCTGCCGCAGCTCGGCGGCCCCGACGAACGCGACGCGATCTCCAGCCGCGGCTGGGCCATCGGCTACCTCGGCGGCGGCCTGCTGCTGGGGTTGAACCTGGTCGCCGTCACCCTGCTCAGCGAGGACGGCAACCCGGAACGCACCCTGGACCTGGCCCGCTGGTCCATCGTCTCGGCCGGCGTGTGGTGGGCGGCGTTCACCCTGGTGCCGCTGCGCTGGCTGCGCGAGCACCCGACCGCCGAGGCGCTGCGCGGCGGCGGCAACGTGCTCACCGACGGGTTCCGCCAGCTCGGCCGCACCCTGCGCGAGATCAAGGCGTACCCGCTGACGCTGTTCTTCCTGCTCGCCTTCCTGGTCTACAACGACGGCATCCAGACCGTCATCACCCTGGCCAGCCAGTACGGCACCGAGGAACTGCGGCTGGAGCAGGACACCCTGATCGTGACGATCCTGCTGGTGCAGTTCCTCGCCTTCGGCGGCGCGCTCACCCTCGGCGCCCTGGCCCGGCGCATCGGCGCCTGGAAGACGGTGCTGCTGTCGCTGGTGCTGTGGACCGCGGTGATCGTCGCCGCGTTCCGGCTGCCCGCCGAGGCGCCCCTGCCGTTCATGCTGCTCGGCGGCGCGATCGGCCTGGTCCTCGGTGGCAGCCAGGCGCTGAGCCGGTCGCTGTTCAGCCAGCTCATTCCCGCCGGCAAGGAGGGCGAGTACTACGGCTTCTACGAGATCAGCGACAAGGGCACCAGCTGGCTCGGGCCGCTCGCCTTCGGCCTGGTGTTCCAGCTCACCTCCTCCTACCGGGTGGGCCTGGTCTCACTGCTGATCTTCTTCGTGGTCGGCTTCGCGCTGCTGGCCGCCGTGCCGATCCGGCGTGCCATCGTCGCCGCCGGCAACACCCCACCGCGGGTGCTGTAGGGCGGCGGCGTGCGTCCGCCCGATCGGGCGGCCTCGATCGACTAGGCTGCCCCGACGTGACCGACGACGCCGCCGCTACCACCCCGACCTGCCTGGCCCGCCCGCTCCCGGGCCCGGACGAGGGCTTCACCGGCTGCGCCGCCGCCCGGGGCGTCGACGGACGACCACTGCACGCCGCCGCGCTGAAGTTCTTCTGGGGGCCGATGGACTGCGGCAAGTCCACGATGGCGCTGCAGATGAACTACAACCACGCCCGGCAGGGCCGGCGCGGCCTGGTCACCACCCGCATCGACCGCTCCCTGGGCCCCCAGGTGACCAGCCGCATCGGGCTGGCCCACTCCGCCGTCGAGGTCACCGACTCGCTGGACCTGCGCACCCTGGTCCGCGACACCTGGGCCGAGGGGGTCCGGGTCGACTACCTGATCTGCGACGAGGCGTCCTTCTACAACGTCGAGCACGTCGAGCAGATGGCCGAACTGGTCGACAGCTACGACGTCGACGTGTACGCCTTCGGCCTGGCCACCGACTTCCGCTCCTGCCTCTTCCCCGCCGCGCAGCGGCTGTTCGAACTGGCCGACGAGGTGGCCCGCATCCAGGTCGAGGTGCTGTGCTGGTGCGGGCGGGAAGGGCTGCTCAACGCCCGGGTCGTCGGCGGACGGGTGGTCCGCGAGGGCGCGCAGGTCGTCATCGGCGACACCGTGCAGACCGCCGAGGTGCGCTACCAGGTGCTGTGCCGGCGGCACTACCGTTCCGGAGACCTCGGCCCGCGCGCCTGACGTCGGATCCCCGACACCGGCGTCCGGCTGTCCTACCGATCGACGGATCCGACCGTCGCGGCGGCACCCGGCGCGGCACGGATCCTGGTAGAACTGCCCCGGTCCGGTACGCGACGTCAACCGGTGAGGGGGTTCCGCATGACGACGGCGACGACGGGCGACACCCCGCCCACGTCCCGGTCCCGGCTGCTGCCGCAGGGCGTCGGCGTCATCGCCGACGTGGCGGCGGTGGCCGCGCTGCTGGCCGGCGGCGGCAGACCGATCGTCTGGGCGGGCAGCCTGGGCGCCGTCCTGGCCGGCAGCTACCTGCTGGTGCGCCGGCTGGGCCAGCCGGTCGACCGCACGGCGGTGGTGGGCCTGGCCGTCGCGGTCGTGGGCGCGGGGATCTTCGGGTACGCCCTGCGGCCCTCCCCACCGGCCGGCCCGGCCCAGCAGACGACGACCGCGCCCCGCTCGGCCGACCCGACGACGAGCGTGACGGGCAGCCCGACCCCCGGCGCGCCGACGGGCAGCCCTGCCCCGGGCGCGTCGGAGGCCGACACCCCGGCGCAGACCTGGCTGGCCGACCTGGCAGCCGTAGACGGTGGCTTCGGCTGGCGGCACGGCACGGCCACCGTCAATGGCAAGGAGCATCCGCGCAGCGTCATCGGCTCGACCTGCTCGTCGGCCAACGACGACCACGAGTCGTTCAACCTCGGCAAGCGTTACTCGCGGTTCCGGGCCACCGTCGGCCTGGCCGAAGACGCCCCGGACGACGCGCACACCCGCTTCCGGGTGCTCGTCGACCGCAAGGTGCTGTTCCAGCGTGACCTGCGCCTCGGACAGACCGCCACGGTGGAGATCGGGGTCCGCAACGGGCTACGGCTGACGCTGGAGGTCACCAACATGGAGACCAGCTCCTGCGGCGACACGGCCGTGTGGGGTGAGGCGGTCCTGCGGTAGGGGTCAGTACGGGTCACCGCAGACCCGCCAGCCGCCGTCCTCCTTCACCACCGGCACCGTCCGCTGCTCCCCGGCCCCGCCGTCACGGGTCAGCCGCACGGTCACCTCGCCCACCGGACGGCCGCCCTTGGTGCGCACCGACACGTCGAGGATCTCGTGTCCGCTGACCATCGGCGGGGTCCGCACCCAGCCGGCGAAGCCGACCTCGCTCCACTTGCCCCGCGCCGACGCGCAGAGCCGGTCGTAGGCCCGGTCCACGTCACCGGTGGACACCTCCTGGAAGAACCCGTCGACGGTCTCCCGGACCGGACCGCTGGCCCCGGTGACGACCTGCACGTTCCACAGGCCCAGCCCGGCCACCCCGGCCACGCACAGCAGCATCGCCGAGGCGCCCAGCACCAGACCGGTGCGCACCGGCCGGCGGGGCCGCGCCTTCCGGGTCCACCCCTGCTCACCGCCCATCACCGTCGACCGTATGCGCCGGGGCGCGCCCCGCGCAGCAACATCGCCCCCTGTCGCGCCGCCGCGTCGATCGTCTACCGTCGGCGCACACCTGGATGAGGAGCGACGGATGAGCCGCTACGTGCAGCCGGTACCGACCCCCGACGACCCGTACACCGGCGACGCGCTGCTGCGGTCCTGGCTGGAGCGGCACCTCGGCCCGGCCGGACACGCCGCCGCCAAGGGCCGCCTGGCCGACCTGGCCGCCGAGGTGAGCGGCCCGCTGCGCGCCGCGCACGCCGACGCCGAGGCCCACCCGCCCACCCTGGTCCGCTACGACGCGTGGGGCGCCCGGGTGGACCGGATCGACACCTCCGCCGGCTGGCAGGCCCAGCGGGCCGCCGCCGCCCGGCACGCCGTGGTCGCGCTGCCGTACCTGGAGTCCGCGCGCGCCGGCTTCGGCGCCGCCGCCCGGGTCGTCCAGCACGCCCTGCTGCACCTGTACGCCCCCGAGTCGGCGACCTTCTCCTGCCCGGTGGCCATGGCCGACGGCGCGGCGGCGCTGCTGAGCCTGCCCGGGGTCGATCCGGGGGTACGCGGGGACTGGCTGCCCCGGCTGACCTCCACCGACCCGGACACCGCCGTGGTCAGCGGGCAGTGGATGACCGAGTCGCAGGGCGGCTCGGACCTGTCCCGCTCCACCACCACCGGCCGACCCGCCGCCGACGGGTCCTGGCGGCTGACCGGCGAGAAGTGGTTCTGCTCCGCCGCCGACGCGCCGATCGCCGTGGCGCTGGCCCGACCCGAGGGCGCCGGCCGGGGCAGCCGGGTGCTCGCGCCGTACCTGGTGCCCCGTTACGCCGCCGACTCGCCCCTGGCCGGGGCCAGCACCCCGCCGGACGCGCCCGCCCCCGGCGTCACCGTGCACCGGCTCAAGGACAAGCTCGGCACCCGGGCCCTGCCCACCGCCGAGATCGGGCTGCGCGACGCGTACGCGCTGCCGCTGGGTGACCCGGACGTGCCCGGCCTGACCCGGGCGATGACCCTGGTCGTGGTGACCCGGGTGCACAACGCCTCGGCCGCCGCCAGCGGCATACGGCGCGGGCTGGCCTACGCCCGGGCGTACGCGCAGGCCCGGCACGTCGCCGGTGGGCCGCTGGCGGACAACCCGCTGCACCGGGCCACCCTGGGCGCGCTCGCCGTCGACGCGGCCGGCGCGTTCGCCCTGGCCGGGCACGCGTTCGCGCTGCTCGGGCGGGTGGAGGTCGGCGCGGACCCGGACGCCGTGGCCGAACTGCGGGTGGTCGCGCCGCTGGCCAAGCTCGCCACCGGCCGGCTCGCCGTCTCCTGCGCCGCCGAGTACGTGGAGGCCTTCGGCGGCGCCGGCTACGTGGAGGACACCGGGGTGCCCCGGCTGCTGCGCGACGCGCAGGTGCTGCCGATCTGGGAGGGCACCACCAACGTGCTGGCCGTCGACGTGCTGCGCGCGGTGGCCCGCGAGGACGCCGCTGACCCGCTGCTGCGCCGTCTCGACGCCGCTGTCGACCTGGCCCGCCCGCTGTCCCCGGCGCTGGCCGACACCCTCGCCACGGTCACCGCCGAGCTGCGCGACGCCCTCGCCGGGGTCGTCGCCGACCCGCGGGCCGTCGCCGTGGTGGCCGGCGCCCGGGGCCTGGCCCTGCGGATGGCGTACGCGCTGGCCACGGCGCTGCTGGTGGAGCACGCCGCCTGGGGCGACGAGCAGGCCGAGCTGGCCGCCCGGCTGTGGGCGCGGCGATGGCTGCGCCACGAGGACGTCAGCGCCGACGCCCACCAGCACCTCGACCTGCTCTGCTGAGCAGCCGCCGGACGTACCTGCCAGCAGGTGTCAGGTACGTCCGGCAGGCTGCCGGACATGACAGTCACCGCCGACCTCGCCATGGTCAACCTGGACAGCTCCGACCCGGCCGCGCACGCCGCGTTCTACCACCGCGTGCTCGGCTGGGAGATCACCCACAGCGAACCCGACTACGCCATGGTCACCGGCCCGTCCGGGGTGTCGATCGGGTTCGGCCGCCTCGACGGGTACGCGCCGCCGGCCTGGCCGGACGACGCCAAGCGCTACCACCTCGACCTGTACGTCGACGACCTCGACATCGCCGAGAAGGAGTTCGTGGCCGCCGGCGCGACCCGGCCGGACTTCCAGCCCGGCGACGGGCGCTGGGTGGTGCTGCGCGACCCGATCGGGCAGCCGTTCTGCATCTGCCCCCGCCCGCGCGGCTGACCGGGTGGCGTCCCGCCCGGACGGTCGAGTCGACGACCGCCCGGGCGGGACGGCTGTGCGACGAGACGAGCCCCGCGGGTCGGCGCGGCCGATCAGCGCCGCAGGTTCGGGCGGGTGAGCGGCAGTCGCACCGTGGCCCTCGGGGCGAGGGCGTCGATGAGGGGGCCCGTGCTCATCGGACGGGCTGCGGGGTGAGGACGCCGTGCAGGAACACCTGGACCAGTTCGGCCGGCGACGGCGGCTCGACGCCGAGCGGTCCGCGTGGCGGCAGCAGGGCCAGGAACAGCTCCGCGACCCGCTCGACGGGCAGCCGGAACCGGTCGGCGTCCGGGGCCAGCAGCGCCACGATCGCCGCCCGTACGCCCTGCGCCGCGTCGGCGCGACCCGTGGGCGCCCGGTCGTGGCCCTGCTGCGCCGGCACGGGCGCGGCGTCGCGGGGACGGTCGCCGGCCGACGGTGGGCCGGGGCGGCCGGTCGCGTACAGCGCGCCCAGCACGGTCGCGACCCGGTCCAGGTGCGCCCGGACCGCGGTGGCGGCGTCGGTGAGCCGCTCGGCGAGCGGCTGCCGGCGGTTGACGGCGGCCAACTGCTCCAGCAGCGGCCCGGGGTGCAGCACCTGGTTCGCGCAGGCGTCCAGCAGGGCCTGCTTGTCGGCGAAGGCGCGAAAGACCGTCGCCTCGCCGATGCCGGCGGCCCGGGCGACCTGGGCGGTGGTCAGCCTCGGGCCGTGCGCGGCCAGCAGCGGCAGCGCGGTGTGGACGATCATGGCGCGGCGGCGGTCGGCGCTCATGCCGGGCGCGCGCCGGCGGGGTTCCCCGTGTGCGGTCATGCCCGCCAGAATCGAAGTGAGTGCTCACTCCGTCAACGGCTTTTCAGCCGCGCCGCCGCGCCCGGGCCGCCCAGATGACGTACGCCGGGTCACGGTCGAGGTTGTGCCGGTCCCGGTCGTAGCGGCGGGTGGTGCGCGGGTCGGCGTGGCCCATGGCGTCCTGCACGTCCTCCAGCGGCACCCCCTCCGCGCGGGCGGTGGTGGCGAAGGCGTGCCGCAGCGAGTGCGGCGACAGCTTCGCCGCCGCCGGGATGCCGGCCGTACGGGCCAGGCGGCGCACCAGCCGGAACACCGAGTGCCGGTCCAGGCGCGCCCCGGTCGTGGTGACCAGCAGCGGGCCGCTGAGCTGCGCGACGGGCACGCCCTGCGCGGCGGCCCGCGCCGACAGGTACGCGTCGAGCGCGTGCGCGGTGCCGGGGGTGAGCGCGCGCCGGCGCGGCTTGCCGCCCTTGCCGACGAACCGCACGCTGCGGTGCCCCCGTTCCGCGCCGAGGTCGGCGAGGTCCAGCGAGACCAGCTCCCCGACCCGCAGGCCGAGGTCGGCCAGCAGCGCGATCGCGGCGCGGTTGCGCGCGGCGGTCGGGCCGGTGTCGGCCTCGGCGGCGGCCAGCAGGGCGTCCACCTCCTCGGGGGTCAGCCCGACGGTGGCCGAGTGGTCCCGGTCGACGCGCGGCCGGTCCGCCCCGGCGACCGGGTTGGCCTCGACCGCCCGCAGCTTGACCAGGAACTCGTACCAGCTGGACAGGGCGGAGAGCTTGCGGGCGACGGTGGCCGGGGTCAGCGGTCGTCCCGAGCGCGTGCCCAGCGTGGCCTCCAGTTGCCGGCCGTAGGCGTTGACGTCGAGGAAGTTGGCCCGCAACGGGTCCAGCTCCCGGCCGGCGCACCAGGCCAGCCAGCCGGCGATGTCGCGCCGGTAGGCGTCGCGGGTGTGCTCCGACAGCCGCCGGTTGCGCAGCCACGCCTCGGTGAAGTCGGCCGGCGCTGTCGGCAGGGCGGGCCGGGCCGAGGATCGGGACAGGACCGGGACGTCGGGGCGCAGCATGTGAAAAAGGCTCTCAGCCTCGGCGGGGATTGACCACGAGGCGCGCGGAACGCAATTCGCCGTCCGGGTTACCGTCGTGCGGTGCGCGCCAGCCGGCTGGTCTCCCTGCTGCTGCTCCTGCAGGCCAGGGGGCGGATGACCGCCCAGGAACTCGCCGACGAACTGGAGGTCTCGGTCCGTACCGTCTACCGCGACGTCGAGTCGCTCGGCGCCGCCGGTGTCCCCGTGTACGCCGACCGCGGCCCGGCCGGCGGCTACCGGCTGCTCGGCGGGTACCGCACCCGGCTGACCGGGATGACCTCCGACGAGGCCGCCGCGCTGTTCCTGGCCGGGATGCCCGGCCCCGCCGCCGACCTGGGGCTCGGCGCGGTGCTCACGGCGGCCGAGCTCAAGCTGCGTGCCGCGCTGCCGGCGGACCTCGCCGCGCAGGGCGACCGGATCCGGCAGCGGTTCCACCTCGACGCGCCGGGCTGGTTCCGCGACCCGGAGCCGACCCCGCACCTGAGCGCGCTGGCCGACGCGGTCTGGTCCGAGCGCCTGGTCGAGGTGCGTTACCAGCGGTGGAAGCGCCCCCGGGAGGTGACGAGGGTGCTGGCCCCGCTGGGGGTGGTCCTCAAGGCCGGGCGGTGGTACCTGGTGGCGCGCGCCGAGACCGAGGTGCGTACCTACCGGGTGGCGGCGGTGCTGGCGTTGACCGTCCTCGACGAGCGCTTCACCCGCCCCGCCGACTTCGACCTGGCCGCCTTCTGGCAGGAGTGGACCGACCGGTACGAGCGCGGCGTCTACCGCGAGGAGGCGCAGGTTCGGGTCACCGTGGCCGCGCTGGAGTTCATGACGTACGTCTTCCCGCCCGCGATGAGCCGGGCGGCGCGGGCGGCGGCCGGTGAGCCCGACGCCGACGGCTGGGTCCGCACCACGGTGCCGATCGAGTCGGTACGCCACGGGCACACCGAGCTGCTCAAGCTCGGCGCGCAGGTGCAGGTGCTCGCCCCGGCCGAGCTGCGGGAGATGGTGGCGGCCACCGCGTACGCGATGACCGCCCTGTACCCGCCGGCGGCGGGAGCCGGCGAGGCTCCCGCCGCCGATGGCGGGGTCAGGCGGTGAGCTGCCGGTGGCCGTTGCCGTTGGCGCCGGCGGTGACGGTGACCCGGCGCGGCTTGGCGCGCTCGGCGATCGGGATGCGCAGGGTCAGCACCCCGTTGTCGTAGCCGGCCTCGAGGCGGTCGGTGTCGAGGGTGTCGCCGAGGAACAGCTGCCGGCTGAAGGTGCCCATCGGGCGCTCGGCGGCGACCAGCTCGACCTTGTCGCCGGTGGGACGGCGTCGCTCGGCGCGGACGGTCAGTACGTTGCGCTCCACCGTGCAGTCGATGCTGTCCGGGTCCACGCCGGGCAGGTCGAACGCGGCGTAGAAGTGGTCGCCGTCGCGGTAGGCGTCCATGTGCATCATCGCCGGCCGGGCCGTGGTGCCGAAGAACTGCTCGGCGAGCCGGTCGATCTCACGGAAGGGGTCGGTACGCATCAACATCGTCGTGCCTCCTCGGTTCCCTGGGCCGAAGGTCCATCGAGTTGAGTCCGGGTGACTCAACTTCCTATTCGATATGTAGCGCGCGTCGGGCCGGGCGTCAACTCGGCGGCAGGAGTTTCTCGTACCAGTGTTCGGCGTACGCGTCGTCGTTGTAGGCGCCGATCTCGGTGTAGCCGTGGCGGGCGTACAGCGCCCGGGCCTCCACCAGGTCGTGGCGGGTGTCCAGCCGGATCCGGTCGACGCCGAGCCGCCGGGCGCGTTGCTCGACGGCGGCCAGCAGCACCGCCCCGCCCCCGCTGCCCCGGTGTCGCGGGTGGACGAAGACCCGGGTCAGTTCCGCCCACGCCGGGCGCAGCCGCAGCCCGGCCCAGCCGGCGGGCCGACCCGCCCGGTGGGCCACCAGCAGGAATCCGGTCGGGGCGACGAGATCGTCACTGGGCTCGTCGCGCAGCGCCGACTCGACCTCGCCCAGGCGGACGGGGCGGCCGTGGTAGCGGCGCACCATCTCCTCGTAGTAGTGCCACAGCAGGACGCCGGCGTCGGGATGCTCCGGCCGGGTCAGCCGCACCGTCCACCCGGTGCCCTCGAACGTGCCCACCGGTAGATCGTCGCCGCCCGGTCAACGGAGATTCCCGAGCGCCGGCGACCGTCGTGGCCGCCGGCGCCGGTCGGGCGGTGGCTCAGCGGGCGCGCGCCGGCAGGAGCGCGATCAGCGGGACCGCCACGGCCAGGTGGATGACGCTCAGGGCGACCTTCGCGCCCGTGCTCGCCTCGGTGGCGAAGACCGGGACGAACGAGAGCAGGGTCAGCGCCACGGCCAGGGTGGTCCAGATGACGGCGGCCCGGCGGCGGGTCAGGCGCTCCAGGACGACCAGCCCGAGCCAGCCGACCAGCGCCGACCCCAACGCGAAGATCAGCACGGGGACCAGGCCGACCACGAAGGCCGGTTGTCCGGGGTTCTCGACGGTGTAGTCGACCCCGGCCATGGCGCCGATCGCCCAGATCACGGCGGGGGCCAGGACGGCGGCGGCGACACCGAGGGCGCGGCGGCGCAGGGACGGGGTCGCGGTGGCGGGGTGTGCGGTCACGGTCATGCCGGCTCCTCGGGCGGACGAACGCATACGACCGTACCAGATAGTCCCGATCGGAACTATCTCGAACCGAACTAGCAGCTCGGGCGACTGCCCGGGCCGCACCCACCGCCGGCCAGCCGGCCGGCCACCAGGCTGCTGATCGAGCGCAGGAAGACCGCCCGGTCCGCCTCGGGCAGTGTCGACAGCACGTCCTGCTGGAGCGCGGCGGCGATCTCCTGCGCCCGGTCGAGCACCTTCTCCCCCTCGACGGTCACCTCCACCAGCCGGGCCCGACGGTCGGTCGGCGACGGCCGGCGGCGGACCAGGCCGGCGGCTTCGAGATGGTCGAGGGTGACCACCATGGTGGTCTTGTCGATGCCGCACAGCTCACCGATCTGGCGCTGGGTCAGCCCGCCCGGGCGCGCCTTGAGCAACACGCAGTGCCCCCGCGGCGAGATGCCCAACTCGGCCACACCCGCGCCGTGCTCCATCAGCAGGGCGTTGCTGGCCCACGCGAGCAGGAACATCAGGTCGGGGGCGTCGCCGGGCGAGCTGGAGGTCATGCCCCGAGGCTAACAAGACCGTCCGGATCCGGATCGTCTCGCAGGCGGACGATCAGGGGCCGATCCGCCAGTAGACGCCCTGCTCCCGGGCGAGCAGGCACTCGTCGACGAGATGCCGGCGCAGCGTGACATGGTCCGTGCCGCCCCCGTCGCACCAGCGCCGCAGCATCTCGTCGACCCGGCGCTCCGGGTAACGGACGCCCGGCTCGAACGACCCGGCCACGTGTGCGAGCAGCACCCGCCGCCGGCCCCGCTGCGCCGGCAGGCCGACCAGCACCCCGTCGCGCAGGAAGATGCGCAGCACCCGCTGCGTGGGATCCTCGCTCCGGCCCACCGGCTCGGCGGTGCGTGCCGCCTCGCGCAGCCGGTCGACGTCGACCCGCAGCTCACCGCCGGTGTCGATGACCACGCCGGCGTCGGCGAGACGCCGTACGGCCGTCGCCACCTGTCGCGCGGGCAGCCCGGTGCGGGCGGCCACCGCCGCCACGTCGCCGCCGTCGAGCACGATCGCCGCGAAGACCCGCCGCCGTCCGTCGTCGGCGAGCGCACCCGCCAGAGCCTGCGCCGTCACGCCCGCCACCCTGCCAGCGGGGTACGGACACCGCCACGCGTTTTCCGTCGACGGCGAAGCGGCGGAGCAGGCCGTGCCCGCGCGGTGCGGCTCAGAGGGCGTGCCCGGTGGTGGCGTCGACGTGGTCGGGCACGTCCTCGTGCCGGTCCCCCACGCTCGAGGTGCCCGTCGGCTCGAACATCAGGATCGACGCCCCCTGCGCCGACGACGGACGGTGCTGCACCCCACGCGGCACCACGAACACCGCGCCCCGGGGCAGTACCACCGTCCGCTCCCCGGCCGGCTCGCGCAGCGCGATGCGCAACTCGCCGTCGAGGACCAGGAAGAACTCGTCGGTGTGGTCGTGGGCGTGCCAGACGTGCTCGCCGGCCACCTTGGCGACGCGGACGTCGTAGTCGTTGACCCGGGTGACGATCCGTGGACTCCACAGCTGGTCGAACGCGGCCAGCGCGCTCGCCAGGTCGATCGGCTCCTCGCTCATCGGCCCATCCTGGCACCGACCGCGCCGGCGCGGTGACCCCGCCGGGCTAGAGGAAGCGGTGCATGACGTGCAGGCCGACCCGGCCCCGCTGCGGATGCGCGAAGGACTCCGGCACGGTGCCGACGACGGCGAACCCGAGCCGCTCGTAGAGCCGCACCGCCACCTCGTTGGACTCCACCACGGCGTTGAACTGCATCGCCGCGTACCCCTGGGCGCGGGCCCAGGCCAGGGCGTCCTCGGCCAACGCGCGCCCGACCCCACGGCCGCGCGCGTCGGCGGCGACCATGAAACTGGCCGTGCTCACGTGCCGACCCGGACCGGGCCGGTTGGGGCCCATCTTCGCCGTGCCCCGCACCTGATCGCCCTCCACGGCGACCACCGTCCGCCCCGGCGGGGTCTCCACCCACACCTCGCGCAGCACCTCGACCGGCCAGGCCGGGTCGTACGGGAACGTGTCACCGGCAGCGACGACCTGCGCGACGATCGACTCGACGGCCGGCCAGTCGGTCTCCACGAAGTCCCTGATGAGCATCCGGGCAGGCTAGCGGCCGTCACCTCGTGACCCCACCGATTTATCCGCTGCCCGGGCGGTCGCTGCCACCACCAACTCGCCGTCCCCGCCCGTGCCGACCGCCTCGCCGTGCCAGCCGCCGTGGACGCGGTCCACCCGGAACCCGGCGGCGGCCAGGTCCGCACGCAGCCGCGTCTCGTCCCGGAAGCGCAGCACCGAGCGGCTGCGCAGCCGCTCGCCGCCGGGGAACCGGTAGTGCCGGCAGAACTCGACCAGGCCGCCGTCGCGCACGGCGGTCACCTCCGTCCAGACCCGCACCGTGCCGCCGTCCGGCAGCGGTACGTGGCGACGCGAGTCGACCGGGTTCCACCGCTGCCAGCGTCGATCGGCCGGATCACGGGAGTCGAACAGCAGCCGCCCACCGTCGACCAGCGCGGCCCGCAGCGCCGCCAGGGTCGCCCGCCACTGCCCGTCGTCGGTCAGGAACTGCGCCACGTGGCTGGTCATCAGCGCCACGTCGTACGCGCCGACCGGCAGCACCTCCCGGCTGCCCTCGACCCAGTCGACCCGCTCCGCGCCCGGCTTGGCCCGCGCGGCGGCCAACGACGCGCGGGCCGGATCCACGCCGGTGACGGTGTGCCCGGCCGCGGCCAACGCCAGGGTCAGCCGACCGGTGCCGCAGCCGAAGTCGAGCACCCGCAGCGGCGCCGCGCCGACCTCGGCGAGGAAGAAGTCGTCGTCGGCGGACCAGCCGCACTCGGCGTCGTAGACGGCGACGAGGCGGGGGTCGGTGAACTCCGCGTCACGCACCGCCGCACCGTACCCCCAACGGGGGCCGGCCCGGCGGGGCGTTTCGCGCCGACGGGCCGCCGGCGCGGGGATCCGTGCCACTCCGGTCCCGCAGTCGTGCAGTCGCGGTCACACTGCTCCGTCAGGCCGCGTAGCACGGCCGAACCGATGCCGCCGCCGTGCAGGTGCGGGGGCCAGGTGGACGCCGTTCCTCTTCGTGCACGCGCTCACCCCAGCGGTGCCGCGCGTACGGGCGATGTGCGTACACCTCCGGTGTCAGCACGACCCCGGGAGCGTGGCCGGGCGGGCCGCCCGGCCACGGTCCCGGCTAGTTGCCGACCATCACGACGAAGGTGAATCCGGTGCTCGTCGGACGGCGCAGCGGGATGTCGCACTTGGTCCGGCGCAGCACCTCCGGCCTGCTGAGACCGAACTCGTGCGCGATGAGCCGATCCGGGCGCACCGGCACGGGATCGTCGAAGACGACCTCGACCCGGATCGGCCACGCCTCGTCGAGCGGCACGCCCGGGGTGTCCAGCCGCCAGGCGCCCGTCCAGTCCAGAGTGAAGCGGTTGCGCCGGGCGAGCCACGGATCCAACAACCGGGACGCCACCAGGTCCGGATCGTTGACGCTGTAGCCGTGGAGCACGGCCGGATCCAAGGAACTGACCGGCGCCCGCTCGTGCACGGCGAGTTTGCTCGTCCGATCGCAGGAGACGCAGCGGACCAGCAGCCATACGTCCAGCAGCTTGCCGTTGGCGTTGACGCGGAACCTGCCCTCGCCGGTGGTGGCCGACTCCGACCGGCAGACCACGCATCGCAACGACAGAAGGGGCAACCTGGTTCGACGGACGACCCAGGGCAGCACGACATGAGGGGGTGAAGACATGACTCTCCAGACCTGACACGAGGCCGATCACGCGCGGCCTCAAACGCTGGATGACCGGGCGCACACGAGCTGCCCGGCAGGGCCGACGGGAACGTCGGCCACCGGTGAGCGAAAGGAAGGTGTCAGGTCTAGAGAGCAGGCGGGGTCACGCGGTCTTGTCCTCTGTCTCCACTGGTACGAGGTCGGGAGGGCAACCTACGGGACCGTGCAAGCAGGACTCAATCGGTTTTCGACCGAGGCGTCGGCCGCACTAACGGCACCGGCCCCGGAGATGTGTTCCGAACCGGTCGCCGGTGTGGCGGCCATGGCGCCTCCTGCTGCGGTGGGAGTGCGCCGGCCGGCCAGCCGGCGTCCTCCGGCGCACGGTCGCCGTGCGCCGGAGCAGCGGGGATGGCTGGTCGGTCGACGGTTGTCGCTACTGCCCGGTGGCCGTCTCAACGCGGGCGATGAGCTGCTTGAGTCGCGTGATCTCGTCGGCGAGCGCGGTGGTGCCGGCGGCGGTGAGGGTGATCCAGGTGCGGCCGCGCCGACCCTCGTAGCCTTTCTGGATCTCGATCAGGCCGGCCGTCTCCAGCACGCTGAGGTGCTTGGAGAGGTTGCCGGCGGTCAGCTCGAGGTGGGTGCGCAGGTAGCCGAATTCGACCCGGCGGGCCTCGTGCGCGATGGTCAGGATGCCCAGCCGTGCCCGCTGGTGCACCACCTCGTCCAGCCCGGTGACCGGGTGCCCTGCGTCCGGATCCGGGGTGCCGGTCGTGGCCGTCACCGCTGCCGCCTGCGGGTTGCTCTGAAGAACCCGGCCGCACCGAGCAGCAGCAGCGCGCCGCTGATGATCTGCGGTACCGCGAATCGGGCCTGAAGTCCCCAGCCTGCCAGCCCCCAGCCCTCGTTCATCGGCAGCACCAGCAGCACCAGGGCCAGGTAGGCGAGGGTGAACAGCAGCAGCCCCACGTTGCGCTCGATCCGGGCCAGCACCACCAGCGCGATCCCGATCACGCTCCAGGGTGAGACCAGCCGGTCCAGGAGCAACCACCAGTACGGCGGCGGCTGTTGCGGCAGCGGGTGGTGCGGAAGATACAGGGCTGCGGCTACCCACGCGGCGGTGAACACGACGGTCGTCGCGGCGCCGGCGATCGTGTACGGCAATGCCCGGGCACCCAGGCCCCGTGCCCGGGCGCCCCGCACGTAGCAGACGGCGATCGCCGTGTAGGCCAGCAGGAGTGCCGGGGGCCAGTAGAACAGCACGCCCCGCCGAGCGAACTCGCAGCTGGTGTCGGGGTGGCAGCGCACCATCATGCCGAGCCAGTCGAACGGGATCCCGACGAGCGTCACCGCGCCTAGCACCAGTAGTGCAGCCCAGGTCATCCGTTGGTCGAGGCGCACCTGGTGCGCCAGGGAGCGGACCTCAGACAGCAGCCGGCGGGGATCGCCACCGACAGGAACCGGGTCAGTAGTCATGCCAATAGGTTGGCACAACAAACTTGTCGGCGCTAGTACGTCGACCCACTCGCCGACCCGGCTGCCCGCGATGACCGCCGTCCGCGACCGCCGGGCCCAGTTGTGGACCGACAGTCCGCCGACGCCGACGCGGGGCAGCCGTCAGCGACCTCCTCGTCGACCGCTGACCGGCGGATTCACCGACCTGTCGTCGGTTTCCGGCGTACTCCGGTCGGCCCCTCGGAACCCACGCCGACCCGGGGTGACAACAGAACAGACATTATGATGTAGGGAAGATTTGACCGTTATGTCCATGCCGATTACCGCAATAGCATTAACGACAATCCGTTAATTGGACGCAGGTGGCCCCGCCGCGAGATCAAGGGCGAGATACGACGGCGACCACGTCTGAACGCCGTCGGTAGGCCACGGCGGGTCCCTCGCCGCCACCGGGGAGACCCGGCCGGCGGAGAGGTGCTCCCTGCGCCATCCGCCGGCGCAGGGAGCAGCCACGACCGTGTGGCCTACCCCGCGGTCATGTCGGCGACGACGCAGGCGATGTTGTCCGGCGCCCCTTCGGCGTGAGCCAGGCCGATCAGTCTCTGCACCGTGTGCTCGGGATCGGTTGCCGCACTCAACGCCGACCGCAGGGAGTCGCGGTCGACGACGGCGGACAGCCCGTCGGAGCACAGCAGGTACCGGTCACCGGGCAGCGCAGTACGGAGCGCGAGATCGGCCTCCATCTGCTGGCCCTCGCCGAGAGCGCGTACCAGCACAGCGCGCTGGGGATGCGCGGTGGCCTGGTCCGGGTCGAGCCTGCCCTGATCGACCTGGGTCTGCACCCAGGTGTGGTCCTGGGTGAGCAGGAAGAGCTCGCCGCCGCGCAGCAGGTACGCGCGGGTGTCACCGATGTGCACCAGGGCCATCTGGGAGCCGCTGCGCAACAGCGCGGTCAGCGTGGTGACCGGCTGGTGGTCGTCGGTGGCCAGCCCGCGCACGGTCCGGTCGGCCTCGGTGACGGCATCGGCCAGCATCCTCAGCAGGTCGGCAGCCGGTACGTCGGCAAGCTCCAACGTCTTGAGGGCGTCGATGGCGGCCGCGCTCGCCGCGGCACCGCCAGGTCCGCGCATGCCGTCGGCGACGGCCAGCAACCGGTCACCGGCGTACGCGGCGTCCTCGTTGCTGTCACGCACCAGCCCGGTGTCGCAGCCGGCGGCGAAGCGTACGGCAAGGGTGGGATTCGCTTGAGACACGATGGTGCCCCCTCCTGACAGGTGGTCCACGAGGAAGGCGGCGAGCCGAGCGCGAGCTGCGGTATCGGCGGTGACTTGCTGCCAGTACGCGGTGATCGCCTCAGCCGCCGCCGCGGGCTCCAGGGCACACACGGCGCGGATCGCCGCCAGCGGCATGCCGATGCGACGGAGCTGGGCGATCAACCGGGCAAGCGGCAACTGGTCGGGTCCGTAGAGCCGGTATCCGGACTCCGGATCGACCGCGGCCGGTGGCAGGAGCCCGACCTGGTCGTACAGGCGCAATGCCTTCGGCGTCAGTCCCGCTGCCTGAGCGAACGCCCCGATGGTCAGCAGCCCCACGTCGACATCCTCCTCGTACCGGTCACGGCGACCGGTACGCACCAGGTTGGGGCTTGCCCAAAGGTCAAGGTCAAGACCGTGGCCTCAGAACGACAGGTGCCCGGGAGTCCTCGTCAACGTCTCCAGGGCCACCACCGGCCGCGTCGGCGGGGAGCCCGCGCGGGCGGCGCTGGGTCGTCACGACCTGCCGAGGCGGCCCGCTCCTGCGCCGCGCGCTGCCGCTCCTCCCGCCACCGCCGCACCACGGCGTCGGCGTCGACCGGACGGACCACCACCCGCGGTCCGGACGGATTCCGCAGCCAGGCGATGATCTCGGCGTTGAGCACGGCGACGAAGGCCCGCACCGACTCCTCGGTGGGCAGGTCGCGTACCTCGTCGGGCACCCGTTCGGCCTTGCGGCGCAGTTGCAGGGGCGTGGGCAGGAGCAGGTCGGTGGGGAGCGCCTCCCGCTCGAGGAAGCTCTTGATCCACCACGACTCGTCGTAGGGCAGGCCCCGGCCGGGGATCGGCTTGCCCGCGCCGGGCAGATTGTCGAACTCGCCACGCTGCTGCGCGGAGCGGATCTGCGCCTCGACCGCCGCTTCCCAACCGTCGACCATGCCCCACACCTCCGCCCCCACGGTAGCCACCACGTCGGCACGGTTCAGCGCCGCCGAGCAGGCGGACATTCCCCGGCCCGCCGCGGCGGCGTACATTCCGGGCAGGCACGGTGGAGGGGGGCGGTGGTGCGCGACTGGCTGGTGGGACTCGGCGTGGCGGTCGCCTGCCTGGTCGCCAGCTGGGGACTGCTGGTGCTGCTCGCCCGCCGGCTGCCGCCGGGCGTCCTGCGGGACCTGGCGGCGTTCATCCCCGACTGCCTGACCACGGTGCGCCGGCTGCGCGCCGACGAGCGGGTGCCCCGCCGGGCGAAGGTGGCCGTCGTCCTGGCCGGGCTCTGGGTGGCCAGCCCGATCGACCTCATCCCGGAGTTCCTGCCGGTCATCGGCCCGCTCGACGACATCGTGGTGGTGGCCCTGGCCCTGCGCTACGCCGGCCGGCAGGTGCCCCGTGAGGTGCTGCTCGCCGCGTGGCCCGGCGAGCCCCGGCTGCTGCTGCGCCTGCTCGGCCCGGCGCACGGGCGGGCCGCCGCGCCGACACGGTGACGCCGACGGCGGTCAGCGGGTGTGCCGGCGTACGTGCCGGTGCCCGTCGAGCGGGAACGGCGGCCGGGCCGGCAGCACCTCGACGAAGTCGTACCCGGTCTTCTCCGCCACCCGGCAGGAGGCCGGGTTGTCGACCTGGTGCAGCAGCTCCAGGCAGGTCAGCCCGGTCGCGGCGAAGCGGGTGAAGGCCCACCGGGTGACCGCCTCCAACGCCCGCGGCGCCACCCCGCGCCCCCGCGCGTCGGCGGTCGTCCAGTAGCCCACCTCCGCCGCCGACCGGCCGGGGACGACCTCCTTGAGCAGGACGGTGCCGACCAACCGCTCGGCGTCGCCGGTGACCTCGCACACGGCGAAGCAGAACCGGCGATCGGCGGCCCAGCCCTGCCGGCTGCGGGCCACCCAGCGGCGGGCCTGCGCCGGCGTGGTCAGCGGCTCGCGCACCCGCGCCCGCAGGGTCGGGTCCCGGTGCGCCCGCAGCAGCGCGTCCACGTCGTCGTCGCGCCACGGGCGCAGCACGAGCGCGGGGGCGTGCGCGGTGGCCGGGGCGCGCAGCGTCATCGACATGTGTGCAGTGTGGCCCGTCGCGGTCCATGCCGGCAGCCCCGAATTGGCCGCTGCGACGGCGGGGGCGACGCCCGTAGGGTCGGGCCGGGACGACGCGGACGGGGGGCGACGGATGGTCACGGTGGGCGCGGTGGTGGGGATCGGGCTGGTGGCGTTGGGGCTGGTGCTCACGCCCGGGCCGAACATGGTCTACCTGGTGTCGCGGTCGGTGACCCAGGGGCGGCGGGCCGGGCTGGTGTCGCTGCTCGGGGTCGCCGTCGGGTTCGTGGTCTACCTGGCCGCCGCCGTGGCCGGCATCGCCACCGTGTTCGTGCTGGTGCCGCCGCTGTACACGGCGGTGAAGCTGGCCGGCGCGGCGTACCTGGGGTGGCTGGCCTGGCGGACGCTGCGCCCGGGCGGACGCTCGGCGTTCACCCCGACGCCGCTGCCGCCGGACCGGCCCCGACGGCTGTTCACCATGGGCCTGGTCACCAACCTGCTCAACCCCAAGATCGCCATCCTGTACGTGTCGCTGCTGCCACAGTTCGTCGACCCGGCGCGCGGGCACGTGGCCGTGCAGAGTCTGCTGCTCGGCCTCACCCAGATCGCGATCGCCCTGACGGTCAACGCGCTGATCGTGCTCACCGCCGGGTCGGTGTCGACGTTCCTGGTGCGCCGGCCGGGGTGGGCGCGGGCGCAGCGCTACGTGATGGGCAGCGTGCTGGCCGCACTGGCCGTGCGGATCGCCGCCGACCGCTCCCGCGCCGCCGTCGCGACGCCCTGACCATCCCCCGGACGTGTCCCGCCGGGCCGCGCGTGGAGCGCGGCGCGGGCAGTGACGGTCAGTCGGGGGCCTCGCGGACCACGGCGGCGCCGCCGGCCGGCACCACCACCTCGCCGTGGACCGGCGCTCCGGTGAGCAGGTCCACCCCGTCGGCCGGGATCCGCCGCGGCCGGTCGGTGTGGTTGAGCAGGAACAGCCAGCTCACCTGGCCGGCGCGCCGGCGTACCGCCTCCACGCCGGGCGGCGCGGCCGGGCAGACCGGGGCGACGCCGGCCGCGCGCGCCACCTCGACCACCAACCGGCGGTACGTCTCGTCGTCGGGGCGGGTGGAGACGTACCAGGCGGTGCCGGCGCCGTAGCGGTGCCGGGTCACCGCCGGCAGCCCGTCCAGCACGCCGCCGACGTACGCGGTGACCGTCTCCGCGCCGGCTGGGCGCACCGTCTCCGACCACACCCGCCCGGTGCCGCCGCGCGCCAGCAACACCTGCTCCCCCTCGGCCAACGGGTGGAACTCCTCCACCCGCAGGCCGAGCAGGTCGCGCAGGGCGCCGGGGTAGCCGCCGAGCCGGACCCGGGCGTGTTCGTCGGCGACGCCGCTGAGCCAGGTGACCAGCGCGTGCCCGCCGCCGCGCACGTGCTCGCGTACCCAGTCGGCGGTGGCGTCGTCGGTGAGGTAGAGCGCCGGCAGCACCAGCAGCCGGTACGCCTCGACCGCGTCGCCGGGGACGACGACGTCGCAGGCGTACCCGGTCCGCCAGAGCGCCCGGTGCGCGGCGGACACCTCGGCGTGGTGGTCGAGCGACGCCGAGGGCAGGCCGGGGTGCCGCAACGCCCAGCCGCTGGCGGCGTCCGACACGAGCGCCACCGACGCCTCGACCGTGCCGGCGTCGGCCTCGGCGATCCGTTCGAGGATCGCGCCCAGGCGCACCGTCTCGCGGTACACCCGGCTGTCCGGGCCGGCGTGCGGGACGAGGGCGGAGTGGAAGCGTTCGGCGCCGCCGGCCGGGGCGCGCCACTGGAAGAACATCGCCCCGCGGGAGCCCCGGGCGACGTGGGACAGGCTGTGCCGGGCCATCCGGCCGGGCTCCTTGGTGTGCATCCGCCCGGGGGTGTGGATGTGGTTCGGGGCGCTCTCCATCAGCAGCCAGGCCGGTGTGGTGCCGTCGCCGGCGCCGTGCCGGGCCCAGCCCCGGGCGAGGTCGGCGGCGAGCGCGGTCTGCTCCTCCGCGCCGGCGTCGACGGCCGACGGGTAGTGGTCGATGGCGACGAGGTCCACCTCCCGCGCCCAGCGGGCGTGGTCGACCGGCACCCAGTCGGCCAGGACGTAGTTGGTGGTCACCGGCACCCGGGGGTTCGCCGCGCGCAGCAGGTCGCGCTGGTCGACGTACGCGGCGAGCAGGGTGTCCGACCAGAACCGGCGGAAGTCCAGCAGCTGGCCGGGGTTGGCCAGGTACTGGGTGGCGCGCGGGGTGCTGATCTGCGCCCAGTCGGAGTAGTGCTGGCTCCAGAAGCTGGTCACCCAGGCGGCATTGAGCGCGTCGAGGTCGCCGTGGCGGCGGGCCAGCCAGGCGCGGAAGGCCGTCGCGGCGTGTTCGCAGTGGCAGGTGGTGCCGTACTCGTTGTGCACGTGCCACATGGCCAGCGCGGGGTGGGTGGCGTACCGGTCGGCCAGCACCTCGGTGATGCGGCGGGCGGCGGTGCGGTACGCGGGCGCGGCGGCGCAGTAGGTGTCCCGGCTGCCGTGGTGCAGCCGTACCCCGTCGGCGGTGACCGGCAGCGCGCCCGGGTGGGCCAGGGAGAACCAGGGCGGGGGCGACGCGGTGGGGGTGGCCAGCGCGACCCGGATGCCCGCGTCGTGCAGCAGGTCGAGGACCTCGTCGAGCCAGCCGAAGGTGTACCGGCCGGGGGCCGGCTCCAGCCGGGACCAGGCGAACACGCCGACGGTGACCAGGTTGACCCGGGCCCGGCGCATCAGCGCGACGTCCTGGCGCCACACCTGCGGCGGCCACTGCTCCGGGTTCCAGTCGCCGCCGAAGCAGAGCCGGCCGTCACCCCACATGCACCCACGTCCCGTCCACTTTGTTGGGTAGGCGTCCAAATTATGAACAACGTTTGGGCATGTCAATGGGGCAAGCGGAAGCGGTGGACATCGGAGGTCGTTGACAGTTTGTTGGGAAGCCAAAGAAACTGGCGGGACCGCCGGATGCGCCCCGCAGAGGAGACCCCATGCCCTACCGCCCGCCCCTGGTCCCGTACGAGACCTTCGTGGCCGACCCGCCCGACCTGCCCGTGCGGGGCCCCGGCGAGCACGGGGCGGCCGTCGTGACCCGGGCCGAGGTCGCCGGGACCGACCCGCACGGCGTCACCTTCACCGCCACCACCTCCGACGGGGACACGCTGGTGGCGCGGGTGGAGGCCGCCGGGGACGGCGTGATCCGGGTACGCCTCGCCGACGGCCTCGCCGCCCGCAGCCGCTCCGCCCGGGCCCTGCCGCTGGTCCACCCGAGGGCCCATCCGGCCGAGGTGACCGTCACCTCGGCCCTGGTCACCGTCGACGCCGGCGCGGTGGTCGCCGAGATCCACCTCGACCCGTGGCGGCTGCGCTTCCACCGCCCCGACGGCCGGCTCCTGGTCGAACAGGACCCGGGCACCCGGGACATCAGCGGCCGGCGGCGCACCCTGCCGTTCGGCCGCTCCCACGTCGACGGCGCTCCGGTCGCCTGGCACGAGAGCTTCGTCGCCCCCGGCGACGAACGGTTCGTCGGCTTCGGCGAGAAGTTCACCCCGTTGGACAAGCGCGGCCAGCGGGCACTGATGTGGAACTTCGACGCCTTCGGCGGCGAGTCCGACCGCTCGCACAAGAACGTGCCGCTCTACCTCTCCGACCGCGGCTACGGCGTGCTCGTCGACAGCGGCCTGCCGGTGCAGTTCGACGTCTGCCAGTCCACCCACAGCAGCGTGCAGATCCTCGTCCCCGACGACCTGCTCGACTACTACGTGCTCGCCGGCCCCACCCCGGCCGAGGTGCTGGACCGCTTCGACGCCCTGACCGGGCGGCCGTACCTGCCGCCGAAGTGGGCCTTCGGCGCCTGGATCTCCTCGGGCTTCTTCCCCGACAGCCAGCAGCGGGTGCTGGAGCGGGCCCGGCTGATCCGCGAGCGCGGCATCCCCTGCGACGTGCTGCACCTGGACTGCTACTGGCAGACGGCCGGCCGCTGGTCGGAGCTGCGCTGGGACGACGAGGCGTTCCCCGACCCGGCCGGGATGCTCAAGACCCTCGCCGACCAGGGCTTCCGGGTGTGCCTGTGGATGAACCCGTACCTGATGACCGGCAGCCCGCTGTACGCCGAGGCGGCCGAGGCCGGCTACTTCCTGCGCCGCGCCGACGGCTCCACCTACGTCGCCGACGTCTGGCACGGCAGCTATCCGGCCTGCGCCATCGTGGACCTGACCAACCCGGCGGCGGTGCGCTGGTTCCGCGGCCTGCTGCGACCGTTGCTGGAACAGGGCACGGCGGTGTTCAAGACCGACTTCGCCGAGGGCGTGCCCGCCGACGCGGTGGCCCACAACGGGATGACCGGCGTCGAGCTGCACAACGTGTACGCGCTGATGTTCAACGACCTGGTCGCCGACGTCACCGAGGAGGTCACCGGCCACCGGACGGTCTGGGCCCGCTCGTCGTACCTGGGCGGGCAGCGGCACAGCGCACAGTGGAGCGGGGACGTCAACGCCACCTGGCCGGCGCTGGCCAGCACCCTGCGCGGCGGGCTGTCGCACGGGCTGTCCGGGGTGCCGTTCTGGAGCCACGACACCGGCGGCTTCCACGGCACCCCCGAGCCGGAGCTCTACGTGCGCTGGACCCAGTTCGGGGCGCTGTCGCCGCTGGTCCGGCTGCACGGCACCACCAGCCGGCTGCCCTGGGACTTCCCCACCGAGACCGAGCGGGACGCGGTGGCCGCGCTGCGGCTGCGCTACCGACTGCTGCCGTACCTGTACTCGGCGGCGGTGGACGCGGCCCGCACCGGCGCGCCGATGATGCGGGCGCTGCTGGTCGACACCCCGGACGACCCGACCGCGTGGACCAGCGACCTGCAGTACCGCCTCGGCACCGACCTGCTCGTCGCCCCGGTCACCGACCCGTCCGGGCAGTGCCGGCTCTACCTGCCGGCCGGCGACGACTGGGTGGACGCGGCCACCGGCGAGCGGCACCCCGGCGGGCGGCACCTGCGGGTCACCGTGCCGCTGCACCGGCTGCCGCTGTACGTACGCCACGGCGCGCTGATCCCGGTGGTCGCGCCGGCCGACCGGATCTGGGACGGGCCGTTCCACGACGTGACCCTGCTCAGCTGGGGCGGGGTGGACGCCCGGACGGTGATCCACGACGTCGACGGCGACACCGTCATCGAGGCGGTGCGCGACGGCGACACCCTGCGCGTGCGTACCGACGGGCCGCTGCGGGTGGCCCGGGTCGGCGTGGTCGGCGGCGACGCCCCGCGCCGGGTGCTGCTCGACGGCGAGGTGGTCGATCCCGCCCCGTTCGAGGCGTGGTTCGCGGTGTGACCGCCGACGGCGCCCGACCCGGTCACCGGGTCGGGCGCCGCGGCGCGCCCGCTCAGCCCTTCACCGCTCCGGTGATCACACCCTTGGTGAAGTGCCGCTGCACGAACGGGTACACGATCAGCGCCGGGACGACGGTCACCACCACCACGGCCATCTTCACGGCCAACGTCGGCGGGTACGCGGTGACCCCGGGCAGGCTGACCGAGGCCCCCGAGACGTTCGGCGACTGCCCGGCCAGGATGTAGCTCTGCAACACCCGCTGGATCGGGAACTTGTCGTTGTCGTCGATGTAGAGCACCGAGTTGAAGTAGGCGTTCCAGTAGCCGACCGCGTAGAACAGGCCGACCACCGCGATCACCGCCTTCGACAGCGGCAGCATGATCCGGGTGAGGATGCGCCACTCGCCGGCGCCGTCGATGCGGGCGCTGTCGAGCAGCTCACCGGGGACGTTCATGAAGAACGCCCGGATGACCACCAGGTTGAACACGCTGATCGCGCTGGGCAGGATCAGCGACCAGATGCTGTCCTTGAGCCCCAGCCCGGTCACCACCAGGTAGCTGGGCACCAGGCCGGGGAAGATCAGGAAGGTCAGCAGGAAGAAGAAGAGCAGCCCCCGGTGGCCCACCGAGCCCGGCCGGGACAACCCGTACGCGGCCAGCACGGTCAGCACCAGGCTCACCGTGGTGCCGAGCACCGTGACCAGCGTGCTGATCCCGACCGCCCGGGTGATCTGCCCGCCGTTGAAGATGGTGACGTACGCCGACGGGTCGATCTCGCGGGGCAGCATCACCATCCCGCCGGCCGCGTCGATGGTCTCCCGCGAGGCGAGGCTGGTCACCAGCACCGCCCACAGGGGCACCAGCACGGCCGCCACGAGCAGGCCGAGCACGACGCCCTTGCCGAGCAGCCCCAGCGGCGTGGGCGGCTCCTCCCAGGGTGCCCGCCCGGTGCGCCGCCGTGGTGGCCGCGCGGTCGCGGTGTCTGTGCGGTTCACGGTCATGACCGGGAGTACACCCCCTGCTCGCCGAGTCGGTGCGCCACCTTGTTGGCGGCGACGATGAGGATCAGACCCACCACCGCCTTGAACAGGCCGGCCGCCGCACCCAGGCCCCACTGCTGGGTGGCGATGGCCTGGTAGTAGACGAAGGTGTCGAGCACCTCGGCCGCGTCCCGCCCGACCGCCTCGCGCTGGAGGATGAACTGCTCGAAGCCGACCGACAGCGCGTCGCCCAGCCGCATGATCAGCAGCAGGACGATCACCGGCCGCAGGCCGGGCAGCGTGATGTGCCACAGTCGCCGCCACCGCCCGGCGCCGTCGGCGGCCGCCGCCTCGTACAGGTTCTGGTCGATCGCGGCCAGCGCGGCCAGGAAGACGATCGCGCCCCAGCCGAGGTCCTTCCACACCGCCTCGGCGGTGACCAGCACGATGAAGGTGTCCGGGTTGGTCATCACGTTCCACGGTTGCAGGCCGGCCTCGCGCATCTCCTGGGCCAGCAGGCCCGCTCCGCCGAGCATCTGCACGAAGAAGGTGACCACCAGCACCCAGCTGAAGAAGTGCGGCAGGTAGACGACGCTCTGCACGAAGCCGCGCACCCGCCCGGAGACCACGCTGTTGAGCAGGATCGCCAGCGCGATCGGCAGCGGGAAGAAGAAGACCAGTTGGAACGCGGTGATGGTGAGGGTGTTGCGTACCGCGTCCCAGAACAGCGGGTCGGAGAAGAGCGCCTCGAAGTTGCCGAAGCCGATCCACTCGCTGTAGAGGAACGCCTCGAGCGGGCCGTCGCCGACGAACGGGTTGTAGTCCTGGAAGGCGATGACGTTGCCGAGCGTCGGCAGGTAGTGGAAGACCAGCAGCAACGCGGCGGCCGGCGCGGTCATCGCCAGCAGCGGCCAGTCCCGGCGCAGCCGCGAGCGCAGGCTCTGCCGCCGGGGCCTGCGGCGCCCGGCCGGACGGAGGCCGCGCCCGGCCGGGGGCGCCTGGCCGGCCGCCTCCGGCACGTCGAGCGCGCCGGGGGCGCCCGGGGCGCTCATCGGCCGTTGTCGGCGAGCGCCTTCGCGAAGAACGCGCGCCCCTCCTCGCCGCCGGAGGCGAGGAACTCCTTCGTCACCTGGGCGAGGTCGCTGACCGGGCGGCGGCCCCGCAGGATGTCGCGGATCTTGTCGTCGGTCGGTTGCAGGACCTTCGACCAGTTGGCCGGCAGCTCCAGCTTGATCCCGGCGAAGAGGTCCTTCTCCATCAGGGCGATGTTCTTGCGGTAGTAGCCCAGGTAGTCCTGGACGTAGTTCGGGGTGTCGGCGCTGGCGATCTTCACCGCCGGGCGGCAGAAGTTGTACTGCCCGCCCAGCTCCTTGCGGCCCAGGTCGGTGGGGACCGGGCTGCCGTCGGCGCCACGGGCGAAGTGCCGCCCCTGCGCGCCGTACTCGCGCAGCTCGAACTCCCGGCTGCCGAACGGGGCGGCACACCAGTTGAGCACCCGCAGCAGCTCGTCGACCCGCTGCGCGTCGGCGCCCTTCCTGACGAAGGTGAAGAAGACCGGCTTCTCGCTGCCCCAGACGACCGGCTGGGCGCCGTTGACCCCGAACACCGGCAGCGGCTGCATGTCGAAGCCGGGCAGCACCTTGGACTGCTCGCCCTGCAGCCCCTGCCAGGCACCGAGCCCGTCCTGGAACATCAGGATCTTGCCGGCCTTGAACAGCTGCTTCTCGTCGGCGCCCTTGCTGGCCACCGTGTCGGGGTGCACCAGGCCGTCGGCGAACAGCTTCGCGGTGAACTCCAGGGCGGCGGTGAAGGCCGGGTTCTCGAACTTGTGCTCCAGGCCGCCGTCGGGCTTCTTGCGCCAGGTCTGCTGGCAGCCGTAGAACTGCTGGACCATGTCGAAGACGCTGCCGAAGGCCCAGACGCCCTTGGCCGGGTCGGTGACCTCCTTCCCCAGTTCGTAAAGCTGCTCGGGCGAGGTGGGGGCGGCCAGGCCGGCCTTGTCGAGCAGGTCCCTGCGGTGGAACAGGGCCCAGGCGAACGGCCCGTCGGTGGGATAGGGCACCGCGGCGAGCCGGCCGCCCCAGACCGAGTACTCCCAGGCGCCGGTGGGCAGCGCGGCGAGGTAGGGGTACTTCGCGGCGGCGTCGCCCCTGAGGTGGTCGGTGAGGTCGGCGAAGAGCGCCTTGACCGCGTCGGAGAACCGGGCGACCTTGTCGACCTCCCAGTTGGGGACCATGAGCAGGTCGGGCACGTCGCGGGCGCCGAGCATCGCGTTGAGCTTGTCGGCGTACGTGGTGCCGTCCTGCAGGCTGGGGTTGATCTCCACACCGAGCTTGGTGTTGACCGCCGCGAGGTAGGAGTTGCTGCCCAGCGTCGGCGGGGTCGGCCCCCACCAGGGGCTCATGGTGCGGATCGGCCCGCCGCCCTTGCCGGGCTGCTCGGTGACCGCGTCGACGAGTTGCCGCGGGTAGCTCAGGTAGCCCTCGGGGATGGGTCCCTCGCCGGGCAGGTCGGCCTTGAGCAGTTCGGCCGGCTGGTACGTCGGCAGGACCTCGCGGATGGCGTCGCCCTTGGTGGCGGTGCCCTTGCTGCCCGCCTCCTTGCTGCAACCGGCGAGAGTGGAACCGCCCACGGTGGCGGCGGCGCCGAGTCCGATCATCCGCAGCAGGGTCCGGCGGTCGGTGGATGCGCCCGGCAGGGACGGCTTCACGGCGCACTCCCTTCGTCGTGTCGGGTTTCCGAGCGTCGGAGGCTCGGCTAGAGTTAGTTGGGGTTCTAGCCGAACAAACTAATCGACGGTGATCCGTCCCACAAGACAGCGGTGGCCACGCCGCGACCGGGTGGACAGGCCCGGACGCGGCGATGCGCGATGATGGACGCGCGGCACCTCGGGGACCGCGCACCGGCGGCGCAGGAAGCGGGCAGATCGTGATCAGCATCCACACCGAACCGCAGCCGAGCGACCTCGGCGACGTCCGGGTGACCAACCGGGCGGTGGTCCTGCGGCATGTGCGCCGGCACGCGCCCTGCTCACGCGCCGACATCGCCGCGCACACCGGCCTCAACAAGGCCACCGTCTCCAGCCTGGTGACCGAGCTGATCGACCGCCGGCTGCTGCGCGAGACCGGGCTGACCGAGAACCGGGTCGGCCGGCCCGCCACCATGCTCGTCCTCGACGGCGAGCCGTACGCCGCGCTGGGCATGGAGATCGGCGCCGACGAGCTGGTGGTGGTCGCCGTCGACCTCGGCGGCAACCGGCTGCTGACCTGGCGACGGGCCTTCGCCGCCCCGTCGGCCTCCCCCGCCGAGACGATCCGCGCGCTGGCCGGCCTGGCCCGCCGGGCGGTCGGCCGGATCACCGGGCAGGGGCGCACCGTGCTCGGCCTCACCGTCGGCGTGCCCGGCCTGGTCGACACCACCGGAGCGGTGCCGCTGTCGGCCGCGCTGGGCTGGCACGACGTCGCGTTCACCGGCGAGCTGCGCACCGCGCTGCGCGACCCGGACTTCACCGTGGCCGTCGACACCGACGCCAACCTCGCCGTCCTGGCCGAACAGCGCCACGGCGCGTACGCCGGCACGGCCGACCTGGTCCACCTCACCGGCGGCGTCGCGCTCGGCGCCGGGGTGCTCACCGGGGGGCGGCTGCTGCGCGGGCACCGGGGCTTCGCCGGCGAGATCGGCCACGTGCCGCTGGATCCGGACGGACCGCGCTGCGGCTGCGGGCGACACGGCTGCCTCGCGGCGCTGACCAGCCTGCCCGCGGTGATCCACCGCCTGCTGCCCGACGCCGAGGACGACGGCCCGGTACGCGACTTCCTGCCGGAGCTGGAGCGCGTGCTGACCCTGGCCCGACAGGAGGACCCGACCGTCCTCGCCGGACTGGCCGAGATCGGCCGGCACCTCGGGCACGGCGTCTCCGTACTGGCCAACCTGCTCAACCCGGAGGCGGTGGTGGTGGGCGGGCACCTCGCGACCCTGGGGCCCTGGCTGCTGCCGGCCGCCCGGGACGAGCTGGCCGCGCGTACGCTCGCCCCCGAGGCCGGCGGCTGCCACCTCGACGCCAGCACGCTCGGGCCGACCGCCACCGCGCTGGGCGGGGCCACCGCCGCGCTGGCCTCCGTCGAGGCGGGACGCCTGCCCGTGCCCTGATCCGGGCCATCCCTTCGCGACGGTCGTCGCCCCCGCCCGCCCGGCGGCGACGCGGCGGCCTCTTGACCGGACCGGTCCCGTGGTGCCAACCTCGAACGGCCGCCTCGTCGTTCGGGCACCTCGGGGCGGCATGTTTCCCGCAGTCGTCGAAGCGCTTCGCCGCTTCCGGGCCGACGACCGCCACCACCCCTCCACCGCGATGCGGCGTGCTCCCACGACGATCGTCGAAGCGCTTCGACCCGACGATCGTCGCGCCGTACCGGGGCCAGCCCACGGAAGGTACGACCACCATGACCGACAGCCCCGCCCCGTCCTCCCGAGCCCGGATCGACGACCTGCTGGCCCGGCTCACCCTGCCGGAGAAGATCGGCCTGCTGCACCAGTGGCAGGCCCCCGTCCCCCGCCTCGGCCTGCCCGCGTTCCGCACCGGCACCGAGGCGCTGCACGGGGTGGCCTGGCTCGGCGAGGCCACCGTCTTCCCGCAGGCGCTCGGGCTGGCCAGCAGCTGGAACCCCGAGCTGGTCCGGGCGGTCGGCGCGGCCGTCGGCGACGAGGTGCGCGTCAAGCACCAGGCCGACCCGCAGCGGGTCGGGCTGAACGTGTGGGCGCCGGTGGTCAACCCGCTGCGCGACCCCCGGTGGGGACGCAACGAGGAGGGCTGGTCGGAGGACCCGTGGCTGACCGGCCGGCTCGCCACCGCGTACGCCCGGGGGCTGCGCGGCGACCACCCCGAGCGGCTGCGCACCGCGCCCACCGTCAAGCACTTCCTCGGCTACAACAACGAGACCGACCGGGCCACCACCTCCAGCGACCTGCCACCACGGGTGCTGCGCGAGTACGAGCTGCCGGCGTACCGGGCCCCGCTGGAGGCCGGCGCGGCGGTGGCCGTGATGGCCTCGTACAACCTGGTCGACGGGGTGCCGGCGCACCTGAGCCCGCTGATCGAAGGGGAACTGCGCGGCTGGGCCGACGACGAGGTGATGGTGGTCGGCGACGCCGGGGCGGTCGGCAACATCGCCGGGGTGCAGGAGTACCTGCCCGACCACGTCGAGGGCTTCGCCGCCGCACTGCGCGCCGGCATCGACAACGTCACCGAGGACGACGCCGACCCGGTGCCCACCGTCGCACGGCTCACCGAGGCGCTGCGCCGGGGCCTGCTCACCGAGTCCGACGTGGACCGCGCCGTCCGGCGGATCCTCAGCGTCCGGATCCGCCTGGGCGACCTCGACCCGCCGCACCAGGACCCGTTCGCCGGCGTCTCCCCCGACGTGCTCGACTGCCCGGCGCACCGGGAACTGGCCCGCGAGGCCGCCCGCCAGTCGATCGTGCTGCTGCGCAACGACGGGCTGCTGCCCCTGACCCCCACCCCGCGACTGCGCGTCGCGGTGCTCGGGCCGCTGGCCGACACCGTGTACGAGGACTGGTACAGCGGCACCCTGCCGTACGCGGTCAGCGCGTACCAGGGGCTGGCCGGACGGCTGCCCGAGGTCAGCACCCACGACGGCGCCGACCGGATCGCGCTGCGACTCGGCGACCGCTACGTGCGTTGCCCGGACACTCCCGAGGGCGGCCCGCTCACCCTGCACACCGAGGCCACCGGGTTCGACGTGTTCGACTGGGGCGGCGACATCCTGGCCCTGCGGGCGGCCGGCAACGGCCGACACGTCGGCGCCGACGACGACGGCGTGCTCGCCAACGACCGGCCCGGCCCGGGTGGCTGGGTGGTCCGGGAGACCTTCCGCTTCCGGCCCGGACCGCACGGCACGACGTGGCTGCACCACCTGGCCACCGACCGGTACGTCACCGTCGACGCCGACGGCCGGCTGCGCGCCGACGCGCCCGACCCGCAGGCCGCCACCGCGTTCACCGTCGAACTCCTCGCCGACGGCTGCGCCGAGGCCGCCGCGCTGGCGGCCGCCGTGGACGTGGCGGTGGTGATGCTGGGCAACCACCCGATGGTCAACGGACGCGAGACCGAGGACCGCCGCGACCTGGCCCTGCCGGCCGCCCAGGAGGCGCTGGCGCGCGCCGTGCACGCCGCGAACCCGCGCACCGTGCTGGTGGTGACCAGCAGCTACCCGTACGCGATCGGCGCCGTACAGGAGGGCCTGCCGGCGGTGCTGTGGTCGGCGCACGGCGGGCAGGAGCACGGCGCGGCGCTGGCGGCGGTCCTGCTCGGCGAGGCCGAACCGGGCGGCCGGCTCACCCAGACCTGGTACGCCGACGCGGCCGAACTGCCCGACCTGCTCGACTACGACGTCATCGGCGCTGACGCCACCTACCTGTACCACCGGGGTGACCCGCTGTACCCGTTCGGGCACGGGCTCGGCTACACCCGCTTCGACTACGCTGGCCTCCGGTTGAGCGCGACGGCGGTGACCGCCGGCGAGGAGGTCGAGGTGCGCTGCGAGGTCACCAACACCGGCGAGCGCGCCGGCGAGGAGGTCGTGCAGCTCTACACCCGGCAACGCCGCTCCCGGGTCAAGCAACCGCTGCGGCAGTTGCGCGACTTCGCCCGGATCGGCCTCGCCCCCGGCGAGCGGCGCACGGTCACCCTGCGGCTGCGCACCGACGAGCTGCGCTGGTGGGACGAGACCCGGGGCGGGTACGTGGTGGAGGACGCCACGCACACCCTGATGGTCGGCCGCTCCGCCCGCGACGTGCGGCTGCTCGGCGCGCTGACCGTGCGCGGCGGGGAACCCGCCGACCGGCGCCGCGCGCCGGCGGTCGCGGGACGGCGACCGTGACCGGCTCACCGGGGCGCCCGTCGCCCGGGCAGGTCACCATCGCCGACGTCGCCCGGCACGCCGGGGTGGCGGCGAGCACCGTGTCGTACGTGCTCAGCGGCAAGCGGGCCATCTCCGAGGTGACCCGGGCCCGGGTGCTGGCCAGCATCCGGCTGCTCGGCTACCACCCCAACGCCGGGGCGCGCGCCCTGGCCAGCCGCCGGGCCAACGTGATCGCGCTGGTGCTGCCGCTGCGCTCGGGCATGCAGGTGCCGGTGGTGATGCAGTTCGCCACGGCGGTGGTCACCACCGCCCGCCGCCACGACCACGACGTGCTGCTGGTCACCTCCGACGAGGGCCCGGCCGGGCTGCGCCGCATCGCCGCCAGCGCCCTGGTCGACGGGGTGCTGCTGATGGACGTGGAACTCGACGACGCGCGGGTGCCACTGCTGCGGGACCTGGCCCTGCCCAGCGTGCTGATCGGCTTCCCCGCCGAGGCCACCGGGCTGACCTGTGTGGACCTGGACTTCCACGAGGCCGGGGCGGCGTGCGTGGCGCACCTGGCCGGGCTGGGCCACCGGCGCGTCGCCCTGCTGGGCGCGCCCGCGGCGGTGTACGAGCGCGGCACCGGCTTCGCGCACCGCACCCGCTCCGGAGTGTCGGAGGCCGCCGCGCGCCACGGCGTGCAGGTGGTGGCCCTGCCCTGCGAGGAGGGCGCGGCCGACGTACGGCGGACCCTGACCGCGCTGCTGGCCGAGCATCCGGACATCTCCGCGCTGGTGGTGCAGAACGAGGCGGCGGTCGGGCCGGTGCTGGCCACCCTGCCGACGCTGGGCCGGCAGGTGCCGCGCGACATGTCGGTGGTGGCCATCTGCCCGGACCAGTTCGCCGAGCAGAGCGCCCCGATGCTCACCAGCGTGCCGGTGCCCGCCGAGGAGGTCGGCCGGCAGGCGGTGACGCTGCTGATGAGCAAGCTGCGCGACGAGCAGGTGCCGGAGGCGACGCTGCTGGCACCGCGGCTGACCGTGCGCGACAGCACCGCCGCCGCCCCGGCGGTGCACGCCGTCGACGGCCACTGACCCTCCGGGAGGGACCGTCGATGACGGACAGCCTGCCCGCGTCGGCCCACCGCATCTGGGCCTGCGCACCCGCCGCGAGCTGGGAGGACGCCTTCCTCGCCGGCAACGGTGAGTACGGGATCATGGTGTGCGGCGACCCGCACGCCGAACGCGTCATCGTCAACCACCACCGGTTCGTGCTGCCCAACGGCACCCGCGACGCGCGCCCGCCCGAGCTGGCCGGGCAGCTGCCCCGCATCCGGGAGCTGGTGCTCGCCGGCCGGCGTACGGAGGCGGCCCGGCTGCTCACCGGCGGCCGGGAGCTGGAGTGGACGCAGTCGTACCACCCCGGCTTCGCGCTGACCGTCGACGCGGTGGATCCGGGCCCGGTGGCCGACTACCGGCGCTGGACCGAGTTCGACACCGGGCAGGTCGTCGTGCGGTGGGCGGGCGGGCGACGGCGCTCGTTCGTCTCCCGCGCCGACGCGATGATCGTCACCGAGCTGGACATGGGCGACTGCGTGGTCGGGGTCACCGGTGAGCTGCCCGGCCGCCCCGCCGACGTGCGTTACGCCTGCACCGCGTACCACCGCGGTGAGCTGGTCCTGCTGCGGGTGCGGGGACGCTACCCGCCGGTCGGCGGCGCGTACGGCTTCGAGGGGCTGACCCTGTTGCGCGGCGACGTCACGCTCGACGGCGACCGGGTGGCGGTACGCGGGCCGGCGCTGCTGACCACGGTGCTCGACCGGGTGGACGAGCCACGCTGGCGCACCGGGGAGCTGGCGGACCGGCTGGCCGCCGTCGACGGCGACTACGACACCCTGCTGGCCCGGCACCTGCCCCGGCACGCGGAGCCGTACCGGCGGGTGAGCCTGGACCTGGGGGTGCCGGCGGCGCAGCGGGAGCTGCCGGTCGGTGAGCTGCTGGACCGGCAGCGGGCCACCCCGCACACGCCGCAGCCGGCGCTGGTGGAGCGGCTCTTCCACGCCGGCCGGTATTTGCTGCTCAGCGCCGGCGGGGAGCTGCCGCCCCGGCTGACCGGGTTGTGGCTCGGCTCGTGGGACGCCGCGTGGGCGGGTGACTTCACCACCGACGCCAACGTCAATTTGCAACTGGCCGGGGCGAACCTGGGCGCGTTGCCGGAGGTCACCGCCGCGCACGCCCGGCTGGTGGCCGGCCAGGTCGACGACTGGCGACGCAACGCCCGTGCCGTGTACGGGGCGCGAGGGCTGCTCGCGCCCAGCCGCACCGACGGCGAGCACGGGCACCTGTTCCACGTGCACCCCGACTGGCCGTTCACGGCGTGGCTGGCCGGCGCGGACTGGCTGCTGTTCCCGCTGTACGAGCACCACCTGGTGACCGGGGAGCCGCTGGGCGAGGTGGCCGGTTGGCTGGCCGAGGCGGCCGACTTCTTCCTCGACGTCCTCACCGTCACCGACGAGGACGGCACGGTGGTCGTCGTGCCGTCGTACTCGCCGGAGACGGGTCCGCCGGACGCCGACGGGCGGTGCGCGCCGGTGGCGGTCAACGCCACGATGGACGTCGCCGCCGCCCGGCACGCCCTGCGGGTCGCCGCCGAGGTGACCGGTTCACGCCGGTGGGACGAGCTGCGCGGCCGGCTGCCGGCGTACCGCATCGACGAGCGGGGGGCCCTGGCGGAGTGGGCCTGGCCGGGCCTGCCGGGCGACGAGGAGCACCGGCACGTCAGCCACCTCTACCCGGTGTGGCCGCTGGGCGAGATCGACCCCGACGACAGTCCCGAGCTGGCCGCCGCCGCCCACCGGGCGCTCACCCTGCGCGGCGACGAGAACCTGTCCGCGCACGGCAGCCTGCACCGGGCCCTGGCCGCCGCCCGGCTCGGCGACGGCGCCCTGGTCGGGGTGAACCTGTGCAAGATCCTCGGCAACGACATGTTCTTCCGGTCGTTGATGAGCGCGCACAACCCGGGGCTGGTCACCTACAACGCCGACGCCGCGCACGCCCTGCCGGCGGTGCTGATCGAGTCGTTGGCGCAGGCCCGGGCGGAGGTGGTGCGGCTGCTGCCGGCGCTGCCGCCGGGGCTGGAGCGCGGCACGCTGCGCGGGGTGACCCTGCCGGGGCGGATCACCGTGCGGGAGCTGTCCTGGCAGCCGGGGCGGGTCACGGCGTGGCTGGTGTCGGCGCTGACCCGCACCGTCGAGGTGCGCACCCCGTACGACACGGTGACGCTGCGGCTGTCCGCCGGTGTGCCGGTGCGGGTCGCGCACGCGGCGGACGGCGGGTGAGCCCGCTACCGGCCCGGGTCGCGGTGCCGGCGCACCATGCCGGCCGCCAGCGACGCGCCGTCCAGGTCACCGGCGGCGATCCGCGCCGCGACGGTACGCCGCACGAGCCGGTCGGCCAGCGCCGGCGCGTGCCGGGCCAGGGCCATCTCCAGACGTCCCCGGCCGGTGGTGGCGACGTCGCGGGGCGCCCGTCGGGCGGTGGCCGCCCGCAGGATCGCCGCGACCACGCCCTGCACCGGCTCCAGCCGGGACACCCCGCTCAGGGACAGCCCGGCCCGGGCGGTGCTGTCGTGGATCGGCGAGGCGACCATGCTGGGGTAGACGACGCTGACCCCGACGTGGGTGCCGACCTCCAGGCGCAGCGCGTCGGCGTACGCGACGAGGGCCCGCTTGCTCACCCCGTACGCCGCCGCGAGGGGCAGCGGCAGCACGGCCATCCGGCTGGCCACGAAGATCACCCGCCCGCGGGCGGCGACGAGGTCGGGCAGGGCGGCGGCGGTGGTCCGCCAGGCGGCGAGCAGGTTCACCTCCAGCTGCGCCCGCACCGCCTCGTCCGGGGGCAGCTCCGCCGGGGCGGGCCCGCCGACGCCGGCGTTGTTGACCAGCAGATCCAGCCCGCCGAGCCGGTCGACGGCGGCGCGTACCGCCGGCGCCACGGCGGCCGGGTCGGTCAGGTCGCAGCCGAGCACCGCGGCGGTGGTGTCCGGGTGCCTGTCCAGGCCGACGACCTCGGCTCCGGCGGCGCGCAGCGCGGCGCACAGGTGCCGGCCGAAGGTGCCCTGGGCGCCGGTGACGAGCACCCGGCGGCCCCGCAGGCCGGTCACGGCCGCACCGGCGCGCCGGGGAAGCGCACGCCCTCGCCCCGGGCGGCGCGGCGGGCGCCGGCGGTGAGTTCCCGGCCCAGCAGCGCCAGGTACGCGTCGAAGTCGACCCGCATGGCGGGCCGGCGCTCGCCCCACCGGTCGACGGCGGCGCGCAGTTCGGCGCGGATGTCGGCGTGCTGGCGCGCCGGGTCGGGCAGCGCGTACGTGCCGGCCAGGTGCGCGGCGACCAGCCGGGCCTGCGCCTCGAGCAGCGGGAAGGCGGCGCCGGTGGACTGCATCAGCCCGACGAACGTCAGGCCGGGCACGTCGGGGTGGAAGACGTGCCGGTACAGCGGCAGGGTGTCCGCGCCGTCGCCGAGCAGCGCCGGGTCGAGGAACGGCACCTCCACCCGGTAGCCGGTGCACCAGATCACCAGGTCGATCTCGTCGCTGCGCCCGTCGGCGAAGGTGACGGTGTCGCCGTCGAAGCCGGTGACGCCGGGGCGGACCTCGATCTCGCCGTGGGTGAGTCGGGACAGCAGCCCGTCGGAGAGGGTGGGATGGTCCTGCAGGAAGCCGTGGCTGGGGGCGGGCAGGCCGTAGCGCTGCGGTGGGCCGACGGTGGCGGCGAGCATCCGCTGGCTGATCCGCTGGCGCAGCCGCCACGGCAGCCGGCGGGCCAGGGCCCCGTTGAGGGTGTCCGACGGGCGGCCGAGCAGGTGCTTCGGCACCACCCAGACGCCCCGGCGCAGCGACAGCAGGGTACGGGCGGCGGCGTGGGAGGCGTCCACGGCGATGTCCATGGCCGAGTTGCCGCCGCCGACGACGAGCACCCGCCGGCCGGCGAGCTGCTCCGGGCCGCGGTAGGCGTGGCTGTGCATCTGCCGCACCGTGCCGGTGGGCACCCCGGGGGTCTTCGGCGCCCGGTTGTGCCCGTTGGCGACGACGACGGCGTCGACGGTGACGCGAACCGGGCCGTCGGGGGTGTCGGCGTGCACCTGCCACCGGCCGCCGGTCTCGGGGACCACCCGGTCGACGACGTGGCGCAGCCGGATCGCCTCGCGCAGGCCGAAGCGGTCGGCGTAGTCGCCGAGCCAGCCGGCGACGCGGGTGTGGTCGGGGTAGTCGGGCCAGTGCGCCGGCATCGGGTGGTCGGCGAACTGGGTGCGCGCCTTGCTGGTGTTCAGGTGCAGCGTGCGGTACGCCGGCGACCCGGCCGCGCCGAACACCCACAGCCCGCCGACGCAGTCGCCGGCCTCGAAGCAGACCGCCGGCACGCGGGCGTCGGCGAGGGCCTTGAGGGTGGCCAGCCCGGCGGCGCCCGCCCCGATGACCGCCACGACCGGCTGCGCGCTCATCGCCACTCCCCTCTAATCCAACGACTGTCGGATAATGGCCGGGGTGCGGCGGCGCGTCAAGAGCTGCTGCCGTACAGCCCGTCGAGGAGGCGGTGCACGAAGGCGCGGAACTCCCGCCGCTCCCGCGCCGGCGAGCCGTCCGAGGCGGCCAGGGCCACCACGTGGGCGTGCACCGCCCACACCAGGCTGCGCACCGTCACGTGCGGGGTCGGCTCGACCAGCGCGCCACTGGCCGCGGCGGCGGTGAGCAACTCGGTGACCAGGCGGTACAGCGGCGCGGCGTAGCGCTGGTCCAACTCGGCGTGCCGGTGCGGTTCCAGCCAGCGGCGCAGCCACAGCGCGGTGGTCTCCGGCCGGTCCTCCAGGAAGTCCACGAACACGTCCACCAGATCGTGCAGGGCCCGCAGTGCCGCAGCCGGCCCGGCCTCCAGCGCCGCCCGGGCGTTGCCGGCCGCCGCCTCCAGGGCCTGGCGTTCGGCGGCGAAGACCCGGGCGAAGCAGGCGTCGTAGAGCTGCGCCTTCGTGCCGGTGTGGTGCGAGACGGTGGCCACGTCGACGCCGGCGGCGGCGGCGACCTCCCGCAGTCCGACGGCGTCGAAGCCCCGCTGGGCGAAGAGTGTGGTCGCGGCGGCGAGCACCGCCTCGCGGGTGTCGCGGCTCTGGTCGCGGCGGGGCCGGCCCGGTCGGCGGCGGGGCATGGTCATGGCGACCATTCTGCCCCTACAATCCAGCATCCGTTGGATTGGTGGGCGACGCGCCCGGGACAGGAGGCCGCGATGAGCGGGCCCGACCAGCAGGTGGCCGCGCTGCCCCGCGCGCCGTTGCTCGGCTTCGCCGCCGGCTCGCTCGGCATGGGCGTCTGGGTCACCGTGCCCGGCCTGCTGCTGCTCTACTTCCTCACCGACGTGCTGGCGGTCACGCCGTGGCTGGCCGGTCTGGCGCTACTGCTGCCCAAGGTCGCCGACGTGCTGCTGCACCCGTGGATCGGGCACCGCTGCGACGTCGAGCAGGCCCGCCGGGGTGACCGGCGGCGGCTGCTGCTGCTCGGCTGCGCGCTGCCGGTCGCGTTCGCCGCGCTGTTCGCCGTGCCCGGCGGGCTCAGCGGCGCCCCGGCGGCGGCCTGGGTGGCCCTCGCCTTCGTCGCCGGCAACCTGCTCTTCGCCGCCTACCAGGTCCCCTACCTGGCCACCCCCGCCGACCTGCGGATCGGCTACCACGAGCGGACCCGGCTGATGGCCTTCCGGATGGTGGTGCTGACCCTCGGCATCCTCGTCTCCGGCCTGCTGGCACCGCTGCTGGCCGGCGGGGACACCGCCACCCGCGCCGGCTACCAGCGGATGGGGATGCTGCTGGCCGTCGGCATGCTCGCCGCCATGCTGGTCGGTGTCGCCGGCATCGCCCGGCTGCGCCGCACCGCCGCCGCGCCGACCGCCGGGCACACCGGTGGGTGGCGGGCGCTGGGCGCGGCCCTGCGGGACCGGCAGTTCCGCTGGCTGGTCGCCGCCTACCTGGCGATGTCGACCACCACCCACCTGGTGCTGGCCGGGGTGCCCTACTACGCCGAGTACGAACTGGGCCGTCCCGGGCTGACCACCGTGCTGGTGGCCGCGTTCGTCGCCCCGGCCCTGCTGGTCACCCCCGGCTGGCTGGCGGTGGCCCGCCGGGTCGGCAAGCAGCGCGCCCTGCTCGTCGCGCAGGGCGCGTTCGCCGTCGGCTCGCTGGTCCTCGCGGTGGGACGGCCGGCCGGGCTGGCGGTGCTCGTCGCCGCGGTGGCGGTGCTCGGCGTCGCGTTCGCCGGCATGCAACTGCTGCCGTTCGCGATGGTGCCGGACGTGATCCGCGCCGGCACCGGCGCCGCCGGCACCTACACCGGGGTGTGGACGGCGACCGAGGCCACCGGCGCGGCGCTGGGCCCGTGGGCGTACGCGCTGTGCCTGGCCGCCGGTGGGTTCGTCGCGTCCGCCGCCGGGCAGAGCGTCGTGCAGCCCGACTCGGCGCTGGCCGCGATCCGCTGGGGTTTCGGGTTGCTGCCCGCCGCGGCGATGCTGCTGGCGGTGCTGCTGCAACGCCGCTACACCCTCGACGGCGCGGCCCGCGCCGCGGACCGGCCGGTCGGCGCCGCGCACTAGACTTCCGCCTCGATGGACGCCCAGCCCGCACCCGCCGAGACCCGCCCCTGCGCGCACTGTGGACGGGAGGTGCCGCAGCGTGCCGGCGCGGGCCGGCCGTTCCGGTACTGCCGGGACAACGACGGCGCCTGCCAACGGGCGTCACGCAACTCGCGGATGCGCCACCGCAACGCCCCCGGCCTGCCCGGGCAGGTCGCGCGGACCTGGGAGGCGGTGGACCGGCTCGACCAGATCGTGGAGACGCTGACCGAGGCGCTGCACGCCGAACTGTCCCCGGTCGGGGTCGAGCGGCAGCTCGCCCAGGTCCGCGCCGAGACCGCCGCGCAGATCGCCCAGGCGCACACCGAACGCGACGAGGCCCGCGCCGACGCCGAGGCCGCGAGCGCCGACGCGGCGCGCGCCCGGCAGGAGGCCCGGGTCGCCGTCGCCGACCGGGAGGCCGCCGAGGCGCGGGCGCGGCAGGCCGACGACCGGGCCGCCGCCGCCGAGGAGCACGCGCAGCGGGCCGAGACCGCGGCCGAGGCCGCCCGCCGTGCCGCCGGCGCCGCCGAGGCGTTGCGGGTACAGGCCGAACGGGACCGCGACGCCGCCCGCCACGAGCTGCGCGGCCTGCGGGCGGAGCGGGACAGCGAGCGGCAGCGCGCCGCCGACCTGAGCGTGGCCCGCGACGCCGCCCACGCCGACGCGCAGCGGGCCACCGCCGCCGCGGCCGAGGCCCTGGCCCGCGCCGAGCAGGCGGGCGCCGACGCGGCGGCGGCACGCGCGGACGCCGACCGGCACGCCGGGCAGGCCCGGCAGGCCCGCGCCGACGCCGAGGCGGCGCTGCGGGACCGCGACGCCGCGCGGGCGAGCGCCGAGCGCAGCCGCGAGGAGGCCGCCGCGACGTCGGCGCGGGCGCGGGAGGAGGTGGCCGCCGCGCTCGGGCAGCGCGACGCGGCCACCGCGGAGCTGGCCGCGTCGCGGCAGGTCGCCGCCGCCGTCCAGGCCCGCCTGGCCGAGCTGGAGGTACGCCTGCGCGCGGCCGAGGCCGACCGCGACGCCGCCCAGCGTCGCGCCGCGCAGCTCGCCGACCAGGTCAGCGACCTGGCGACGGCGCTGGCCCGGCTCGGTACCCCGGCTCAGGCCGGCTGAGCCGGGACGGCCCGCACCTCGACGCGGGTGTCGTGGAAGGTGGGCCCGCCACCGAGGTCGGTGTCGCGGACGGCGGTGACCGCGTTGACGGTGCTGCCGCCGGGGCTCAGCCGCGCCCAGTACGCCTTGTAGGTGAACGCCAGTCCGGGTCGGGTGGCGTCGTCGACGGCGACGGTGGCGAGGAACTCGCCGCGGTCGTTGTGCACCCGGGCGGTGTCGCCGTCGGCCAGGCCCCGGGCGGCGGCGTCGTCGGGGTGCAGGTGGATGCGGGGCGGGCCGCTGCGCCGCAGGTGCCACGGCTGCGACGCGAACGTCGAGTTCATCAGGTACCGGCCGGCCGGGGAGATCAGCGCCAGCGGGAACCGGCGGGCCAGGTCGGTGTCGCCGGCCTCGGCGGGCGGGGTGTAGCCGACGAGCGGGTCGACGCCCTGCGCGGTGAGCTGCGGGTCGTACAGCCGGGCCCGCCCGTCGCGGGTGGGGAAGCCGCCCTTGGCGTACGGGGCGGTGCCGACCTCGACGCCGGTGGCCCGCGCGTACGTGGCCCGCTCCAGCTCCTCGTAGCTGACGCCGCTGCCGTCGAGCAGTTGCCGGACCAGGTCGGTGTCGCTGTCGCGCAGCCGGGGGTGCGCCAGGCCGAGGGCGGCGGCGATGCGCCGGAAGATCTCGGTGTTGGGCAGCGCCTGCCCCGGCGCGACGGTCGCCGGCAGGTTGAGGGTGGCGTAGTGGTGGCCGTAGGAGGTGTGCAGGTCGAGGTGTTCGGGCTGCATGGTGGCCGGCAGCACCACGTCGGCGAAGTCGCAGGTGTCGGTCCAGCGCTGCTCCAGCACCACGGTGAACAGGTCGGCGCGGCCCAGGCCCTGCCGGAGCCGGTTCTGGTCGGGGACGGTGGCGACGGGGTTGGCGTCGAAGACGACCAGGGCGCTGACCGGCGGGTCGACCTCGCCGGTCAGCGCGGCGGCGAGCCGGCTCATGTTGATCGACCGGGCCGGCGGGGCGGGCATGTCGGCGGGGCGGGCCACCCGGTCGGGGTCGATGCGGTGGTGCCCGCTGGTGGTGACCAGGGCGCCGCCGCCGGGGTGGCGGAAGTCGCCGGTGACCAGCGCGATGGCCGCGATCGCCCGGATCGCCTGCCCGGCGCCGGCGTGCCGTTGCAGGCCGAGCCCGACCCGGATGGCGGTGGGACGGGTGGTGGCGATCCGTTCGCCGAGGCGGCGCAGCACGTCGACGTCGAGGCCGCACTCGGCGGCGGCCCGGTCGACCGGCCACTCGTCCAGTCGGGCCCGCAGCCGCTCCCAGCCGGTGGTGTGCGCGGCGAGCCACTCGGTGTCGGCGGCGCCGAGGTCGCGGATGTGGCGCATCAGCCCGAGGGCGAGGGCGGCGTCGGTGCCGGGCAGCGGGGCGACGTGCTCGTCGCTGCGGGCGGCGGTGTCGGTGCGCAGCGGGTCGACGGTCACCACGTACGCGCCGCGGCGGCGGGCCTCGGCCACGAACGGCCAGTGGTGCAGGTTGGTCGAGAGCAGGTTCGCCCCCCACAGCACGATCAGCTTCGCCTCGACGATCGACTCCGGTTCGAAGCCGACGGACCCGCCGTAGATCGAGGCGAGGGCGGCCCGGGCGGCGGCGGTGCAGATGGTGGTGCGCAGCCGGGACGCCCCGAGGTGGGCGAAGAGCCGTGGTCCCATCGTCCAGCCCTGCACCAGGCCCATGGTGCCGGCGAAGTAGTACGGCAGCACCGATTCCGGGCCGTGCCGGTCGATGCCGGCGCGCAGCCCGTCGGCGACCCGGGCCACCGCCTCGTCCCAGCTCGCCGGCCGGTACGACACCGGGCCGACGCCCTTCGGGCCGACCCGCACCAGCGGGGTGGTGAGCCGGTCGGGGCCGTTGACCACGTCGAGGTAGCGGTTGACCTTGCCGCACAGCGCGCCCCGGGTGAACGGGTGCCCGGGGTCGCCGCGCAATGCCACGGCCCGGCCGTCGGTGACGGTGAGCTGCCAGGCGCAGGTGTCCGGGCAGTCCAGTGGGCAGGCGCCGGGGTGCACGCTCGTGGTGGGGGCCATGCCGCGGATGCTATCGCCGTCGGGCGCTGCCGCACCTCCCCCCGCAGGTGGCAGCTCAGTGGATGCCGGCCATCAGCCGGGAGACGTGCCGGCCGGCCATCACCGCGCCCAAGCCCAGCGCCACCGAGGCCAGCCCGAAGGTCAGGAAGTACGTCGGTTCGGGCCAGGTCTCGGCCAGCCGGGCCACCTGGCCGCCGATCGCGTCGCCGACGGCGGTGGCGAGGAACCACAGGCCCATCATCTGGCTGGCGTACTTGACCGGGGCGAGCTTGGTGGTGGCGGACAGGCCGACCGGGCTCAGCGAGAGCTCACCGGCGACCTGGATGGCGTACACGGCGATCAGCCACCACGGGGAGACCAGGTCGCCGCCGACGGCGGCCTGCGCGGCGGCGGCCATCAGCACGAACGACAGGCCGTTGAGGACCAGGCCGACGGCGAACTTCACCGGGGTGGAGACCCGGTGGCCCAGGCGCAGCCACAGCCAGGCGGCCAGCGGCGCCCCGACGATGATCAGGATCGGGTTGACCGACTGCAGCCACGAGGCGGGAAAGGTGAAGCCGAGCACGTCGCGGTCGGTGTTGTCGGCGGCGAAGATGTTCAGCACCGAGCCGGCCTGGTCGTAGATCAGCCAGAACGAGGCGGCGAAGACGAACAGCCACAGGTACGCCTTCATCCGCAGCCGTTCGGTGCCGCTGATCTCCCGGTCGGTGAGGATCCGGGCGAAGTAGCCGATGGTGATCACGACGGTGGCGACGGTGAGCAGGTTGACCACGCTGTTGACGGTGAACAGCCCGGCGACGGCGAGCGCGGCGAGCAGCAGCGCCAGCGCCAGCGCGCCGACGCCGATGCGTCGCAGCGCGCGGCGGCGGTCGGCGCCGAGCAGCGGGTCGGCGGGGCGGTCACCGGCGTCGCCGAGGTGGCGCCGGCCGAGGACGTACTGCAGCACGCCGAAGGTCATGCCGACCGCGGCGGCGGCGAAGCCCAGGTGCCAGTTGATCTTCTCGCCGAGGAAGCCGCAGACCAGTGGGGCGATGAACGCGCCCAGGTTGATGCCCATGTAGAAGAGGGAGAAGCCGGCGTCGCGCCGCGGCGAGTCGCGGTCGTACAGGTCGCCGACCATGGTCGAGATGTTCGGTTTGAGCAGGCCGGTGCCGAGCACGATCAGGGCCATGCCGGCGAAGACGCTCCACCGGGTGGGGATCGCCATCACGTAGTGCCCGGCGGCGATGACCACGCCGCCGGCCAGCACGCTGCGGCGCGCGCCGATCAGCCGGTCGGCGACCCACCCGCCGGGCAGCGCCATCAGGTACACCATGGCGTTGTAGGTGCCGTAGACGGCGTTGGCGGTGGACTCGCGCAGGCCCAGGCCGTCCTCGGCGACCGCCGCGGTCAGGTACAGCACCAGGATGGCCCGCATGCCGTAGAAGCTGAACCGCTCCCACATCTCGGTGAGGAACAGGGTCGACAGCGCCCGCGGGTGACCGAAGAAGGTCTTCCCGCCGGGCCGTCGGGCGTCGACCGGCGCGTCACCGCTCATCGTCACCTCCGGCACACCTGGGGCGGCTAACATCCCCGGTGCGCGCCGAAACACGCATACGATTCGACCCGGCCGGGGACGACCCCGCCGGGTACCGGTCATGGGCGGCTACCCTTGCAGGGGCCACCGGGCCGGTCACCGACCCGGGCGGGAATGCTCCGGCGGCGACGGGCCGTTACACCGAGAAGACCAGCACCACGAACGAGGGGAAGTCGATCATGGGCGAGCGCATGCTGCGCGGAAGCCGTCTGGGCGCGGTCAGCTACGAATCCGACCGCAACACGGAGCTCGCGCCGCGTCAGACCCGCGAGTACCTGTGCGCCAAGGGCCACCAGTTCGAGGTGCCGTTCGCCGTCGACGCCGAGGTCCCCACGACCTGGGAGTGCAAGTTCGACGGCAGTGTCGCCCGGCTGGTCGACGGCACCGAGCCGGAGCAGAAGAAGGCGAAGCCGCCGCGTACCCACTGGGACATGCTGCTGGAGCGCCGCTCCATCGCCGAGCTGGAGGACATCCTCGCCGAGCGGCTGCAGGAGGTCCGCACCCGCCGCGGCCGCGCCTGAGCGCACCTGACCACGAACGAGCCCCCGGGAGTCCGTCTCCTCCCGGGGGCTCGTTCGTGGTCAGCCTCGGGTGACGGTCACGCAGCCGCGCCGGTGCGCGCCCGTGTCGAGCAGGTCCAGCAGCGTACGGGCCAGCGCCGCGCGCGACAGCTGCGAGCGCAGCCCGGTCGCCACGTCGACGCCGACGGTGACGGGCGTGTCGGGACCGTCGACCAGTCGGGGTGGGCGCACGATCGTCCAGTCCAGGTCGCTGCCGCGCACCGCCGCCTCGGCACGTTCGGCCTCGGCCAGCCGCTCGGCGCCGACGAGGAGGGGCCACAGCAGCCGGGCGGTGCGGCTCTGCGCCGCGACGCTCTCGCCGACGCCGACGGTGGACACGCTGACCAGACGGCGCACCCCGCTCGCGGTCATCGCCGCGACCAGGGCGGCGGTGCCCGCCGACCGGACGGTGCCCGGTTGCTGCCCGAGTCGTACGCCCAGGCAGCTGACGACCGCGTCGATGCCGGCCAGCGCCCGCGCGAGCGCCTCGGGGTCACGCGCGTCGCCGTGCGTCACGCGCGCGCCGGGCAGCCGGGTCACCGCCGGATCGCGTACCAGCGCCACCACCTCGTGCCCGACCGCCGGGGCCAGCTCCCGCACCGCCTGACCGGTCCCACCGGTCGCGCCCACCAGAAGTATCCTCACCATGAAATGGAGAGTAGCGCTCCCCACTCTCTGGTGTCGAGTAGTCTCCCACCATGCGCCTGTCCGAGCTGAGCCGCGCCGTCGGCGTGCCCCCGGCCACCGTGAAGTGGTACCTGCGCGTCGGCCTGCTGCCCAAGGGCACCCCCACCGCCGCCAACCAGGCCCACTACGACGTGCGCCACGTACGCCGGCTGCGGCTGGTCCGCGCACTGATCGAGATCGGCCGGCTCAGCGTCGACGCCAGCCGCCGCGTCTGCGACGCCATCGACGACGCCGACCTGCCGCTGCACGACGTCCTCGGCGTGGTCCACCGCGCCCTCGCCGACGCCGGCGCGCACCCCGGCGCCACACCCGAGGCCAGCGCCGCCGTCGACACGTTCCTCGACCGGCGCGGTTGGCAGGTACGCCCCGACGCCCCCGCCCGCGCCGAACTGGCCGCCGTGCTGACCGCGCTGACCGGCCTGCGCGACTCGGGCGCCCCGCCCGTCGACACCGCCGACGCCGTGGCCCACCTGCTCACCCCGTACGCCGAGGCGGTGCAACCGCTCGCCGCCGCCGAGGTCGCCGGCGTCCCCACCGACCTGGCCCGCGACGAGGTCGTCGAACAGGTCGTGGCGGGCACCGTGCTGATGGAACGGGCCCTGGGCGCGCTGCGCCGCCTGGCCCAGGAACACCACTGGGCCGGCCGGAGGGAACCCGACTGAGCCGGGCTCAGCCCTGCCGCGGCTCCACGATCTCACCCTCGATCGCCCGGCCCCCGTCGACCACCACCGGCTCGTCCGCCGCGGTGGGCGGCTGCGGCTCCCCTCGGCGCACCCGCACCGTACGGGGCCCGAACAGGTCACCGGCGACCATCGACGACACCCGCCGCTCGGTGGCCCGCTGCACCCCGGCCCGGGCCAGCCGGCGCACCGGCGGCACCAGCAGCAGCAGGCCCACGGCCCCGCTGAGCAGACCCGGCACGGCCAGCAGCAGCGCACCCAGCAGCCCCACCAGCCCGTCGGTCACCTGCCGTCCCGGCGGCTGCCGCGACTGCACCGCCGCCTGGAATCCCCGCCACGCCCGCATTCCCTCGCGGCGCAGCAGCACCAACCCCAGCAGCGACGCCGCGAACGCCAGCAGCACCGCCGAGCCGTACCCGATCGCCCGGCCCACCCCGACGAACACCGCCAACTCCAGCACCACCGCCAGCAGCAGGGCCGGTGGCACGAACCTCAGGTATCGGCGCATCTCACCTCATCCGCGTCGTACGGCACCCGCTCACCGGGGCGGGGATCCGCCTGTCCAGCATGACACGCCCGGCGCTCACGGCCACCGGTCGTGACCGGCCCGGCCCCGGCGCACCCCACGGTCGCGCAACCCCCAGGTGGTGATCCGCCACAGCGCCTCCGCCACGATCAGCGGGCTCATCTTGCTGGCGCCCCGTTCCCGCTCGGCGAACGTGATCGGCACCTCCACGATCCGCACCCCCGCCCGGTGCGCCAGCCGCGACAGCTCCACCTGGAAGGCGTACCCCTGCGAGCAGACCGACTCCAGCGCCATCGCCCGCAACGCCGCCGTGCGGTACACCCGGTACCCGCCGGTGGCGTCGGTGACCGGCACGCCCAGCGCCAGCCGCGCGTACAGGTTGCCGCAGCGCGACAGCAGCAGCCGCCGCACCGGCCAGTTCACCACCCTGGCCCCACCGGTCCAGCGTGAGCCGATGACCACGTCGGCGTCGCGGGCGGCGGCCAGCAGCGTCGGCAGGTCCTCCGGGGCGTGCGAGCCGTCGGCGTCCATCTCCACCACCGCGTCGTAGCCGCGCCGGCGCGCCCACGCGAACCCGGCCAGGTACGCCGCGCCGAGCCCGGCCTTGCCGGGGCGGTGCAGCACGTGCACGTGCGCGTCGGTGGCGGCCATCGCGTCGGCCAGCGCGCCGGTGCCGTCGGGGCTGTTGTCGTCGGCGACGAGGATGTCCACGCCCGGGGCGGCGGCGCGGACCCGGCCCACGATGTCGGTGACGTTGTCGGCCTCGTTGTAGGTGGGGATGACCACCAGCACCCGCCCCACCCCGTCGATCGGCACGCTCACCGCACCCCTTTCGCCTCGGCGCCGGCGGCTACCCTCCGGCGCGTGCGCGGCGACGTGTCCCGGCCGCGGCGAGCAGCAGCGCCACCGCCAGCCCGGTCAGGGCCACCTCCGGCCACACCCCGGCCCGGGTGGCCGGTGTCCGGCCGTCGGCGAGGGCCACCTGCCGCAGCACCACCGCGCGGGTGTTGAACCCGGTGGCGCCGCTTACCCGCCCGTCGGGGGTCACGAACCCGGACACCCCCACCGTGGAGGCCATCAACGCCCCACGGCCGTGCTCGACGGCCCGCAGCCGCACCATGGCCAGCTGCTGGCGGGCCTCGGCGACGTCGAAGGTGGCGTTGTTGGTCTGCACCACCAGCAGTTGCGCGCCGCCGTCGACGGTGTCGCGGACCAGCCCGTCGTAGGCGACCTCGAAGCAGATCACGTCGCCGAGCACCGCCGGACCGGAGCGCACCACCCCGGGGGTGTCCCCGGCGACGAAGTCGTTGCGGACCAGGTCGACCTGCTCGCTGACCATCCGGGCGATGCGGCGCAGCGGCACGTACTCGGCGAACGGCACCGGGTGGCGTTTGGTGTACAGCTGCGACTCATCCGCCCCGCTGCCCGGTCGCCACAGGATTCCCGCGTTGCGCACCTGTTTGGGCCCGGGACCGAGCAGCACCGCCCCGACCAGGATCGGCGCGTCGATCGCGTCGGCGGCGCGGGAGATCCGCTCACCGGCGGAGGCGTTGCGCAGCGGGTCGATGTCGGAGGAGTTCTCCGGCCACACCACAAGGTCGGGGCGGGGCTGGGCCCCGGCGTCGACCCGGGCGGCCAGCTCCAGGGTGGCGTCGACGTGGTTGTTCAGCACCGCCTGCCGCTGGGCGTTGAAGTCCAGCCCCAGCCGGGGCACGTTGCCCTGCACCACCGCCACGGTCACCGTCCGGCCGGTGCCGGTGGCGCCGGTGGGCAGCAGCAGCGCCCCGCCGGTGACGGCCAGCGCGACGGCGGTCGACGCCGCGACCGGCGCCCACGCCGCCGGCGTACGGCCCGGCCAGCGCCGCCACAGCGCGGCGGCCAGCAGCCCACCGACCAGCGCCACGGCGAAGGTGACCAGGGGCGCGCCACCGAGCCAGGCCAGCCGCAGCAGCGGGGAGGTGTCCTGGCTGAACGCCAGCCGACCCCAGGGGAACCCGCCGAACGGGGTACGCGAGCGCAGCGCCTCCTGCGCCACCCACAGCAGCGCGGTCAGCAGCGGCCACGCCCACCGCCGCCGGTCGGCCAGCGGCGACACCCACGCCGTCGCCGCGCCGAGCAGCGCCAGGTAGCCGGCCTGCAGCAGCGACAGCAGCACCCACGGCAGGTAGCCGGTGTGCAGGTTGGTCCACTCCAGCATCGGCGCGAACAGCGCCACCCCGGTGAGCAAGCCCAGGCCGGCGCCGGCGCGCATCCGCCGCCGGTGCGCCGCGACGGCCAGCAGCGCCACCCCGAGCGGGGCCAGCGGCCACAACCCGTACGGGGGGAACGCCAGCAGCATCGTCAGCCCGGCCGCCACCGCCGCCGGCACCGCCCACCGCAGCGGCATGGCCCGCGGGGCCTCGTCGCGGCGTACCACCTCGGTGGCACGCGTCTCATCCCGGTCGAGCGTCGTCACCGGCACCTCACCACGATCACGGGCCGAAGGCTACCCGGCGCTCGCGCCGGCACGCGCGGTGCCGGGCTCGGGCGGGCCGGCGTCGGCGGGCTCGGGCCGGCGAAAGCTGCCCAGCAGGCGCGCGGCGGTGTCCCGGTCGCCGGTGAGCACGATTGCGCCGGCGGCGACGGCGTCGGCGAGGGCCCGCCGCCGGAACACCACCTCGCGCAGCGTCGCGGTGTCGGTGTCGACGCCGGCGTCGGGCGCCTCGACGTCGCCCCGGGTGACGCGCAAATCCTGCCCGGTGGTGGCGACGGTGAACGCGTCGACCCCCAGCCGCAGCCGCACGACCGCCGGTGCCCCGCCGTCGGGCACGTACGTGGTGCGCAGGGCGAGCATGAGGGCGTCCACGCCGAGCGGGGCGGTGCCGCGCATTGGGGCGCGGGCCCCCCACCGGCCCAGCGCCAGCAGCACCGGTTCGAGTTGCCGGCCCCACTCGGTCAGCTCGTAGACACCGGCGCTGACCGGCGGGCCGAGATCGCGGTGGGTCAGCACACCGGCGGCCTGCAGGTCGCGCAGCCGCTGCGACAGCACGTTGGGGCTCATGCCGGGCAGGCCGCGGCCGAGTTCGGCGAAGCGTTTCGGCCCGAGCAGCAGTTCCCGGACCACCAGCAGCGACCACCGCTCCCCGACGGCGGCCAACGCGCGGGCGACCCCGCACGGGTCGTCGTAGGAGCGCATGGGCGACAGCGTAGCCGACAGTGGTTGTGTACCCGTAGTGCGCACTCCTAGATTAGGAGTGACGTGAGGAGAGGGTGCATGACGACGATCACCGACCTGCCGCAGGGCGACCCGCGCCTGCTCGACACCGACCTGGCCCGCGAGCTGCTCACCTCCACCGAGCCGGCCCGCCTCGCCTACGTCGCCCCCGACGGCACCCCACGGGTGCTGCCGATGATGTTCCACTTCACCGGCGAGGAGGTGGTGTTCGGCACCTTCGGCGGCGCCCGCAAGATCGCCCACCTGCGGGCCCGCCCACAGGTGGCGGTCACCATCGACACCGCCGGCGACCCACCCCGGGTGCTGCTGCTGCGCGGCCCGGTCACCGTCACCGACGTGCACGGCGTCGTCGCCGAGTACATCGCGGCCCACGAGCGCTACCGCAGCCCCGAACAGGCCGCCGCGACCCTCGCCGAGATCGACCACCCCGACCTGGTGATGGCGCGCATCGGGCTGCGTCCCACCTGGGTCGGGCTGCTCGACTTCGTCACCCGCTTCCCCGGCGGCGGCACCGCCGACGACATCGTCAGGCGGGCCCGACAGTGACCTACGTGCTGATCCCCGGCGCCGGCGGCGACCCCCGCTACTTCGACCTGCTCGTCGACGAGCTGCACGCGCGCGGCCACGACGCGGTCGCGGTGGCGCTGCCCGCCGCCGACCCCGACGCCGCCCTGCCCGAGTACGCCGCCACCGTCCGCGCCGTCGTCGACACCCACCCCGAGGTGGTGCTGGTGGCGCAGTCGATGGGCGCGTTCACCGCCGCGCTGGTCGCCGACCATCCGGCGGTGCGGCTGCTGGTGCTGCTCAACCCGATGATCCCCGCACCCGGTGAGACGCCCGGCGACTGGGCAGCGGCCACCGGCCACGCCCAGGCCCGCGCCGCGTACGCCGAAGCGCAGGGCCGCGACCCGCACGCCGACATCGACCTGACGGTGGACTTCCTGCACGACGTGCCCGCCGACGTGTTCGCCCGGATGAGCGACGGACCACAGGAGTCCGACGCGGCATTCGTCCGGCCCAACCCGCTGCGCGCATGGCCGCCCGTGCCGACCCGGGTGATCAGCGGCCGCGACGACCGGCTCTTCCCCGCCGACTTCCAGCGCCGCCTGGCCGTCGACCGCCTCGGCGTACACCCGCAGGAACTGCCCGGCGGGCACCTGCTGGCGTTGAGCCAACCCCGGCTGCTGGCCGAGACGCTGCTCAGCCTCACCGACGACTAGCGACACGAAATCGGGGCGCGGCATACGCCGCGCCCCGATGCTCCCAGGCCCTTCCCGGCCGGTGGGGCGAGAATGAGCGACGCCGACCTTCGGACCGACCCGACGGTGGACTGGCTGCCCCCGCCTGGCCGTTGTCTACTGGCCGTGCCCCTCACCCTGCCCGTACACCGGTAACCGCGGCCGGTTCGCGCCGCCCCGCCGACCCCCGCCCGCTGGACCTGGCCGCCGCGACTCGCAAGGTCGCTCGGCCAGCGGACGAAGGGACGAAGCGAACAACAGCCGCTTCCCGTAGTAGGACTCAAAGACGGTACGGCGTGGACCCCCGCCGCTGTCAACCCACCCCGGCCTGTCGTGTGTTGCGCCACGGCGTGTCGCGTCGGCGCGTCTCGATACGTGGCCCACCGGCGCGACCGTTCACGCCCCCAGATGCCGGCCCAGCAACGCCCGCGCCGCACCCGGATGCTCGGCGGCCAGCAGCCCCGCCGCGGCCAACACGTAGTCGGTGTCCACCACGGCCCGGGCCGCGCGCGGCACCGGCCACCCACCGGCATGGTCGGCGAGCACCGCCGCGAGGACCCCGGCCGCGTCGGCCGACGGCGCATGCCGCAACACCCCACCGGAGCCGACCACCAGCCGCACGTCACGCAGGTCCCGCCCCGCCCGTTCCCCGGTCGCCGCGCCCCGCGCGTGCCGCCGCAACGCCACCGTCGCCGCCAGCGCGGCGATCCGCGCGTCGACCGCCCGGCCCGCGTCGTCACCCGGCAGGAACCCCGGATCCGCCGCCCGCACCGCCGCCTGCGCCGCCAGCACGTCCTGCTCCCCCGCCGCCAGCAGCCGCTCCTCCGCCGCCGCCCGCACCACCCCGGGCGCGCTCCACCGCATCCCCAGGTCCCCCTCCACGGTGCGCGCCCGCCACAGCGTCCCGGCCACCTCCCGACCCGGGCCGCTGTCCCGCTCGTCCGGGGTCAGCACCGAATACACGTCGGTCGTCGCACCACCGACGTCCAGCACCACCAGATCACCACCGACGGCGTCGGCGAGCGCCTCCACCCCGGTCAGCACCGCGTCCGGCGTCGCCGCCCGCACCAGCCGGGCGAACCGGCCACCACGCGACAACTTCTTACCGCCGATGACGTGGCGCAGGAACACCTCCCGGATCGCCGCGCGGGCCGACGCGGGCGCCAGCACCCCGATACGGGGCAGCACGTTGTCGGCGGCGGTGACCGGCACCTTCGCCGCCGACAGGAGGGCGTACAGGTCGTCGCGGGCGTCGGCGTTGCCGGCCAGCACCACCGGCACCCGCCAGCGCGCCCTCGCCAGCCGGGTGGCGTTGTGCGTCAACACCTCCGCGTCGCCGCCGTCGGTGCCGCCCACCAGCAGCACCACGTCGGGACGGGCGGCGCGCAACACGGTCAGCTCGGCGCCGCCGAGCCGCCCGGCCGCCACGTGCACCACGTTCGCCCCGGCGGACAGCCCGACCCGCCGGCCGGCCTGCGCGGTCACCAGCGGCTCGTAGCCGACGACCGCGAGACGCAGACCACCGCCGGCCGACGAGCACACGTACCACGGCACGTCACCCACGCCGAGCCCGGCGCAGGCCGCACCGACGGCGGCGTCCAGGCCGTGCAGCACATCGGTGCCCACCGTGGTCGGCGCGGACGCCGCAGCGACCAGACGGCCGCCGACGAGGTCCACCACCGCCGCCTTCGTGTACGTCGACCCGACGTCGGCGCAGACGGCGATGTTCACGCCGCCGCGGGCACGACCACCGTGCCGGTCGCGGTGACCGCCACGATCGGCACGGCGAGGACCTCCGCCGCCGACTCGCCCTTGTCGGGCCGGCCCCGGCACACCACCCGGGCCTCGAAGTCGATGGTGCGGCTACGGGTACCGACACGGGTGACGGTGGCGACGACCTCCAACACGTCACCGGCCTTCATCGGCGCCCTGAACTGCACGTCGGAGTAGGAGGCGAACAACCCCTCGTCGCCGTCGGTACGGATGCACACCTCGGTCGCGACATCCCCGAACAGGCCCACCGCGTACGCCCCGTCGACCAGGTTCCCCGCGTAGTGGGCGTGGGAGTACGGCACGTACCGGCGGTGGGTGACGGTCAACCCGACCCGGGAATCACTCATGCTCTCGCCTTCTTGTTCGTGACCAACGCGTGCACCAGGTACGAGGCGACCTCACCGGGGGTGGTGCCGCGACCGAAGATCCGGTCCACACCCAACTCCCCGGTCATCGTCTCGTCGAAGCGGGGACCCCCGACGATCAGCAGCGGCCGCTTCCCCGCCGGCATCGCCTCCCGGAACGCCGCGGACATCTCCCGGGTGTTGTGCAGGTGCGCGTCGCGCTGCGTGACGACCTGCGAGACGAGCACCGCGTCGGCCTTCTCCTGCCGGGCCGCCTCCACCAACTCCGGCACACTCACCTGCGCGCCGAGGTTGGTCACCTTCAACTCCCGGTAGTACTCCAGGCCCTTCTCCCCCGCGATGCCCTTGACGTTGAGGATCGCGTCGATGCCCACGGTGTGCGCGTCCGTGCCGATGCACGCCCCCACCACCGACAACTTGCGCCGCAGCTTCTGCTTCACCACCGCGTTGACCTCCTTGGCCGACAGCAGCGGGAAGTCACGCTCCACCACCTGCACCGCCGACAGGTCCACCAGATGGTTCACCCGCCCGTACACCACGAAGAAGGTGAACCCGTCGCCCATCTGCGTGGCGTGCACCAGCATCGCCGGGTCGATGCCCATCTTGTTGGCGAGCTGGACCGCCGCGCCCTCGGCCCGCTTGTCGTGCGGCACCGGCAACGTGAACGACACCTGCACCATGCCGTCACCCGTGGTGTCCCCGTACGGCCGGACGATCTTCTTCTCCGCCGCCGCGCTCACGCGCGCTCCCCTTCCAGGATCTCGGTGGCCGGGTTGAAGTAGTCGGCCTCGTGCCGGGCGACACCGTCGAGACCCTTGCCCCGGTCCGCGGGCCGCTTCATGATCCCGAAGGTGCCCTCGGCGATCGCGGTCAGCAGCGACTGCTCACCGATGCGCTCCAACAGCTCCACCGCCTCGCCGAGAACCCGGTGCGCGCGCTGCTGGATGAACCCGCCCGGCGCGGGCACGAAGTCCTCGTGCAGGCCACCGGCGGCGCCCAGCACGTAGCGCACGTTCTGCAGGGCGATGTCCCGGTCCGACAACCACGGCGTCACCACCGCCTCGGTCATCATGCCGACCAGCAGGATGCCCTGCCCCGTCATCGCGCCGACCAGGTTGAAGAACCCGTCGAGCAGATTGCCCCGGAACACGTCACCGGTCATGTGCTTCGTCGGCGGCATCCACTTCAACGGCGCGTCGGGGAACAACTCCCGGGCCAACAACGCGTGCGCCAACTCCAACCGCAACGACTCCGGCAGATCCGGGTTGATCTCGAACGCGTGCCCCAGCCCCAACTGCCAGTCGGCCAACCCGGCCTCGTGCGCGAAGTACTCGTTGAGCAGCTGCGACACCGTCACCGTGTGCGCCTCGTCCACCGCATCCGCGGTGGTCAGGTAATTGTCCTCACCGGTGTTGATGATGATCCCGGCGCGCGCGTGCACCTGCCGGGAGAACCGCTGGTCGACGAACGTACGGATCGGATTGATGTCACGGAACAGGATCCCGTACATCGAGTCGTTGAGCATCATGTCCAGACGCTCCAGACCCGCCAGCGTGGCCATCTCCGGCATGCACAACCCCGACGCGTAGTTCGTCAGCCGCACGTACCGGCCCAGCTCCTTCGACGACTCGTCCAACGCCGCCCGCATCAGCCGGAAGTTCTCCTGCGTCGCGTACGTGCCGGCGAAACCCTCCCGGGTCGCCCCCTCCGGCACGTAGTCCAGCAGCGACTGCCCCGTCGAACGGATCACCGCGATCACGTCCGCCCCCGCCCGCGCCGCCGCCTGCGCCTGCGGAATGTCCTCGTAGATGTCGCCGGTGGCCACGATCAGGTAGATCCACGGCCGCTGCTTCGGATCCCCGAACCGCCTGACCAGCCGGTCCCGTTCGACGCGACGCCGGTCGATCTGCCGCACCCCCGCCCCGACCGCCCGCCGGGCCGCCCGGCGGGCAGCAGTGGCCGCCTTCCCCGACGGCTGCCCGAACCGCACCGACCCGGCGGCGGCCTTCTGCGCCAACAGCGTCACATCGCCGATCTGCTCACGGGCCAGAGCGTCGAACACCGGCGCCGCCACCCCGTGCCCCAGGCCCACGTCCGCCACCACCGCATCCACCAGACGGTTCACCCACGGAATGCCGTCCGGGTCAGCGCCGGTCACCCCGGCCAGCCGCAGCACCGCCCGCTCCACCGACACGGTGGTGTGGCTGCGCGCCAGATCCACCACCGGCTGCCCGGCGCGACGCGCCAACTCCCGCGCCCGCGCCACCAGCGCCGGATCCAGCCCAAGCTTGCCTGTCACGAACGCCCTTCCTGATAGCCCACGTCACCGCTCCTGATAGATCACGTCACCGCGCAGCACCGTGGCCCGGCACACCGGCAGCGGCGTCGGATCGTCCGCGCCCCGCAGCTCCGGATCCTCCGCCACCAGCACCGGCAGACCCCGCTCCACCCCCGCCGGCGTCGACCACACCGCGAACGTCGCCGGCGCCCCCAACGCCAACACACCCTCGTTGTCCAGGTGCACCGCCCGCCACCCGCCGCGGGTGTGCGCGGCGAACGCCGCCCGCACACTCATCCGCTGCGCCGGGTTGTGGTGCGCCGCCGCCGCCCGCACCGACCCCCACGGATCCAGCGGCGTCACCGGCGAGTCCGACCCGAACGCCAACGCCACCCCGACCGAGTGCATCGCCCCCATCGGATTGGACTCCAACGACCGGTCCAACCCCAGCCGCGACTCGTACATCCGACCCGCGCCACCCCACAACCGGTCGAACGCCGGCTGCATCGACGCCACGATGCCGTACTCCACGAACCCGGCGATCAACCGCTTGCTCATGATCTCCGCGTGCTCGACCCGGTGCCGGGCCGCCCGCAGCCGGTCCACACCCAGCTTCTCCGCCGCCTGCCCGAACCCGTCCAACACCGTCGAGATCGCCGCGTCACCGATCGCGTGGAAACCGCCCTGCACCCCGTGCGCCGCACAGTCCAACAGATGGTCGCGCACCTGCTCCGCGCTCACGTACCCGTGCCCGCACGCCCCCGGCTCCCCGTCCAGGTACGCCGCCGACACGTGCGCCGTGCGCGACCCCAACGCCCCGTCGGCGAACAGATCCCCGCCGGCGCCGACCGCCCCCAGCTCCCGCGCCCGCGCCGCACCCAGCAACTCACCCCAGTACCCGTACACCTCCGGCACCCCGGCCCCCGAGATGCCCAGCAACCCGGTGAAATCCTCCTCGTCGGAGATCTCCGGCCCACCGCACTCGTGCACCGCCGCGATCCCCAACGACGCCGCGTGCTCCAACGCCCGCCGCTGCGCCGCCACCCGCTGCGCACGGGTCACCGACGCGAACGCCGCCGCCCGCACCACATGGTGCGCGTCCCGCCGCAACCACCCAGACGCATCGAAACCGGCCGCACCCGCCACGTCCGGACACGCCGCCAGCAGCGCCCGCGACACCAACGCCGAATGGATCGACGCCTGCGACAGGTACACCCGACGCCCACCGGCCGCCCGACCCACCTCGTCGGCATCCGGCAACCGCCCGACCACCCACCCCGACTCGTCCCAGCCGTGCCCCAGCACCACCGCGTCCGACGGCAGACCCGCCGCGAACACCGACACCGCGTCCAACAGCTCACCGGCCGACCGCACCGACGACAGATCCAGCCCCGACAGGGCCAGACCGGTATCCGTGGCGTGCACGTGCGCGTCCACGAACGCCGGCGTCACCAACGCCCCGTCCAACTCCACCACCCGGTCCGCCACCGGAGCGTCCGCGTCGGCACCCAACCAGGCGATCCGACCGTCACGCACCAACAGCGCCGTCGCGCTCGGCTCCGCCGGACAGTGCAGCACTGCGCCGCGATACAACGTCGAGGGGTTCGTCATGGCACTCAGTCTGCCGCCAACCGGGCCTCGAAGAGCGCACGGACCCCCGCCTCGGACCGCAGCAGACCCAACGCCACCTCGGCGTGCCCCGGCACGTACCCGTTACCCACCAGCATCGTCACGTCCGCCGCCAGGCCCTCCGCGCCCAACGCCGCCGCCGCGAAACTCGTCGCCATCGAGAAGAAGATCACCGTACCGCCGTCCGCCGTGGCCAGCACCGCACCGTGCTCACACCCCGGCACGTCCACGCAGACCACCGTCACGTCCGCCGGCACCCCCAACGCCGACGTCACCGCCGTCGACAACGCCACCGGATCCCGCGCGTCGGCCAACGCCACCACGTCCGCCAACCCGGCCGCGAGCAGCGCCTCCCGCTCCGCCTCCACCGGCACCACCCCGACGCTACGACCCGCGCCCGCCCGCCGCGCCGCCGCCAACGACAGCGACCCGCTCTTGCCGGCCCCACCGATCACCGCCACCGTCACCGGCGTCGCGTCCCCCGCCCGCTGCCGCCGCGCCACGTGCTCGGCCACCACCCGCGCGGTCAACGCCGGCGCCCCGCACACGTCCAGCACCGCCAGCGACAACTCCGGGTGCAGATCCGTCGGCAGCACCGCCGCGATGGATCGGGCGAACAGGATCGCGTACCCGTCGCACGGCACCTGCTCGCTGCGCCCGTCCCAGCGGGCCAGCCCGTCGAGGATCGTCAGCGGGGTCAACGTCAGCGACACCAGCGTCGCCACCCGGTCACCGACCTTCAGCTCCAGCGGGGAACGCCGGCCGACCTCCTCCACCGTGCCGATCAGCATGCCGCCCGAACCGGTCACCGGGTTCTGCATCTTGCCCCGGGTGGCGACGATGTCGAGAACCTCGGCGCGCACCTTCTCCCCGTCACCGCCGTGCTTCTCCGACAACTGCCGGAAACTCGCCGCGTCCAGGTTCAACCGCTCGACCCGGATGCGCACCTCGTTCGGCGCGATCCGCGGGTCGGCGTCCAACCGCCACGCCGCCTGCGGCAGCACCCCCGCCGGTTCCACAACGCGGTGCAGACCCACCGGTGACGTCACGCCGACCTCCCCTGTCCAGCCGCTCGAAGCCCTGGCCAGGACTCGCGTCGCGGGAAAACTTCCGGCAGACTAATTTCTTCACCGGATATTTTCCAGTAGCCTACGGGCCGCTGATCATCTGCACCACGCACCGAGGAGGGGCCGTGACCCAGACCCAACCGGTTGAGACCATCCCTCAACCCCGTCACGCCCCGGTCGCGGCGCCGACCGCCGGGCAGCCGTACGAATACCGCCGCAGCCCCCTGGTCGAACCCGACTGGACCCGCTTCCCCGGCTGGCGCCACGTCACCCGCGAGCAGTGGGAGAACGCGCAGTGGCAGCGCGTCAACTGCGTCAAGAACCTCACGCAGCTGCGCACCGTGCTCGGCGACCTCGTCGACGAGAGCTTTTACGCCGACCTCGAGGCCGACCAGAAGGCCCTGGCCACCATGTCCATGCTGGTGCCGCCGCAGATGCTCAACACCATGGTCCCGTTCGCCCCGATGAGCACCGAGGCGTTCCTCGCCGACCCGGTCCGGCGCTACATGATCCCCGTCGCCTCCGACCGGCGCACCGACTGGCCGTCACACCCGTACGCCAGCCGCGACAGCCTGCACGAACACGACATGTGGGTCGCCGAAGGCCTCACCCACCGCTACCCCACCAAGGTCCTCGCCGAACTGCTCTCCACCTGCCCGCAGTACTGCGGCCACTGCACCCGCATGGACCTGGTCGGCAACTCCACCCCCGCCGTCGACAAGCTCAAGCTCACCCTCAAGCCCGTCGACCGCTACGACGCCCACATCGCCTACCTCAAGGCCCACCCCGGCGTCCGCGACGTCGTCGTCTCCGGCGGCGACGTGGCCAACGTGCCGTGGAAGAACCTCGAGTCGTACCTGATGCGGCTGCTGGAGATCGAGACCATCCGCGACATCCGGCTCGCCACCAAGGCGCTCATGGGTCTGCCGCAGCACTGGCTGCAGCCCGACGTCGTCGAGGGCCTGGAGCGGGTCGCCCGCACCGCCGCCCGCCGCGGCGTCAACCTCGCCATCCACACCCACGTCAACCACGCCCAGTCGATCACCCCACTGGTCGCCAAGGCCGCCCAGACCGCCCTCGACGTCGGCGTACGCGACGTGCGCAACCAGGGCGTGCTCATGCGCGGCGTCAACGCCACCGCCCCGGACCTGCTCGACCTCTGCTTCGCGCTGCAGGGCGAGGCGGGCATCCTGCCGTACTACTTCTACATGTGCGACATGATCCCCAACGCCGAGCACTGGCGGGTGCCGGTCTGGCACGCCCAGCAGCTCCAGCACGACATCATGGGCTACCTGCCCGGCTACGCCACCCCACGGATCGTCTGCGACGTCCCGTTCGTCGGCAAGCGCTGGGTGCACATGCTCACCGAGTACGACCGCGAGCGCGGCATCTCGTACTGGACCAAGAACTACCGCACCTCCATCGAGTCGGCCGACCTGGAGGCGCTGAACAAGCGCTACGCCTACTACGACCCGATCGACACCCTGCCCGAGTCCGGCCAGTCCTGGTGGGCGGCCCACCGTAACGACTGACCCCTCGACGTACCACGAGCGGCCTGCGGGGCATCCCCGCAGGCCGCTCGTCACGTTCGCCGGTCAGCGCATGGCGTCCCGTACGTCCTTGCCGGCCTCCTTGACGTGCTCGCCGGCCTGCCGGGCGCGCGCACCGCTGCGCTCCTGAGCGCCCTCGGCCCGCAACCGCTCGTTGTCGGTGGCGCTGCCGATCCGCTCCTTCGCCACGCCGGTCAGCTCCTGCGCCTTGCTCTTCGCCTTGTCGGTGAAGCTCATGTCGCCTCCTGCCGTTGCTCCGGCGGTCCACGGGGCCGTCCGCCCCGCTGCTGTTGCGTCCCCGACCCGACGGCGCCGAAACCGACCTCTCCCGGTGATCAGCTGATTCCTGTGTGCAGCCTTGCACACCCTGTAAGGCATCCTAGGACACTAGATGAAAGGGGATCGACTGGTCCGCCGCTGCAGCGACCTGCGGACGCCGCCGTGCCGGAAGGCGGCCGTGTGTGCGGGCCCGCCGCAGGGTTGCAGGCAGACCACGTCCCGGGTGTCGACCAGGGACGGGCACGTCCGCCCGGAGGGTCGCCCCGCTGCGCCGTCACGCCGCCCGAACGGTCACTCCCCCGTCGCCACGGACCGGGCCACCACCGGCGTCGACTCCCCGCGAGTAGGAACAGGTGGTCGTCCACCCGCCAGCGCGCGACGCCTCACCGGCGGACAGGATCCCCGACAACAGCACGCTCCACCGCCGGCCGCAGCAGCCTGAGGAACGTCACCTACCTCCCCCGGGTGGATGACATCCCGACCTCGCCGGGTCCCTCGACTCCCCGTCGGATGAGCCACATCGCGTAGGGCGTCCTAGGACAATAGGTTGGGAGGTGGTCGGCGCGCCGGAGCCGCACCGGGCTGGTTGACTGGGGGCATGAGCGAGATCCTCCTGGTTCGGCACGGCGAGACCACCTGGAGCGCCAGCCACCGGCACACCTCGTACACCGACCTGGAGCTGACCCCCGACGGCGAGCGGCAGGCCCGCGCGCTCGGCGCGGTGCTCGTCGGCCGGCGCTTCGCCCGGGTGCTGGCCAGCCCCCGCAAACGGGCCCTGCGCACCGCGCAGCTCGCCGGCCTCACCGTGGACCGCACCGACGAGGACCTGGTCGAGTGGAACTACGGCCGGTACGAGGGCCGCACCACCGCCGACATCCACGACGACCACCCGCACTGGAACATCTGGACCGACGGCTGCCCCGACGGAGAGTCCCCCAAGCAGGTCGGCGAGCGGGTCGACCGGTTGCTCGCCCGGATCACGCCCCTGCTGGAGCGGGGCAGCGTCGCGCTGGTCGGGCACGCGCACTGCCTGCGGGTCGTCGGGGCCCGCTGGATCGGTCTACCGCCGTCGGCCGGCGGGAAGCTGCGCCTGGACACCGCCACCGTGAGCGTGCTCGGCCACGAGCACGGGCGTCGGGTGATCCTGCGCTGGAACGGCCGCTGAGCGGGCCTCAGCCACCGTCGCGGGGACGCCGGGCCGACTCCCCCAGCGGGATCTTCGGCGGGCGCGCCTCGTACGGGGTGGAGAGCACCACCGTGGTGCGGGTGGTGACGTTCGCCGCCGTACGGATCTCCTGCAGCACCCGCTCCAGGTCCGCCGGGCCGGCCACCCGCACCAGCAGCAGGTAGAAGTCCTCCCCCGCCACCGAGTAGCAGGAGTCGATCTCGGGCAGGTGGGCCAACCGCTCGGGGGCGTCGTCCGGCTGGGAGGGGTCGAACGGGCGGATCGCCACGAACGCGGTCAGCGGCAGGTCCAGCGCCTCGAAGGAGACCTTGGCGGCGTACCCGTGGATCACCCCGCGCTGCTCCAGCCGACGGACCCGCTGGTGCACCGCGGACACCGACAGCCCCACCTTCTCGGCCAGATCGGTGTACGACAGCCGGCCGTCAGCGGTCAGCGCGGCGACGATGGCCCGGTCGATCTCCTCCACGGCGTGCAACCTACCCGGTGCCACGCTTGCGTGGTGGACTCCCCCGCCGACGGTCACGCTGCGCGTGCCGTCCGGTCGCGCACCGCGTCCGCCGCGAAGTGCAGCACCTGCGTCATGTCCTCCTCGTCGAGGAAGGGCAGATCGGTGAGGATGTCGGTGACGGACATGCCGTCGGCCATCATCGCCAGGATGGTGGCGACCGGGACCCGGGACTGCCGCACGCAGGGCGCGCCGCCCATCACCTCGGGGTCGACGGTGATCCGTTCAAAGGCCATCGGGCCAGGTTAGCCCTTGGCCAGCGCGCGGGAGATGACCAGGCGCTGGATCTGGTTGGTGCCCTCGACGATCTGGAGCACCTTCGCCTCCCGCATGTACCGCTCGACCGGGTGGTCGGCGACGTAGCCGGCGCCGCCGAGCACCTGCACCGCGTCGGTGGTCACCCGCATCGCCATGTCGGTGGCGAAGAGCTTCGCCTTGGCCGCCTCGATCGAGTACGGCCGCCCGGCGTCGCGCAGCCGGGCCGCGGAGAGCATCAACGCGCGGGCCGCGGAGATCGCGGTGGCGTGGTCGGCGAGGTTGAAGCCGAGACCCTGGAAGTCGATGATCGGACGACCGAACTGCTGCCGCTCCCTGGCGTAGCCGACGGCGTAGTCCAGCGCCGCTTGGGCCAGCCCGACCGCGCAGGCGGCGATGCCGAGGCGGCCGGAGTCCAGCGCCGACATGGCGATGGTGAAGCCCATCCCCTCACCGCCGATCAACCGGTCGGCCGGCACCCGGGCGTCGTCGAAGGCGATCTGCGCCACCGGGGAGGCGTGCAGGCCCATGGTGCGCTCGGCGGCCTGCGGGTGGATGCCGGGGGTGGCGCGGTCGGCGAGCAGGCAGGAGATGCCCTTCGGGCCGGGCCCGCCGGTACGGCAGAAGATGTTGTAGAAGTCGGCGACCCGGGCGTGGGTGATCCACGCCTTGGTGCCGCTGACCACGTAGGAGTCGCCGTCGCGGACGGCCTTCGTGCTCAGCGACGCGGCGTCCGAGCCGCCCTGCGGCTCGGAGAGGCAGTACGCGCCGAGCAGCTCGCCGCCGATCATCTCGGGCAGCAGCTTGCGCTGGGCGTCGGTGCCGAACTGCGCCACCGGGTAGCAGGACAGGGTGTGCACGCTGACCGCCTCGGCCACGGCGAGCCAGCGGCTGGCCAGGATCTCCAGCACCTGCAGGTAGACCTCGTACGGCTGGGCGGCGCCGCCGTGCTCCTCGGCGTACGGCAGGCCGAGCAGGCCGGCCCGGCCGAGGGTGCGCAGCACCTCGCGGGGGAACTCGGCACGCTCCTCGAAGCCGGCCGCCTTCGGGGCCAGCTCGCGATCGGCGAGTTCGGTGGCGAGGTCCAGCAGGTCGTGGGCCTCGTCGGTGGGGAGGATCCGGTCGACAGTCATGGCGCGATGAGCTCCGTCGGGGTGGTGGTGAGCCGCTGCCCGCGAGCCGTGGTGCGGCCGGCGGGGTCCTCGTTGCGGGTGTCGGACCGGCCGGGCAGGTCGATGCCGTGGCCGGTGCCGGACGCGGGCGCGCCGGCACGCCCGGCGGTGGCCCGGGCCACGACCGGTCGGGCGGCGGTGCGCGGCGCGTCGGTTCCCACCCCGTCAGCTTAACGGTCGTTCGGGAGTCGTCCCATCCCGGATCGTCGCGCCCGCAGGGCCGGCCGGGCGCGAGCCGGGGCGGGTCAGGCGCGGGCGCCGCCGAGGCCGAGCAGCACCGCCAGCCCCAGGGCGCTGCGCGGGGCGTACGGCACCCGCCACAGGCCGCCGTGCGCGGCGGCGTACGCCTCGTCCTGCCAGGGGTGCGCCAGCGCCGGCCCGCCGCCGGTGCGCAGGTCGTGCACCAGCACCGCGGCCATCAGGGTGTTGCTGGTCGCCGGCTCGAAGATCTCGATGCCGAACCGGTGCGCGCCGGCGTACGCGGCGGCCAGGGCCCGGTTGCGCACCACCGACCGGGTGCGCGTCGGCGGGGCCACCGTGAACGACACGGTCGAGCCGGCGTCCCGCGCCACCGTGGCCCGCCAGCGCTGCAACCGCTTGGCGAGGGCGTAGTTCGGGCCCTGCTGCGGCACCAGGCTGTCGTTGATCCCGGGATCGGCGTCCGGCGGGTAGTTGCGGTGCAGCAGCCGGCCACCGGAGAGCACCCGCAGCGCCCGGCGCGCGGGCCCGCGCCCCGCGTAGGCCCGGTCGGCGTGCCGTACCGCGTCGGCGGGCACGGCGAAGACGTCGGTGGGGGTGGCGAGGAACGCCAGGGCCACGTCCTCGCGGTGCCGTCGCAGGTGCTCGGTGAGCGCGTCGACGGCCGTGGCGACCCGGACGTTGGTCGCCCCGTCGGCGTACACGTAGTTGCCGAGCACCAGCCGGCCCTCGACACCGCGCAACCAGTCGGCGACCTGCGGGAGACGGTGCAGCAGGTCCGCGCCGGCCGCGCCGGCCAGGGCCGCGTCGCCGGTGGTGTTGGCGCCGGGCCGCACCGGCAGCAGGAGCCGGCCGCCGTGCCGGCGGGTGGTCTGCAGCAGCCGGCGCCAGATCTCCGGGCGCGGCAGGTCGACCGCGACCACGTCGCCGCCCCAGCGCAGCAGCGACGGCAGCGGACCCATCTCCGCGCCCGCGCCGAGCACCACGACCCGCTGGTCGTGCAGGTCGAGCCAGTCCGAGTGGGCGTGCACCGCGCGGACCGCCTCGGCGCAGGACGGCTCCACCACCCCGGCGTCGACCCAGGCGTCGAGCTGACGGAGCAGGTCGTCGCCGCGCAGCCGCCGGCCCCGGTACGGCAGCGACAGCTCGCGCTCGACCGGCCCCTCGCCGGTCACGGTCACGGTGCCCAGCGGCTCGTGGTCGGCGGACGCGGCGAAGACCTCGTCCAGCCCGGTCTCCCGGCCGTCGTCGTCGAGGACCCGCATCCGGGCGTGCAGCGAGGCGAGGCCGTCGCGGGCGATGGTGAGCGCGGCGTCCCGGGACGGCAGCCCCGCCTCGACGAGCCGGCGGAAGTGGCCGAGGTAGCCGTGCCGCCAGTTCGTCTCGTGCTCGGCCGAACGCGCGCCGACCGGGTCCACCGCGCGCAGCGCGTCGGCGACGACCGCCCGGCCCAGCGCGCTCGTGCTGCGCCCCTGCCCGGTACGGGGGAAGACCACCCCGCGCGGACCCTCCACGGCCACCACCCCTCTCCGTGCGGCCGGAGCAGCCCGTCCGCGGGTGCCACTCTGCCGCATGCCCCGGCGACCCGCATCGCGGACCGCCGCCTCGTCCGGGCCGCTCGCGCCCGATACCGTCTGCGCAGCCCGGATTCGCGCCGGGCGCGGGCGAGCGGTGGGAGGGGTGGAGTCATGCGGCTGCATGTGGGCTGCGCGATGTGGAGCCACAAGGCCTGGCAGGGCCGGCTGCTGGCCCACCCGCTGCCGGCGCACGAGCGGCTGCGCCACTACGCCGCCTGGTGCACCGCCGTCGAGGGCAACACCACGTTCTACGCCACCCCGGCGCGGCAGACCGTGGCGTCGTGGGCGGAGCAGACCGACCCCGACTTCCGGTTCGTGCTCAAGCTGCCCAGGGTGGTCACCCACGAGCGTCGACTCACCGACGTCGACGAGGCGCTGGGTGGCTTCCTCGACGCGATCGAGCCACTCGGCCCTCGCGCCGACGCCCTCTGGATCCAGTTGCCCGGATCGTTCGCCCCCTCGGACGTCCCCACCCTCGCCCGGTTCCTGCGCCGGCTGCCCACCTCCCACCGGTACGCCGTGGAGGTGCGCCACCCGGCGTTCTTCGCCGACGCGCGGGCGATCCGGCTGCTGGAAGGGGTGCTCGCCGACGCGGACGCCGAGTGGATCCCGTTCGACACCACGGCGTTCTTCGCCGGCCGGCCGACCAGCGACGCCGAGCGCGACGCCTGGGTCAAGAAGCCGCGGCTGCCCCGGCGGTCGGTCGCGCTGACCGACCGGCCGGTCGTGCGCTACCTCGGCCGGGACGACCCGGCGCGGACGGTCGAGGGTTGGCAGCACTGGGTCGACGTCGTCGCCGGATGGCTGCGCGAGGGCCGCTCGCCGACCATGTTCGTGCACACCCCCGACAACGCCGACGCGCCGGTGCTCGCCCGCCGCTTCCACGACGAGGTGCGGGCCCGGGTGTCGCAGCTGGCGGCGCTGCCGGAGCCGCTGCCGGTCGCGCCCGCCACGCTGTTCTGAGCGGCACCGGCCGGCGGCTCACCCGGCGCGCTCGCGTACCAGGTCGAGCATCTCGTCGACCGCGCCGGCCGGGTCGGTGACCGGGAACTGCACGGCGCGGACCACCGCGTCGGGGTCGACCAGCAGGGTGAGCCGCTTGAGGCGGGCCACGCCGCCGGCCCGGAAGGTGGGCAGCAGCAGCCCGGCGGCGAGCCGCCCGTCCTGGTCGGACAGGAGCGGGTACGGCAGCCGGGCGTGGGCGGCGAACGCGGCGAGCTGGTCGGGGCGCTGGGTGCTGATGCCCCGTACCTCGGCACCGGCGGCCCGGAAGCGGTCGTGCCGGTCGGCGTACGTGCGGGATTCGAGCGTGCAGCCGACGGCGCCGGGGATCTCCCCCCAGCCGGGCGGGAGGCCCTGGGTGTCGGGGGCGAACGCCCCCGGGAAGAGGTAGAGCACGGTCCACTCGCCGGGCACGGCCGGCGAGTCCTCGCCGCCGTCGTGCCGGGTGAGGGTGACCGGGGGCAGCCGGCGGCCGACGAGGGCGTGCGCGCGGTGGGCCTCCGGGGAGTCGGCGGCGGCGGTCGCGGTGAGCGCGCCGTCGCCCATCACGTGCCGGGTCCCCCAGTCCTGCAGGGCGACCAGCACCGGCAGCAGCGCCTCGCCCTTGCCGGTGAGCAGGTAGTCGTAGCGGGGCGGGTGCCGGGAGTACGCCTCGCGGCGCAGCACGCCGTGCGCGACGAGCGCGCCGAGCCGTTCGGTCAGCGCCCGGCGACTCACGCCGAGCGCCCGCTGGAGGGCGTCGAAACGGGTGGTGCCGCCGGCGACGTCGCGGACGATCAGGAACGTCCACCAGTCCCCGAGCACGCCGAGGGCCTGGGCGATGCCGCAGTCGGCGTCGGGCAGGTCCGCGCGCTTCACGCCATGGACTATAGTCCGTTCCAGATTGGAACTCACCGGTTCGGGGACGGGGGTCGACGGCATGACCGTCAGGCAAGGGGCCGGGGTGTTCTGGCGCTGGTGGGCCGCCGGCACGACCAGCCAGGTCGGGTCGGCGGTCGGCGCGGTGGCGCTGCCGTTGACGGCGCTGACCGTGCTGGACGCGTCCGCCTTCGAGATGGGGCTCGTCGCCGCCGCCAGCTACGTGGCGTGGCTGGTGATCGGGCTGCCCGCCGGGGTGATCGTGCAGCGGCTGCCGCTGCGCGGCGCGCAGGTCGGCGCCGACCTGGCCCGGGCGGCGGCGGTCGCCTCCATCCCGCTGGCCTGGTGGGCCGGCCGGCTGACCGTCGCCCAGCTCGTCGTGGTGGCCCTGGTGGTCAGCTTCGCCAACGTCCTGTTCGACGTCGCGAACTCCACCTTCCTGCCGGCCATCGTCAGCCGCGACCAGTTGCACTCCCGCAACAGCCTCACCTCCGCCACGCACGCGGTCACCCAGCTCAGCGGCCCGTCCCTGGGCGGCCTCGCCGTGCAGGCGCTCGGCGCGGTGCCGACGATGCTGGTCGACGCCGCCAGCTACCTCGTCTCGGCGGTGCTGCTGCGCTCGCTGCCCGCCCGCCGCTCCGACGCCCCCGACCGCTGGCCCCCGGTACGGCGGATGATCGCCGAGGGCTGGCGGTACGTCACCCGGCACCGGATCATGGGCCCGACCATGTGGGCCGCCACCGCGGTGAACTTCGTCTGCGGCGCGCAGCTGGCCGTCTACCCGCTGTACCTGGTCCGCGAGCTGCACGCCCCGGCCGCCCTGGTCGGCGTCCTGCTCGCGGTCGAGGGCGTCGGATCGCTGGTGGGCGCCGCGCTGACACCGTGGATCACCGGCCGGTGGGGCAGCGCCCGGTCGGTGCTGGTCGGCTGCGGCGTCGCGGTGCTCGGCGCCGCCGCCGTCCCGCTCGGCGCGGGCTGGCCGGCGTACCTGGCGTTCGCCGCCGGGAACGTGGTCTTCGCCGGTGGCGTGGTGGTGCTCAGCGTCACCACCCGGACGTACCGGCAGACCGCGAGCCCGCCGGAGCTGCTCTCCCGGGTGATGGCCACGGTCCGCTTCGTCTCCTGGGGCGCCATCCCCGTCGGCGGGCTGGCCGCCGGCACGCTCGCCGGGCTGGTCGGCGCGCGGGCCACGCTGGTCGTCTTCGCCGGGGCGACGCTGCTCGCGCCCCTGGTGCTGTTCCGCTCCCCCGTCCGGCGGCTGCGCGACCTCACCGACCTGGACGCCGACGAGCCGGTCAGGCGGGCGACGCCGGTGGGCTGACCGGCGTGCCCGGCAGCACGGCCGCCGCCACCCGCCGGGCCCGGTCGGCACGGGTGAGCACATCGACGCTGTGCACGTACTGGTCGACCGCGCCCACCGGCGGACGCGCCCGCAGCGCCGGGTCACCGATCCCGGCCCGCAGCGCGGCGGCGCACCGGCCGGCGTCTAGCACCAGGAAGGGCCGGTCGTGAAAGGGCCGCACCCGGGGGTCGACCGGCGTGCCGAGCCCGGTGTCGTTGGTCCAGCCCGCGACGGTCTCCAGGGCGCGGGCCAGCCCCGCCTGCCGGTCGGGCCAGCCGCCGGGCCCGAAGGCCGCCGACAGCGCCACGACCAGCGGCGCCGCACCGGGCAACCGCGCGAACAGGGTGCCCAGCCACTTGTCGTACGGGGGCCAGCGGCGGTGCAACAGCAGCCCGAGGCGCATCAGGTCGTGGGCGACGCCGGCAGCCACCACCCGACTGCCCAGCTCGTCACCGACCTCGGCGCACCGGCCGGGCAGGTGCTCGGCCTGGCTCACCCGGGTCCAGGCGGCGGCCAGCACGTACCGCCAGACGTCGTCCGGATACCACGCCAGCCGGTCCCGGGTACGGGTGAGCGCCCCGGCCAGTCCGTCGTGGAAGACCGCGCCGCCGGTCAGCTCGGCCAGCCGCTGGGTCGGCACCGACAGCCAGTCGTCGACGTCGAGTCCGTCGGCCGGGTCGACGCCGAGCCGGCCACGCAGCCAGCCCGACAGGTCGTACACGCCCACGCCGTGCCGGTCGCCGTCCGGGCGCACCACGCCGAGGCGGACGTCGGGGCCGCCGGCGAACCGGGTGGGCCAGCCCAGGAACGCCGCCGGCAGCTCCTCCAGCACGGCCCGCACCGGCCCGACCGCGGCGGAGTCGGCGACGAAGAGCTGCACCCGCGGCCCCCAGTCGTGATCGGTGGAACGCGGGGTGTCCAGGCCGAGCAGCTCCGACCCGCCGTCGAGCAGCCCCGCCGCGTACCGCAGGCCCGGCAGGCGGCGCGCCAGCAGCGGGGCGACGACCTCGTCGTGGAAGCGGCGGCTCAGGGTCAGTCCGGGCAGGAACGGCATACCGGCCAGTCTCCCCGGGGGCCCGGGCCGGCGACACCTCGTTCGCGCCCGGTCGCCGGGGACGGCCCCGCGCGGCAGGTCCGATCCACCGGCGCACCGTCGACGGGCTCGCCGCGCCGCTGCGCCGTTGTCGGCCCGCCGGCCGCCGGGCGCGGATAGCCTGGTCACAGGGGCGACGAGAGGCGGACGCGGTGGCACAGGACCGGGCGGCGGCACGCCAACGACGGCTGCTCTGGGCGGGCATCCTCGCCGTGGCAGGGCTGGTGCTGCTCCTGCTCGGCCTGACCGTCGCCGACGGCGCGCTGGCCTGGCTGGAGGTGGTGGTGGCGATCGCGCTGCTGGTCACCAGCTACGCGGTGCAGCGGGTCGCCCGCCGCGAGGCGCTCTACACCGACCCCGAGCGCCGCTGACCCCGGCCGACCGGCGTCCCCCACGTCGTCGGGGGGCTGTGCCAGGCTGTCGGGCGTGGCACACCGACCTCCGATCCTGCTGATCGACGCTCCGAGTCTCTACTTCCGGGCCTACTTCGGCGTCCCCGAGTCGGCGGCGCGGGCCGAGGACGGCCAGCCGGTCAACGCCGTACGCGGCTTCCTCGACATGCTCGCCCAGTTGATCCGTACCCGCCGGCCCGACCGGATGGTCTGCGCGCTGGACCACGACTGGCGGCCGGCGTGGCGGGTGGAACTGCTGCCGTCGTACAAGGCGCACCGGGTCGCGCCGGAGGGCGGCGAGGAGGTGCCGGACACCCTGTCGCCCCAGGTGCCGGTGATCCTGGAGGTGCTCGACGCGATCGGCATCCGGGCGATCGGCGCCACCGGCTACGAGGCCGACGACGTGCTCGGCACCCTCGCGGTGACCCAGCCCGCCCCGGTGGAGGTGGTCTCCGGCGACCGGGACCTGTTCCAGCTCGTCGACGACGCCCGCCCGGTACGGCTGCTCTACGTCGGCCGGGGGGTGGCCAAGCTGGAGGACTGCGACGACGCGGCGGTGCGGGCCCGCTACGGCGTGCCCGCCGACCGGTACGCCGACTTCGCGGCGCTGCGTGGCGACCCGAGCGACGGCCTGCCCGGCGTGCCGGGCGTCGGTGAGAAGACCGCCGCCCGGCTCATCACGCGCTACGGCGGCCTCGACGGCATCCTCGCCGCGCTGGACGCGCCCGACTCCGGTTTCGCGCCGGGGCTGCGCACCAAGCTCGACGCCGCCCGCGACTACCTGGCCGTCGCGCCGAAGGTGGTGCGGGTCGCCACCGACGTGCCCCTGCCGGAACTGGCCACCGCGCTGCCGACGGCCCCGGTGGACGGTGACCGGCTGCTCGCGCTGGCGCAGCGGTGGAACCTGGCCGGCTCCTGCCGGCGGCTGGTGGACGCCCTCGCCGACCGTGGCTGAGCGTCGGGCACGGCCCGGCCGGTTCGCCGGGTCCGGCCACGAACGGACCCAACCGGGTCGCCGCTTGGGCCACGGCGGGCCGGACGCCACCGCCCGGCCCGGCCACGCGCGGGCCGAACGGCGCCGCCAGGTCCGGCCGAGGGTGGGCCGGCGGGGTCGCCGCCGGCCGGACGAGATCGGGGGCTCGCCGTGACGACCGACTGGCAGGCGTGGCACCGCGACTACGCCGATCCCGCGTCCCCGCTGTCCCGGAGGTTGGCGCTGGTCCGGCGGGAGATCGGGCGGTGGCTCGACGCGCGCCCCGGCGAGGCGCTGACCGTGGTGAGCGCCTGCGCCGGGCAGGGCCACGACCTGATCGGGGCGCTCACCGGGCGGGACGACGCCGCCCGTGTGCGGGCCACCCTGCTGGAGTACGACCACCGCAACGTCGCCGCCGCCCGCGCGGCCGCCGCCGGCCTGCCCGACGTGACGGTGCGGTGCGCCGACGCCGGGAAGCTCTCCTCCTACGTCGACGCCGTCCCCGCCGACCTGGTGCTCATGGTCGGGGTCTTCGGCAACATCTCCGACTCCGACGTGCGCCGCACGGTGCACGCCCTTCCCCAGCTCTGCGCGCCCGGGGCCACCGTGCTCTGGACGCGCAGCCGCGCCGCGCCCGACCGCACCCCGACGCTGCGGCGGTGGCTGCGGGAGGCGGGCCTGCGGGAGCGCGCCTTCCACGCCCCGCCCGACGTGCTCTTCTCCGTCGGCGTCCACCGGCTGACCGGGTCACCGCGCCCGCTGGACCCGGACGGCGAGCTGTTCCGCTTCCTGCGCTGAGCCCGCGACGGTCATGACGGCGGCGGCGGACCACCCGCGCACCGCCGCCCCGTCATGGTCGACCGTTGGCCGGCCCGGCGGACGTCAGCGCGGCGGCTGCCGGCGGGACGGGAACGGGGTGCCGGGCTGACCCAGGGTCGACCGGGCGCGCAGCCCGACCGGGTCCGCGGCCGGCTCCGGCGCGGCGGCCGGCGCGGGCGGCTCCGCGCTCTGCCGAGCGGCCAGGTACGCCACCGCGGCGCGGTCGTCCTCGGTGGGCGCGGCGAGCAGCGCGTAGACGAGGCCGACGATCACCAGGATCACCGCCAGGACGATCGGGACCAGCAGGGAGCTGACGCTGGTGCCCGCGACGTCACCGGGCCGATCGTGCAGGTGCACCGACAGCGCGCTCATGCCGGTGAAGTGCATGCCGTTGACGGCGACGCCCATCAGCAGCGCGGAGGCGGCGATGGCGAGTCCCCGGCGGACGGTCATGGCCAGCCAGAGCGCCACGGTGGCGGCGACGACGGCGATGAGCACGGAGAGCGCGACCCGGGTGGAGTCGTAGCCGAGGTCGCCGTCGAGCCGCATCGCGGCCATGCCGGTGTAGTGCATCGCGGCCACACCCGCCCCGGTGAAGAGGCCACCGGCGATCAGCCGCAGGGCGTTGAGCCGGCCGGTGCCGACGATGAACAGGCCGATGCCGACCGCGGCCACCGCGATGCCGGTGCTGGCCGCGGTGAGCGGCACGTCGTACCGGATGCGGGTGCCCTGCACGGCGAAGCCGAGCATCGCCATGAAGTGCATCGCCCAGATGGCGGTGCCGCCGATCGCCCAGGCGGCGAGCAGACCCCACCAGGCGCGCTGCCCCCCGGTGGCCGCGGTGCGGATCCGGCCGGCGCAGACCAGCCCGAGGGCCGAGCCCAGCACGGACAACGCGTAGCTCAACGCGGGTGTGATCCACCCGTACTCAAAGTGATTGATCTCCGCCACGGCGGCTCTTCCCCCCAGTCATTACCGACGCGTAACACAAGCGCCGGAGCAATGATCACGGGTGCCTCCAGCAGCCGCAACAGCACCCCCTGGGCACTTCGGGGGGTGCTGTTGCGGTGACCGTGCGATGCGTCGATTCGCCGGACGGCGATGACTGACAGTGACCGATCAGGCGGAGGTGTGGTACGCCAGCACGCCCCGGTTGACCGCCGCGATGGCCTGCCGGGCGGTGGCCCGCAGCTCGGTCGACGCGCCTCCGGAGTCGGCGAGCTGACCGAGCAGGTCGACGACCTGCCGCGCCCAGCGGACGAAGTCACCGGCGGGCATCTCGCCGTCGATCTGGTGACCGCTGGCGAGCACCTTGGCCAGCGCCTCGCCCCGCGCCCAGCGGTAGATCGGCCAGGCGAAGCCGAAGTCCGGCTCCCGGGTCACCGCCAGGCCACGGTTCGCCTCGTCGGACTCGATCTCGCTCCAGAGCTTGAGCGTCTCCTCGACCGCGTCGGCGACCGGGCCGCGTGGCAGCGAGGCGCGCTCGTCGAGGTCCCGCCGGGCCTCGAAGACCACCACGGAGACCGCGGCGGCCAGCTCGGCCGGGGAGAGCCCGTCCCAGACCCCCCGGCGCAGGCACTCGGCGACCAGCAGGTCCGCCTCGGTCCAGATCCGGCCGAGCATCCGGCCGGCGTCGGTCACCCCGCCGTCGGCGGAGAGGTAGCCGCGCGCGGTGAGCAGCGCCACGATCCGGTCGAAGGTACGGGCGAGGGAGCCGGTGCGCCCGGCGACGCGCTGGCGCAGCTCCTCGGTGTCCTTCTCCAGCCGGCGGCGCCGCTCGGCCCAGCGGGCGTGCTCCTCCCGGTCGGCGCAGGCGTGGCAGGGGTGCCGGCGCAGCTCGGTGCGGAGCTGGCTGATCCGGTGGTCCTCACCGGCTGCCTGCCGGGACCGGCCACCGCGGCGGCCGCCGTGCCGGTCCAGGCCGGTGCCGCTGACCTCGGCCGCCAGGTCCCGGCGGGCCGCCGGGGAACGGTGGTTGAAGTGCTTCGGCACCCGGATGCGGGCCAGCACCTCGGCGGGGGTGGTGAAGTCGCCCGGGCTGACCCGCCCGGCCCAACGATCCTGGGTGAGCACCAGCGGGCGAGGCTCGCCGAAGCCGCCGGTGGCCGGGTCGAGCACGACGGCGAGCCCGGCCCGACGGCCCGACGGCACCCGGATCACGTCGCCGACGCGCAGCCGCTCCAGCGAGGCCACCGCCGCCGCCTTGCGCTGCGACTGCCCCTGCCGGGCCAGGGCGCGCTCCCGGTCGGCGATGGCCACCCGCAGCGCGAAGTACTCGTCGAAGTCGCCGTGGTGGCAGGCCGCCTCCGCGCCGTACGCCTCGATGGTCTCGGTGTTGCGCTGCACCTGCCGGGCCAGGCCGACCACCGACCGGTCCGCCTGGAACTGGGCGAACGACGACTCCAGCAGCGCCCGGGCGGGCTCCACGCCGACCGTGCCGACCAGGTTGACCGCCATGTTGTACGACGGCCGGAAGCTGGAGCGCAGCGGATAGGTGCGGGTGGAGGCGAGGCCGGCGACGTGGCGCGGGTCGGTCTCCGGGGACCAGACCACCACCGCGTGCCCCTCGACGTCGATGCCGCGGCGCCCGGCCCGGCCGGTGAGCTGGGTGTACTCGCCCGGGGTGAGGTCGACGTGCGCCTCCCCGTTGAACTTGACCAGACGCTCCAGCACGACGCAGCGGGCCGGCATGTTGATGCCCAGCGCCAGGGTCTCGGTGGCGAAGACCGCCTTGACCAGGCCGCGGACGAACAGCTCCTCGACGACCTCCTTGAACACCGGGAGCATGCCGGCGTGGTGGGCGGCCAGACCGCGCTCCAGCCCGTCGAGCCACTCCCAGTAGCCGAGGACGGTCAGGTCCTCGCCGGGGATGGCGGTGACCCGGGACTCGACGACCCGGCGGATCTCGGCGCGCTCCTCGGGGGAGGTGAGCCGCAGCCCGGCGGCGAGGCACTGCTGCACGGCGGCGGCGCAGCCGGCCCGGCTGAAGATGAACAGGATCGCCGGAAGCAGCCCCTCGCGGTCGAGCCGGTCGACGATGTCCGGGCGCATCGGGCCACGCCAGCGGGGACCGCGTCGCCCGGCGCCGGGGCCGGCGCTGCGCCCCTCGCCCAGCTCCAGCCGGCGCATCGTGTCGCGGGTGTAGCGCAGCAGCTCCGGGTGCACGTCGTGCTTGCGGGCGGCGTCGGCGTCGTGGAACAGGTCGAACATCCGCTTGCCGACCAGCATGTGCTGCCACAGCGGCACCGGCCGGTGCTCGCTGACCACCACCGCGGTCTCGCCCCGGACGGTCACCAGCCAGTCGGCGAACTCCTCGGCGTTGGAGACGGTGGCCGACAGGGAGACCAGGGTGACCGAGGCGGGCAGGTGGATGATCACCTCTTCCCAGACCCCGCCACGGAACCGGTCGGCGAGGTAGTGCACCTCGTCCATCACCACGTAGGCCAGGCCCTCCAGGGTGCTGGAGCCGGCGTAGAGCATGTTGCGCAGCACCTCGGTGGTCATCACCACCACCGGCGCGTCGCCGTTGATCGCGTTGTCGCCGGTGAGCAGGCCGACCTGCTCGGCGCCGTACCGGTCGACCAGGTCGTGGTACTTCTGATTGGACAGCGCCTTGATCGGGGTGGTGTAGAAGCACTTGCGCCGGATGCCGGCGGCCGGGGACGGCGCGGCCTCCCCGCCGCCGGCCGGGACCACCTCGTCGCCCGTGTCGGGGGCGACCTCGCGCGCCGGTGACCGGCCGGCCGGCGGCGCCCCGCGCAGGGCCAGGTGCACCGCGAACTCACCGACCACGGTCTTGCCCGCGCCGGTGGGGGCGCAGACCAGCACGCCGCTGCCGCGCTCCAGGGACTGGCACGCCTCACGCTGGAAGTCGTCGAGGTCGAATCCCAGGTCGCGGGCGAACTCGTCCAGGGCCGGGAACTGAGAGGCCTGCGCGGCCCGGCGGCGCGCCGCGGCGTACCGCTCGGCGGGGCTCGACATGCCTCCAAGATTAGTGCGTGCCACCGACGGGCACCCGGCAAGGCCAACCGGCAGGGCGGTCGGAGGCGGTCGGTAGGGTGCACGACGTGCCGGATCATGCCGAACCGCCCCGAACCCCGAGCGGCGCCGACGACGCCGTCCGCCCGGGCCCGCCCCGCCGCCCCGTCGAGGCGGTGCTGTTCGACTTCCACGGGACCCTGGCCCAGGTGGAGGAGCCGCACGAGTGGGTGCGGCACGCCGCCGCGGCCTGCGGGGTGACGCTGGAGCGGATGCGGGCCACCGCGCTCGCCGACCGGCTGGTCACCGCCGGGCGGGCCGGCGGGCCGCTGCCGGCGCGGGTCCCGCCCCGGCTGGCCGAGCTCTGGGCCGACCGGGACCTGTACGAGCACGCGCACCGGGGGGCGTACACCGGGCTGGCGGAGACGGTGGACACCGGGATCGAGGGCCTCGCCGACGCGCTCTACGACCGGCTGCTCGTCCCCGACGGCTGGGTGGTGTACCCGCAGGTGGCGGCGACGCTGCGGGCGCTGCGCGGGGGCGGAGTGAAGGTGGCGGTGGTCAGCAACATCGGCTTCGACATCCGGCCGCTGCTGGCCGCCTGGGGCCTGGCCGACCTGGTCGACGCGTACGCCCTGTCGTACGAGGTGGGGCGCTGCAAGCCGGATCCGGGGATCTTCCTGCGCGCCTGCGGGATGCTCGGCGTCGACCCGGAGCGGGCGCTGATGGTGGGTGACACGCCGGCCGACGCGGGCGCGGTCAACGCCGGCTGCGCCGTGCTGGTGCTGCCCTGCGCCGAGCCGGGGCGCGACAACGGCCTCGGCGCGGTGCTCGACCTGGCCCTGCCCCGCTGACCAGCGGGTAGCACCGCTAACACGATCTTGATATTCGCGTTGGCACACGCCGCTAACACCGGGAGGTTATCGTCGCTGTCGTGACCGAGACGTCCGCCCGGGACCGGATCGTGCGGGCCGCCGCCGCGCTGCTCGCCGAGGGTGGCCGGGAGGCCGTCTCCACCCGCGCGGTGAGCCGGGCCGCCGGGGTGCAGGCCCCGGCCATCTACCGCCAGTTCGGCGACATGCGCGGGCTGCTCGACGCGGCGGCCAGCTACGGCTTCGCGGCGTACCTGCACGCCCAGGCGGCGCGGGAGCCCGCCGACGACCCGGTGGACGACCTGCGCCGCGGCTGGGACATGCACGTCGGATTCGGCGTCGCCAATCCCGCCTTCCACACCCTCATGTACGGCGACCCCCGCCCGGGCGTACGCCCCACCGCCGCCCGGGTGGCCGCCGACATCTTCCGCCAGCTCGTCGTCCGCGTCGCCGAGGCCGGCCGGCTGCGCGTCGACGTCGAGCGGGCCGCGGAGATGACGCACGCGGCCAGCTGCGGGGTGACCCTGACCCTGATCCAGGGCGGTGACCCGGCGCTGTCCGAGGCCACCCGGGAGGCGGTCGTCGCGGCCGTCTGCGCGGACAGCCCGGCCGCCCGCGCCCTACGTCCAACCGACCGGCCGGTCCGGCACGCGGTCGCGCTGCGGGCCGCGCTGGCGCAGGTGACGGGCGACCTCACCGACGCCGAGCGGGCCCTGCTCGCCGAGTGGCTGGACCGGATCGCCGGCGCGCGTCGGCACCCGACGTCCCCCTGAGCGGCCCGGCCGTGCGGTCCGGACCCGCCGTCCGATCCGCTCCCCCGCGCCGTCCGGAGGGGCCCGGGCGCGCGGGCCGGCGCCACCGGTGGACCTGGGTGTCCGTGCCGCGCGCGCAGGTCATAGCGTCACCGTCATGACCGAGCCCCTGTCCTCCGCCGCCGCGAGCAGCACCGGCGCGTCCGCGCGCCCCGGCTCCGGACGGGCCGCCGCGGTCGGGCTGGTGCTCGGCGGGGCGCTGTCGGTGCAGTTCGGCTCGGCCGTCGCCGCGCTGCTCTTCCCGCGCGCCGGGGTGGCCGGCACGGTCACGCTGCGGCTGGCCATCGGCGCGCTGCTGATGCTGGCGGCGTGCCGGCCCCGGCTGCGCGGGCACGACCGGGCCGCCTGGGTCTCGGTGCTGGCGTTCGGGCTGGCCCTGGCCGGGATGAACTCGATCTTCTACCAGGCCATCGAGCGGATCCCGCTCGGCCCGGCGGTCACCCTGGAGGTGCTCGGCCCGCTGACGCTGTCCGTGCTCACCGCGCGCCGGCTGGCCGCCTGGTGCTGGGCCGGCCTCGCCCTGGCCGGGGTGGCCCTGCTCGGCCAGGGCGGCTTCGACCGGCTCGACCCGCTCGGCGCCGGGCTCGCCCTGGTGGCCGGGGCGATGTGGGCGGCGTACATCGTCTGCTCGGCCCGGGTCGGCGGCCGGTTCCCGAACGCCGACGGGCTGGCCCTCGCCCTCACCGTGGCCGCGCTGGTCACCCTGCCGGTCGGGCTGGTCGACGCCGGCGGCCGGCTGTGGCACCCCGCCGTGCTCGGCCTCGGCGCGGGGCTGGCCCTGCTCGCCTCGGTGCTGCCGTACACGCTCGAGCTGCTGGCGCTGCGCCGGCTGCCCACCGCCACCTTCGCCGTGCTGATGAGCCTGGGCCCGGCGATCGCCGCCCTCGCCGGCTGGCTCGTGCTCGACCAGGCGCTGCACGCGGTGGAGGTACTGGCCATCGGCCTCGTCGTCACCGCCAGCATCGGCGCGGTCCGGGCCGCCGCGCCACGCCCCGCCGACCGGGTGGCCGACCCGGACGCGCCGGTGGCGCCCGGACCCGACGGGCAGCTCAGCGCAGCAGCCGCACCGCCTGCGGCACGGCGGTGATCCGCACCGGCAGGTCCAGCGCCCGCTCCCCGTCGGCGTAGGTGGTGATGCCCTCGGCAGCCAGCTCCACCGTCCGGGCCCGGAAGCTGCGCACCAGCGGGTGCCGTACGTGGGTGCCCTGGTAGATGCGCGGCTTGACCCGCATCAGGGTGTGCCGGTCGAACCGGCCACCGACCACCACGTCCAGCAGCCCGTCGTGCGGGTCCGCGTCGGGGCAGATCCGCATCCCGCCGCCGTAGCTGGCGCAGTTGCCCACCGCCACCAGCACCGCGTCGAGGCGCTGCTCCTGCCCGTCCAGGCGCAGCGTGTACCGGCGCGGACGCAGCCGGGCCAGCTCGACCAGGATCGCCAGGTCGTACCGGCGGGGGCCGCGCGGCCAGCGCATCCGGTTGGCCCGCTCGTTGACGATCGCGTCGAAGCCGGCCGCGAGCACCGCGCCGTACCAGCGGTCGGCGCCGTCCGGGCCGGTCATCCGGGCCAGGTCGACCGGCCGGCTGCGCCCGTCGCGCAACGCCGCGGCGATCACCCCGGCGGCGGCCAGCGGGTCGGCCGGGAACCCGGTGTCGACCGCGAAGTCGTTGCCGGTGCCCGCCGGCACCGGACCGAACGGCACCGTCGTACCGGCGACGGCCTGCAACGCCCGGTGCACCGTGCCGTCACCGCCGACGGCGACCAGCGCGGCGGCCCCGGCGGCGACCGCGGCGTGGCATGCCGCCTCCGCCTCGTCCGGGGTGTCCGCGGACAGCAGCCGCACCGGCCGGCCGGCCTCGCCGAGGCGCTCCAACAGCCGGGGCAGCAGGCCACGGTGCCGGCCCCGGCCGGCGGTGGGGTTGGCGAGCACGGCGACAGGGCCGGTCGGACGGTGATCGTCTGCGGTCACGGCGAGCACCGTACGGTACGGCCGGCACCGCCGACCAGCGACGGCGACGGTCGACGCCCGCCGGGTCCACGCGGCCCGAGGTGCGCACGGGAGAAGACGCGCCCGCACCGGCCGGCCGGCATCATCAGGGCAACCCCTCGCCCGGTCACGGACCGACACCCGGGGCCGGGCGGGGTCCCCACGACGGCGGGCCCGACGACGGCGCGGGACGGGTGGCGGTCCCGCCGGCCGCCGGCCGGGCGACCGGCGCCGTCCGCCACAGGAAGAGGCGATGATGGCACTCCACCAGGCCCCCCGACCGCTGGTCGACCCGGCGGCACCCCCCACCCCGGCACGCCGGGCCCGGATCATCCTGCTCAGCTCGGCGGCCGGCGTCCTGCTGGCCGTGCTCTGGTCGTTCGAACTGGTCGACAAGGTCATCGGGGACAACGTCGCCAACACCGTGCTGGGCCACGACGCCAAGGCCACCGCGATCAGCGGGACGGCGGCCGGCCTGCTGTTCGCCTTCGTCTCCGGCTTCGCCGGCACCTTCACCGCCTGCAACATCGCGATGGCGGCGTCGTTCGGTCCGATGAGCCAGGTCGGCGCCGCGGAGAGCCGGCGCGGCCTGCTGCGCGCGCTGCTGCGTCCGGTCGGCTGGCTCACCCTGGGCATGGTGGCGGTCGCGGCCACGTACGGCTTCGTCGGCGTCCTGCTCGGCGACCGCCTGCCGCAGCTCTCCACCGAGACGGTGGACGGGGTGCCGGTGCGCCTGATCCAGTCGTCGGTGGTGTTCGGCCTGATCGGGCTCGCCCTGATCTACCTCGGCCTGGCCGCGATCGGGACGCTGCCCGACATCTTCGCCGGACGGCCCACGCTGCGGGTGGTCACCCTCGGCGCCCTGGTCGGCGGCTTCCTCGTCGGCCGGCCGTACCCGATGTTCAACAAGCTGTTCCACTGGGCGGTCGACAGCGGCAACCCGCTGTACGGGGCGGCGGCCTTCACCCTCCAGTCGGTGGGCAACGTGCTGCTCGTGACGCTGATCTTCGCGGTGGTGGTGCTCGCCACCCGGGGCGGGTTCCTGCGCTGGATGGCGCACCCCCGTCGCGCCGCGGTGGTGACCGGGGCGCTGCTCATCGCCCTGGGCGTGTTCACCGTCGTCTACTGGGACCTGCGGGTGCCGGCCATCTTCGGCTTCGGCTGGTTCCCGCGCATGCCGTACAACTGACCCGGCCCGGACGCCGCTCGTCACCGGCGGCCCCCGCCACCGCCACCGCCACCGCCGCGCCGCCTACCCTGGGACGGGCCCGTCCCCGCCCCGGGGCCGGCGGCGACGGCCTGGCGGAGGAGTGGCGCGTGCCCGACGAGTTCCCTCGGTACCTGTGCAAGGAGTGGGACGCCGCGGATCCGCTGGCCGGCCTGCGCGACCGGTTCGTGATCGCCGACGAGGACCTGATCTACCTGGACGGCAACTCGCTAGGACGGCTGCCGGCCGCCACGCCCGGGCACCTGGACCGGCTGGTCCGCGACGGCTGGGGCGAGCAGCTGATCCGCGGCTGGCCGACCTGGATCGAGTGGGCCCGGCGCATCGGCGACCGGCTCGCCGGGCACGCCCTCGGCGCGCGTCCCGGCGAGGTCGCCGTCTCCGACTCGACCTCGGTGAACCTGTACAAGCTCGCCGCCGCGGCGCTGGACGCCGCCGGGGACCGGCGCACGATCCTGGTCGACGCCGAGGACTTCCCCACCGACCGGTACGTCCTGCAGGGGCTGGCCGAGGCGCGCGGGCTGACGCTGCGGATGCTGCCGTCGGACGTCGACCGAGGGCTGGACCTGGCGACCCTGCGGACGGCGCTGGACGACGACGTCGCCCTGGTGGTGCTCTCCGCCGTCTCCTACCGGTGCGGCGCGCTGCTGGACATGGCCGAGGTCAACGCCGCCGCCCGGCAGGTCGGGGCCACGGTGCTGTGGGACCTGTCGCACGCGGTCGGGGCGGTGCCGGTGGAGCTGGCCGCCACCGGGACGGACCTCGCGGTGGGCTGCACGTACAAGTACCTCAACGGCGGCCCCGGCGCTCCCGCCTTCCTCTATGTGCGGCAGGAGTTGCAGTCGCGGCTGCGCCAGCCGATCCAGGGCTGGTTCGGCCAGCGCGACCAGTTCCTCATGGGTCCCCGGTACGACCCGGTGCCGGACCTGGACCGGTTCCAGGTGGGCACCCCGCCGATCCTGGCCATGGCGACCCTGGACCCGGCGCTGGACGTGCTCGCCGAGGCCGGCATCGACCGGGTACGCGAGAAGGGCCGGCGCCTCGGTGAGCTGATCGTCGCGCTCGCCGACGCCTGGCTCACCCCGTACGGCTTCACCGTGGCCTCCCCGCGCGACCCGGCGCGGCGCGGCGGGCACGTCTCGCTGCACCACCCCGAGGCGCTGCGGATCTCCCGGGCGCTGGCCGAGCAGGGCCGGGTCGTCGGCGACTACCGTGCCCCGGACCGGCTGCGGCTCGGGCCGGCGCCGCTCTACACCCGCTACGTCGACGTGTGGGACGCGATGGACCGGCTGCGGGACATCGTCGAGCGGGGGTCGTGGCGGCGGATGCCGGGCGAGGCGTCCCGGGTCACCTGAGCCGACCCCCGCCCGGCTGCCGCGGAGCCGTCGCACCGCCGACGCCGCGCCCCGGTGTGGCGGGGCCGGATCCCGTTCGGCCCCGCCACACCCGTCCGGCTCAGGTGCCGGCGGCGTAGTGGATGACGTTGCTGATCTGGCTCATCGGGACGGTCCGGGTGCCCCAGCCCAGGGGCGTGGCCCAGTTGTACTCCTGGAGGGTCACGGTGGTGCCGTCGGCGCTCACCCCGGCGATGTACGCGACGTGCCCGAGCGAGGACGCGCCACCGGCGTACGGCTCGAACTGGGCGATGGCGCCGACGCGCGGGGTGCGGTCCACCCGGTACCCGAGTCGGACCGCGTTGTCGTTCCACTCGTGGGCGTTGCCCCAGTGCCCGGCGATCCCGTTCCGCCAGCCGTTGTTGTGGAAGTAGCCCTGCAGCTGCTCCATCCGCCAGGCCACGAAGGACGTGCACTGGCCGGAGTACATCGCCCAGCGGTCGACGATGTTCGGGTTGCCCCGGTACGGGTAGTCGTCGCCGGTCGGGCGGCGGCCCGTGGCCGGGCACTCCCCCTCCACCGGGTGGCTGACCCCGGTGTAGGTGATGGCGTCGGCCACCCAGGAGCCGTTGCTGAGCTTGTTCCAGATGGTCGACGAGCCGTACGGGCCGTTGACCGTCTGGGACCGGGTGGTGCAGACGACGGTGACGGTGGAGCCGTTCGCCGCCGTGCCGGTGACGTGGTACATGGTGCCGGGGCCGTAGCGGAGGTTGGCCGCCCCGCCCCCGGTGTCGATGCGGGCGGTGGTGGCCGCCGTGGCCGGGGCGGCGGTGAGGGTGAGCAGGCCGAGGGTGGCGGCGGCGACCGCCGCGAGGAGTCGCGTCATCGGGTCACATCCAGTGGGAGGTCTTGAGCACCGCACCGGCCCAGTTCTGGCTGATGTGGACGTGGTCGTTGTGCTTGCAGGTCTTGCTCGTGCTGCCGCAGTTGCCGACCTCGTCGTACTCCTGCCAGCCGGCGTTGGGGTTGCTGGAGACCCAGACCTTGTCGTTCCAGATGATCGTCTGGACGCCGTACGCGCCGGCGTTGGCGCGCAGGTGGTTGGCGATGGACCAGCCGATCTGCCGTTCGGTGGCGTTGTCGGCGTCCATCCAGTAGTCCAGCGCCCGGCCCTCGCCGTGCTCGCCGGGCTTGTTGACGTAGATGCCGGCGAAGTGCCGGTCGCCGCCGCGCGGGTTCCAGCCGGGGGTGGCCTTGAGCTCGTGGTAGAGGCGGCGGGTGCCGGGCTGCTCCACCCCGAGGTTCATCGAGGCGGCGTCCCAGTGCAGCTGCGACCCGCCGCAGGGCGGGCCGACCGCGCCGGAGGTGCCGGTGTAGAGGAAGGCGTCCGACACGTACCCCTCCAGGTGCAGGTAGTCCCAGACGTCGGTGGCGCCGTACGGGCCGGTCACGCTCTGCCCCCGTACGGTGCAGGCGATCGCGACGCGCTGCCCGCCGGTGACGGTGCCGATCGACGGGTACGACGTGCCGGGCCCGGTGCGCAGGTTGACCGTGTAGCCGTTGATCACGCTGACGGTGTGGGCCGAGGCGGGCGCGGGGGCCAGGGCGAGGGTGGCGACGGCGACGGTGGCCGCCGCGAGCAGGGCGCGGATCCTCATGGGTGGGTGCCGATCTGGTTGGCCTCGGTCTCCCAGATGCCGTACTGCCGTTCGGCCGGCGGGATGCCGTAGAAGCAGACGCTGTCGATCTGGCCGGCGGTCTCGTTGGCGACCGACGAACCGAAGTTGACGTACCGGTACCCTCGGTCGGACTTCGCCCCGTCGATGCCGGCCTCGGTGACCTTCATGCTGATCCGGGAGTTCCAGCCCCGTACGTAGTCGATCATCTTGTACGGGTTGCGCTCGCCGCCGCCGTCCGCGCCCCGGGTCAGGTACGTGGAGCTGTAGCAGTGCACGGTCACCACGTCCGGCTGGTACGGCCCGGACAGCATGCCGCCGAGCCCGTCGCCGGTGTCCCGGACGAACGCGTCGAAGTACCGCCCGGAGGTGCCGAAGGTGAAGCCGCTGCCGTCGCCGGTCCACCTGCCGGCCGGCATGTTGATCGCCCAGAGCAGGTTGCCCCGGTCCTGGGCCGGCTTGTTGTCGCGGATGGTGGCCAGCCGCTTCCACCGGGCCAGCCACGGGTCGTTCGGCAGGTGCCAGTCCGGCTCGTTGCCCAGTTCCCAGACGAAGAGCGTGTTCGGGTGGGCGTCGATGTAGGGCAGCATCAGGTTGAGCTGGTGGCGGGCCAGGTTCGGGTCCGGGTCCTCCGACGACTGGATGATCATCTCGGTGAGCCCGGTGCCGCGCAGCGCCTCCAGCTGCGCGTCGCTGAACCGGCGGTTCCACGGGTCGCCCCAGAACATCGAGATCCGGGCGGTCTGGGGCCGCATCCGTCGCAGGATGTCGACCTTGCGGTTGAAGTCGATGTTGTTGCTGGCGTCGCCGGGCGAGACGACCGCGCCCCACTTCATGTAGTAGGCGGCGGACGCGGACTCGGCGGTGCCGAGCACCGAGCCGACGGTCAGCGCGGCCGCGGACGCCCCGACGCCGCCGAGGAACCGGCGGCGGGACAGTCCGGGCCGCTCCGGCGGCGGTGCTGCGGTGGTGTTGTCGGGCATGTGGAGCCTCCCCTGGGACGGTGGTCGAGCGGTGGCGCTCGGTGACCACCATCGCGGCCGGCGGGTCACCGGTCCTCTCAGTCCGCTCTCATCCCGCTCGCATCCGCCACGTCCCCGCAGACGCACCGGCCCGCCTTCGCCCTCGGGTCCACGCGTCCGCCTTCCGCCGGGGCGAGCCCGTGCCGGAACTGGACCGGCCGGGCCACCCGGGACGCCCTCGCCGGGCTGTCCCCGGGTCAGCGCCGGTCAGTCCGGTGCGAGGGAGCGCCAGATCCGGTCGGGCAGGACGCGGGCGGCCTGCCGGATGTCGATGCCCGGCACGCCGGCGAGCCACCGGCGGGAGGTCTCGGCCACCGGGCCGATCATCAGCATCTCGACCAGCGGCTCCGGCAGGGTGGCGATCTCGCCGGCCGCCATCCGGGGCCGCAGCCAGCCGGCGACGGCCGCCAGCTGCGGCGCCTTGGCCGCCGCCACCTGGTCGGCGTGGGTGGCCAGGTAGCCGGCGTGGGCCGAGGCGTGGATGAAGCGCGCCGCCGCCGGGTTCTCCTCGGTGAAGCGCAGGTAGGCGACCACGATGGCGCGGACACCGGTACGCGCCGTCCGGGCCCGGGTCAGCGCCGCGATCAGGTCGTCGAACAGCGCCGACATGCACTGCGAGTACAGCGCCGCGGCCAGCCCGTCGAAGCTGCCGAAGTGGTGGTAGAGGCTGCCCAGGCTGACCCCGCTGGCGGCGGTCACCGCGTGGACGGTGAACCCGGGCTGGCCGGCCGCCTCGAACACCGCCAGCGCCGAGTCCAGCAGCCGCTGCGCGGTCGCCTCGCCCCGCTGCTGCTTAGGCGACATGGGCCATCCCCTGCTCCCACAGCCGGCGGGCCAGGACCGGTTCGTCCGCCACCGGTGCGCGGGGCACCGGCCGGTCGCCGTCGAAGTAGCGGCCGGACTCCTCCCCGGGGTCGAACGCCAGCCGGATCACCGGGGCCGCGCCGACCTCCGGGGCGGCCCACCGGCGCTTGACGAATTTGAGCAGCAGGCCGGTCACGCCCCCCGGATCCCCCAGCCCGGTCCTGATCACGCCGGGATGCACCGCGTCGATGGTCACCCCGGCGACCGCCCAGTGCCGCGCGAACAGCGGCACGGTGAGCAGGTTCGCCAACTTGGTGTCGCAGTAGGTGCGCATCCGGTGGAAGTCCTCACCCCAGGGCGTCCGGTCCGGGTCCACCCTGCCCTTGACGTAGAGCCCGGCGCTGACCTGGACCACCCTACCCAGCCGCTGCGCCAGCAGGTGGTTGAGCAGGAACGGCGCCAGGTGGTTCACGGCGAACGACTGCTCGTAGCCGTCCTCGGTGCGGACCAGCCGGGTCGGCCAGACACCGGCGTTGTGCACCAGCACGTCGATCCGCTCGCAGCGCCGGCCCAGCTCGGCCGCGACGGCCCGAACGGACGACATCGCCGACAGGTCGCCCACCACCAGCTCCGCCGACCCACCCGCCGGGTGCGGGGACGCCGCGAGCGTCGACATCGCCTGCTCGCCCCGTGCCCGGTTCCTGGTCACCAGCACCACCCGGCAGCCCCGTCGCACCAGCCCGGCGGCCACCGCGAGCCCGATGCCGCGATTGGCGCCGGTCACAACCGCCGTCACCGTCTCCACCATGGCCGCCAGCCTAGTCCAAAATAAAGAGTTCTTCTAGAACATAGTTCTATTAAGAGCTTCCCAAGCATCGAAGGAGGGCCATACCATCCGAAGACGGCAGACGAACGCCGACCCCGGTGCCCGCACGCCGCCCCACACCGACCGGACCCACGGGCACCCACACCGATCCGCCCCACAGAGGAGCCGACATGGGACTGATTCACGCGTGGCGCATGCAGAGGCTGGTCTCGGACGCCAGGACGGCCTTCGAGCGGGGCGACCTGACGTTCATCGCCGGCTTCGACATCGACACCCGGCGCCGGGTGTCGATGAAGCAGATCCGCAGGGAGATCGACCTGATCATCAACGCCGTGGAGCCCATCGGCTGGGAGTGCGTGAGCGTCGAGCCGTTCCTCGCCTCCGTCAAGATCGACTTTCTCCGTCAGTCCTGACCGGGCGCGGCGGCGTCGGGCGAGGGTGCGGCGGCATCGGTGAGGGCCCGGGCCCGGGCATCGCCGAGCAGGCGCAGGGCCCGGTCCCGCTCGCCGTCCTCGCCGTACCGGCGGCACAGCGCCAGGCACGAGCGCAGGGCGGAGCGGGCCGCCGGGAGCCGGCCGAGGGCGAGCAGCGCCACGCCGAGGCGGCGCAGCGCGATCAGCTCGCCGATGCCGTCGCCGACCTCCCGGCTGCCGGTGACCGCCTCGGTCAGCTCGGCCACCGCCCGCTCGTGCTCCCCGGCGCGCAGGTGCAGGTCACCGAGGTGGCCCAGGCAGATCGCCGCACCACGGCGGTAACCCAGGTCACGGCAGAGGTCCAGGGCGCCGCGCAGCAGTCGGGCCGCGTCCGCGTCGGCGCCCCGCCCGCCGAGCACCAGGGCCAGGCTCGTCGAGGTGTACGCCACGCCGAACCGGTCGTCGAGTTCCCGGAAGATCGCCAGCGCCTGCCGGAACGCCGCCTCGGCGGGGCCCGGCCGGCCGGCCACCCGGTGCGCCGCGCCGAGTCCGAACAGGACCTGGGCCTGGCCGGGTCGGTCCCCGAGTTCCACGGTGATCGCCTTGGCCCGGCTCAGCGCGGCCATCGCCTCGGCGTCGTCGTGGCGCAGCCGGTGGGCGGTGCCGGCGGCGCGCAGCACCAGCGCCTGGCCCTGCCGCTCGCCGAGCCGCTCGAACAGCGCCAGCGCCGGATCGAAGCAGGACAGCGCGTCGTCGAGCCGGTCCACGTTGAGGTGCAGCTCGCCCAGGCAGCGCAGCAGCCAGGCCCGGCCGAGGTCGTCACCGGCGGTCGCGCAGGCGTCCAGCGCGGCCCGGGCGGTGGCGCCCCAGTCGTCCAGGTGCTCGCGCAGCTCGAAGAAGCGGCCCAGGGTGTTCGCCAGGTTCCACGCCGGCTCGTGCAGGCCGGCGGCGGCGGCCCGGCGCACCGCGCCGGTGAGCATGCCCCGCGACGTCTCGAACCAGCCGACCGCGTCGGCGAGCAGGGCGTCCAGGTCGGCCGCCGTCCAGCGCGACCAGCGGGCGGCCGCGCCGCCCGTGCCGCGCCGGAAACCCCCGCTGGTACGCCGGTACGCCTCGTCGGCCAGGGTCAGCCAGCCGCCGAGCAGCCGGCCGAGCGCCGCCGGGCCCTCGTCGGCCGGCCGGTCGTCGGCGCGCAGCTCCCCCGCGTACGCCCGGACCAGGTCGTGCAGCCGGTACCCGCCCCGGTCGGCGTCGACCAGCCGCGCCTCGACCAGCCGTTCCATCAGCTCCTCGGCCTCGGCCAACGGCAGGTCCAGCAGGGCCGCCCCGGCCCAGCCGGGCACCCGGGGCAGGTCGACCACCCCGAGCAGCCGCAACAACCGCCGCTCGACCGGGTCCAGCTCCTGGTAGCTGGTGGCGAGGCTGGAGCGTACCGCCAGGTCACCGGTGCGCAGCACGTCGAGGCGGGCCCGCTCGTCGGCGAGCTGGTCGGCCAGCCGCCCCACCGGCCAGTGCGGACGGGCGGCCAGCCGGGCGCCGGCGATGCGGATCGCCAACGGCAGGTACCCGCAGCGCGCGGCGACCCGCAGGCAGTCCGCGTGCTCCGCCTCGACCCGCTGCGCGCCGATGGCGTGCCGCAGCAGGTCGACGGCCGCCTCGGCGGTGAACACCCCGAGGTCGACGTGGTGCGCCCCGGGCAGGGTGGTGAGCCGCCGGCGGGCGGTGACCAGCACCGCGCAGCCCGGGTCGGCCGGCAGCAACGGTCGCAGCCGGGTGCCGTCGGCGGCGTTGTCCAGCACCACCAGCAGCCGCCGCCCGGCGGTGCGCGCCCGGAACAGCGCGGCCCGCTCGTCCAGCTCGGCCGGCACGGCGCGGGGCTCCTCGCCGAGGGCGTGCAGGAACCGGCCCAGCACGGTGACCGGGTCGAGGGGGTCCGCTCCGCCGCGCAGGTCCACGAAGAGCTGACCGTCCGGGAAGTGCGTCCGGACCAGGTGTCCCACCTGGACGGCGAGGGTGGTCTTGCCGCTGCCGGCCGCGCCGGAGACGGCGACGATGCGGGGCGCGGCCGGCCGGGGCGCGCCGCTCGGCGTACCGTCGTCGGGGGCCGACCCGGCGGTGAGGTGGCGGGCCAACGCGGCGGCCAGGTCGTGCCGGCCGACGAAGTCCGCGGCGGCCATCGGCAGTTGGGCGGCCGGGACGGCGGCGGGGCCCGCCGCCGGGGCCGGGTCGACGCCGTCGAGCAGCGGGTCGCCGGCGAGGATCCGGGCGTGCAGGTGCTGCAGCGCCGGTCCGGGCTCCAGGCCCAGCTCGGCGACCATCACCTGGCGGCCCTGCCGGTAGACCTCCAGCGCCTCGGCCCGCCGCCCACTGCGGTGCAGCGCCAGCATCAGCCGTTCGCGCAGCTCCTCGCGCAGCGGCTCGACCTCGACCGTACGGTGCAACGCGGGGATCAGCTCGGCGTGCCGGCCGAGGGCGAACTCGACGTCCACCCGGTCCCGCTCCACGGCGAGACGCTGCTCGGTCAGCTCCGCCACGGCCGCGTGGAAGCCGGTGACGTGCGGGTCGCCGGGCAGCCGCACGTCGGCCAGGACGGGCCCCCGCCACCGCGCCAGCGCGTCGCCGTAGCGGGCCGCCGCGTCGGCCAGCCGGCCGGCCCGGGCCAGCTCGGCGGCCTCGGCAGCGGTGCCGGCGAAGACCTCGGCGTCCAGTTCGCCGGGGGCGACGCTGAGCTGGTAGCCACCCGGGCGGGTCCCGATCGCCTCGCCCAGCACGCCGCGCAGCCGCCAGATCAGCGTCTGCACCTGACCGACGGCGGTGTCCGGCGCGTCGTCGCGCCACAGCGCGCCGAGCAGCCGGTCGAGCGGGGTGACCCGGTTGGCGTTGACCAGCAGGACCGCGAGGACGGCACGCTGCTTGCTGCTGCGCGGCGTGACCGGGCGACCGGCCACGGTGACGTCGAGCGGGCCGAGGATCGAGAAGCTGGCCATCTCCGCCGACCGTACCACCGCCCCGATAGACCGTCATCGCTGCGGCCGGGACGGGCCCGCGTCCGGCACCCGCGCCTCAACAGGACGTCTTCCCGCACTGTCCGGTTGCCGATCGTGCCCGTGGCGCGCGGCCCCTACCCTGGCTGCGCGACCGCGCCCCGACCGCACCGGGAGGCAGGACCGGCATGACCTCGATCAGGCACTCCCCCGGCGGTGACGTCGAGGACGACCTCGTCCGGATCGCGATCCGGACGCTCGCCCCGGACGAGGAGCCGCTACTGGCGTTCCTGCGGCCGGCGTACCGACGGCGGCCGCAGCGCTGGCGGCGGGACCCGCGCGCGCTGGTGCGGGTGGGGGGCGGCGAGGCCGGCGGCAGCGGGTTCCCGGAGGTCGTCGAGCCGCTGCTGCCGTACGTCATGGTGTTGTGTGGTGTGGGCCTGTCGGTGCTGCGCGACGCCGCGCAGGCGCAGGCCGCCGACGCGGTGCGCGGCCGGCTGCGCGCGCTGGGCCGCCGGTGGCGGGCCCGCCGCCGGCGCGAACTGCCCGCGGCGCCGCCGGTGCGGCTGAGCCCGGGGCAGGTGCTGCGCATCGAGGAGGCGGTCACCGCCGCCGCCCGCGATCCGCGCTGGGAGCTGACCGACGACCAGGTCGCGGTGCTGCGCGGCGCGGTGCGCGACGCGTTCGTCGAGCGGTTCGGCGTGGACCTCGACGGTGGGTGAGCCGCCGCGCGGCACGGCGCTGCCGCCGTTGCCGTCGGCCACCCTGGGCCGCTTCGTCGCCGCCGTCACCGCGGTCGTCGGGACGAGCATGTTCGGCTGGCGGTACGTGCTCATCGACCCGGAGGCCGTGCGTGACCGGGCCGGCTGCCTCCAGGAACTGCGTGGCCTGCCACCGGCGGTGGACGTGCGGACCGGGACGCTCGACGCCGGGTCGGCCGAGGCGGTGCGGCGCTGCGTCGACACCGTGCTCACCGACGTGCTGCGCCAGATGCTCGTCGGTCTGGCGGTGCTCGCGGCGGTGACCGCGCTGGTCTACCTCGCCGCGCCGTGGGTCGAGCGTCGGCTGCGCGGGCTGCGCCGCCTCGACCGGGTGCCCGGCGCCGAGGCGCTGCGGGCGGACCTGGCGAATCTGGTCCGGGAGGCGGGACTGCGGCGCGCGCCGACGTTCCTGGTCTCCCGTTCCGCGCGGGTCAGCGGCAACACCTTCGGCACGCCTCCGGCCCGGTACGTGCGGCTGGACCTGGGACTGGTGCACGCCCACCGGACGGCCCCGGCGGTGTTCCGGACCGTCGTCCTGCACGAGCTGGCGCACCTGCGCAACGCCGACGTGGACCTGACCCGGCTGGCCATCGCGCTGGCGTGGGCGTTCCCGCTCGGCGTGCTCGCCCCGTTCGTCGTCCGCTTCGCCGACGCCGACGCCGGGCAGTTGGCCGGCGACGCCTGGCGGCTGGCGGTGTTCGTCCTGGTCGCGCAGGTGTCCACCTGGTCGGTGCTGCGGGCCCGGGAGTTCGCCGCCGACGCCCGCCTCACCGGCGTCGACGCGGCCACGGCCCGGGCCCTGCTCGGCGGTGACCGGGCCCCGGCCGGACGCCGGGCGCGGCTGGCCGCGCTGTTCCGGTTCCACCCGCTGGGCCGGGCCCGGGTGCAGGAGCTGGACCGGCCCCGCCGGCTGGTGACGGCCCGGCCGGTCGAGGCGCTCGGCGCGGGCCTGGCCGCCGGCATCGCCGCCCCGCCGCTGTTCAGCCTGATCGACCACCTGCCGCTGCCCTGGGGCGGCTTTTCCGGCGACGCGTACGTGGTCGGGCTGCTGCTGGGCGCGCCGCTGGCGCTGGTGCTGACCGGCGCGCTGTGGCGGTCGGCGTGGTGGGCGCGCGAGCACGGCGGACCGGCCGCCGGCGGGGGTGTGTTCGGCGCGGCGCTGGTGCTCGGCCTGCTCGTCGGCCGGCGCCTCGCCTGGTCCGCCGGGTACGCCGACGACCGGCCGACCTGGTGGGTGCAGGCGGTGCTGGCGGCGCTGGCCGTCGCCGGTGGCGCCCTGCTGGGCCGCTGGGTCGCCCTGGGCGCGCGCGTCTGGCTGCGTCGGCTGCCCCGCGTCGACGTGGATCGCACCCGCCTGGCCTGGGCCGGCGCGGCGGCCGCGACGACGGTCGTGACGGCCGTGTTCGTCGGCTCGCTGCTGGTGCTGCACATCTGGTCCATCGGCGCCGAGGTGAACATGCTGCTGGTGCTCGCGGCACGGGAGGGCCACCCGGGCGAGGTGAGCGTCCTGACGCTGGCCGACGCCGTCGGCTGGCACGTGCGGATCCTCGCCGACCAGGCCCCCTACCTGCTCGCGCTGCCACTCGCCGCGGCGCTGTTCCCGGCGCTCGCGACTCCGCACGCCCGCCGTCGGGCGGTCCGGCTCGGCCTGGTGACCGGCGTCGTCGGGGCGCTGGCGCTGCCGGTGGTGGTGCTCGGCGTCGTCGTCGCCTCCCGCGACCCGGGGCTCGGGGCGGCGACGCTGCGCGGACTGGTCGACGGGCACACCCTGCTGCCGGTCACGCTGGTCGAGCTGACCGCCGCCGTCGCGGCGGTGGCCGGCAGCCGTCTGTCGACCTGGCACGCCACCCTGGCCGCCCTCACCGCAGGTCTGGTGCTGGCCCCGGCGGCCTTGGCCGCGACGGTGCTGCTGACCTGCTCCGGAGGCGATCAGGGCTGCGCCGCCCTGGTCCACCGCGCCGCCGTCACCCGGGCGCTCGGGCACGCCCTGCTCGTCGCCCCGGTGTTCGCCACCCTGGCCGCGGCGCTCGGCGCGGCGGTGACGGCCGCGCTGACGGTGGTGGGGCGCCCGCCGTACCGGCGGTGGGCGGTGTCGGGGGCGGTGGTGCTCGCGCTGCTCGCCGTCGCCGGTGGGGTGGCGGCCACGTACCGGCTGCCGGCCACCGCGCCGGAGGCGGGGCGCGACCCCTGCCTGGTCGGGGTGTGGCGGCTCACCACCGGCCGGTACCACGCGCCGGTCGCGGCGGACTCGGTGCTGGGCACCCTGGCCGGGCTGCGCCGGGGCGCGGACCTGGACCTGACCAGCGACTCGGCGACCGGGTACGCCACCGCGTACCGGGCGGACGGCACCGCGACCGACCTGTACGACCTGGCCGTGGCCGAGGGCACGCTGAACGGGCAGCGGGTCCGGCGGGTGGCCCGGGGCGCGGTCAGCTACCGGTGGACGGCCGAGGACGGCCGGTACACCCAACGCGACGGGGTGCAGGCCGGCCTCGTCGCCCTGCTGCGGGTGGGCCGGCACGAGGTCGACGTCACCTCCGCCCCGCGCAACTCGGCCGGGTCCTACCGCTGCGACGGGCAGCGACTGGTGATCCGGCTGGAGACCGACGACGGGTCCTGGGACGAGGAGGTCTTCGTCCGCAGCCCGGCCTGACCGCGACGGCCGTCCGGAGCGCCGCCGCCGGCCCTCGGCGGCGCGCACCTAGTCGCCGGCCGGGAGCCGCCGCGCGCCGACCCGGCCGCCGGGGCGCGACCGCGGGCCGGCGGTCTCAGCCGGTCGGCACGGCGAGGCGGCCGTCGACCATCTCCACCACCCGGTCGACCCGGTCCAGGTGCCCCCGGTCGTGGGTGACCAGCACGGTGGCCGTGCCGCGCTCGCGGGTGAGTGCGACCAACAGGTCGAGCACCGCCGCGCCCCGGTCGTGGTCCAGGGCGCTGGTGGGCTCGTCGACGAGCAGCACCGCCGGGTCGTTCATCAGGGCCCGGGCGATGGTCACCCGCTGCCGCTGCCCGCCGGAGAGCTGGTGCGGGCGGCGATCCACCTGGGCGGCGAGCCCGACGCCGGCCAGCAGCCGCTCGGCACGGGCCCGGGCCGGGCGGACCGGACGGCCGGCGAGGTGCGCCATCACCTGCAGCTGCTCGGCGGCGGTCAGCGAGGCGATCAGGTTCGACTGCTGGAAGACGATGCCGATCCGGGTCCGGCGCAGCGCCGCCGCGCCCGCCCGGTCCAGCCGGCCGGTGTCCACCCCGGCGACGACCACCCGACCCCGGTCGGGGCGGATCAGGGTGGCGGCGACCGCCAGCAGGCTGGACTTGCCGGAGCCGGAGGGGCCGATGACGGCGGTGACGGTGCCGGCGGGCACGCGCAGGTCGACCCCGTCCAGGGCGGTGAGGCGGGTGTCGCCGTCGGGGTAGGTCAGGGTGACGTCGGACAGGTCGAGGCTCATCGGGCGCTCCCCAGTGCGGTCAGCGGGTCGACGGCGGTGACCCGCCGTACGGCCAGGGCGGCGCCCACGGCGCCGAGGAGGACGGTCACCACCGCCGGCAGCAGCACCGAGCCGGCGGTCAGCGCGAACGGCACCCGGTCGGCCGCCGCCGCGCCGACGGCCACGGCGACCGCGGTGCCCGCCACGGTGCCGGCCAGCAGCAGCGCCAGGGCCTGCCCGAGCGCGTCGCGCAGCAGGTGACCGGTGCCGGCGCCGAGCGCCTTGAGCACGGCCACGTCCCCGGCGCGCTGGATGGTCCAGACGGTGAAGAAGGCGCCGACGACCAGCGCGGAGATCACCAGCAGCAGCCCGCGCATCAGTTGCAGCGAGCCGTTCTCCGAGGTGTAGGAGCCGATCGCGGACAGCGCCGCGGCGCGGGTGACGGTCCGGGTGCCCACCTCCCGGTCGACGGCGTCGAGGCGGACGTTGCCGGTGGTGGTCAGCGCGAGCACGGTGGCGGCGTCGTCGGGGACGCCGGGGGCGGTGCGCCGCCAGTCGGCCAGCGAGGTCCAGACGACCGGGGTGTGGCTGTAGGAGGCGTCGCCGGCGACGGCGGCCACGGTCAGCCGGACCGCGCCGAGGGTGACGGTCGCGCCCGGCCCGGCGGCCAGGGCGTCGGCGGCGCCACGGGAGAGCACCACCCGTCCGTCGCCGAGCCCGCCGGGGGCCAGGGCGGAACCCGGGGGTACGCCGAACGCGGCGAGCGGGGCCGTCCGGTCGCCCGCCCCGGCGCGCAGGGTGGCGACGCCGAGCGGGTCGGCGGCGGTGACCCCGGGTTCCGCGCGCCAGCGTCGCCACTGCGCGTCGGTGACCCGGGAGCCGGTGAAGGAGAGGTCGCCGTCGGGGACGGCGAAGACGAGGTGGTCGGCGGGGAGCCCGGTGACCGCCGAGGTGCTCTCCCGGCCCAGCCCGGCGGTCAGGCCGGAGAGCAGCACCACGAGCAGGGTCATCAGGGTGACGACGACGCCCATCAGGGCGAAGCGACCCTTGGCGTACCGCAGGTCCCTCCAGGCGACGAACATGACGAGCCTTCCGTTGCGGGGCCACGCCCGGTGGCGTGGTGGTACGCCGTCCACGCTCGCCCGGCGCGGCCCGGCCGGCATCGCCCCGCCGATGGGCGGCCGGCCCTCGAAGTGCGCAGCGCGGGATCAACCCTTTGGTTGATGGCGGCGGCGCGCCGCGGCCTAGCCTGGAGGCATCGTGAGCACCCACCCGCCCGTCCCACCGCCGCGCGCGGCGCGGATCGGCCTGTACCTGCTGGTCGCCGCGCTACTCGCCGTGGTCGCGGGACGGGCGCTGGCCGCGGCGCCGCCGCACCGCGCCGGGGTGCTGCTCGGCACGGCCGTGCTGGCCGGCGGGTGGGCCGTCGCGGCGGCGCTGCCCCGCTCGCGTCGTACGACGCTCGGCTGGCTGGCCGCGCTGACCGTGGGCTGGGCGGGCCTGCTCTGGCTCACCCCGGACGCGGTGTGGCTGGCGTTCCCGCTGTTCCTGCTGCACCTGCACCTGTTGCCCGTCCGGTGGGGCACGGTCGCGGTGGCCGCCACCACGGCGGCGGCCGTCGGCGGGGTGGCCCGGCACCAGGGCGCGCTGACCCTCGGCGGGGTGATCGGTCCGGTCATCGGGGCCGCCGTGGCGGTCGCCACCGTGCTCGGCTACCAGGCGCTGTACCGGGAGAGCGAGCGCCGCCGCCGGTTGATCGAGCAGCTCACCGCCACCCGGGCCGACCTGGCCGAGGCCCAGCACACCGCAGGGGTGCTCGCCGAACGCGAACGCCTCGCCCGGGAGATCCACGACACCCTCGCCCAGGGGCTGTCCAGCATCCAGCTGCTGCTGCGCGCCGCGCAACGGGCGATGCCCGAGCGGCCGGACGTCGTCGCCGGCCACGTCGAGCAGGCCCGCCGGGCGGCGCAGGACAACCTGGCCGAGGCGCGGCGCTTCGTGCGGGCGCTCACCCCGCCCGCCCTGGCGGCCCGGTCGCTGCCCGAGGCGCTGCGCCGGCTCTGCGATGCCGGTGGCGGCGACGCCGGCCCGGTGGTGCGGTTCCGGCTCGACGGCACGCCGCGGCCACTGCCCACCCGGTACGAGGTGGCGCTGCTGCGGATCGCCCAGTCAGCGCTGGCCAACGCGGTCGCGCACGCCCACGCCGGGCGGGTGGAGCTGACCCTGAGCTACCTCGGCCGGCAGGTCGCGCTGGACGTGGTGGACGACGGCGTCGGCTTCGACCCGGGCGCCGCCGACGGCCGGGGCGGCGGCGACGGCGGGTTCGGCCTGGACGCGATGCGGGCCCGCGCGGCCGAGCTGGGCGGGACGCTGAGCGTGGAGTCCGCGCCCGGGCAGGGCACCGCCGTGGCGGTGGGCTTCACCCCGCCGGAGCCGACGGCGGAGGTGCCCGGGTGAGCCGGCCGGTGCGGCTGCTGCTCGCCGACGACCACCCGGTGGTCCGTTCCGGGCTGCGCGCCCTGCTGTCCACCGAGCCGGACCTCACCGTGGTCGCCGAGGCGGCCACCGCGCAGGAGGCGGTGGCGGTGTGCGCCCGCGAGCCGGTGGACGTGGTGCTGATGGACCTGCAGTTCGGCTCCGGCATGCAGGGCCCCGAGGCGACGGCGGCCATCGTCGCCCGCCCCGACGCGCCCCGGGTGCTGGTGCTCACCACGTACGACACCGAGGCGGACATCCTCGCCGCGGTCGAGGCCGGCGCCACCGGCTACCTGCTCAAGGACGCCCCGCCGGAGGAGCTGACCGCGGCGGTGCGCGCGGCGGCGGCCGGGCGGTCCGCGCTCGCCCCGGCGGTCGCCCACCGGCTGATCGACCGGGTGCGTTCGCCCGGGATCGCGTTGACGCCCCGGGAGAGCGAGGTGCTGCGCCTGGTCGCCGACGGACTGTCCAACCAGCAGATCAGCCGCCGGCTGCACCTGAGCCAGGCCACCGTCAAGACGCACCTGGTGCACGTCTACGGCAAGCTCGGCGTGGACTCGCGTACCGCCGCCGTCGCGGTGGCCCGGCAGCGGGGGCTGATCCGCCGCTGAGGCCCGGGCCGCCGCGCCGGCCGGACTCAGGCGTTGAGCCAGCGGTGGATGCAGTGCAGCAGGTCGTCGGCGTCCACCGGCTTGGTCACGTAGTCGCTGGCCCCGGAGGAGATGCTCTTCTCCCGGTCGCCGTGCATCGCCTTGGCGGTCACCGCGATGATCGGCAGGTCGGCGTAGCGGGGCATGGCGCGGATCGCGGCGGTGGCCGCGTAGCCGTCCATCTCGGGCATCATCACGTCCATCAGCACCAGGTCGATGTCGTCGTGGCGCATCAGCGTCTCGACGCCCTTACGGCCGTTCTCGGCGTAGACGACGTCGATGCCGTGCAGCTCCAGGATATTGGTCAGGGCGAACACGTTGCGCGCGTCGTCGTCGACGACGAGGACCTTGCGCCCGGCCAGCGCGACGGAGAACGGGTCGCCCGACGCCGGGACGTCGGGGCCGGCCGGGGTGAACGGCACCACCCGCTCCGGGGCGTCGGCGGACAGGTGCAGGGCGATGCGTTCGCGCAGGTCGTCCAGGCTGCGCAGGATCTCCAGCGGCCGGTCCTCGGCCAGCGCCTGCAACAGCGCCTCCTGACCGGCGCCGAGCGGGCTGCCGTGGTACGCCAGCACCGGCACGGCCCGCTCGCCCCGCTGCTCGTGCAGCGCCCGCAGCAGGGCGCTGCCACTGTCGTCGGGCATGTCCAGGTGCACGACGAGCAGGTGGTGCCGCTGCGCGGCCAGCGCCTCCAGGGCCGGCGCCGCGCCGGTCACGGTCGACACCTCGACCGGCAGGTCGGTCATGCCGAGGGCGACGCCCCGGGCCAGCAGGGTGAGCAGGCCCATGTCGTCGTGCTCCAGCACCAGCACCCGCCGCAGCTGCTCCGTACGCCAGTGCTCCACGACCTCCGGCGTGGCCTGCGGGCGTACGGCCGGGAGCGCGCCGGGGTGGTCGGAGGCCACGGCGGTGGCGCTGCTGCGGGCCGGCAGGTACAGGGTGAAGGTGCTGCCCTGCCCGAGCACGCTCTGCGCGGTGATCCGGCCGCCGAGCAGGTGGGCGATCTCCCGGCTGATGGACAGGCCCAGGCCGGTGCCGCCGTAGCGGCGGCTGGTGGTGCCGTCGGCCTGCTGGAAGGCGTCGAAGATCGCGGTGAGGTGCTGCTCGGCGATGCCGATGCCGGTGTCGACGACCCGGAAGGCGATCACCTGGTCCCGCTCGGGCATGGTGTCCGGCAGTTCCTCGGGGCGGGCACGTTCGATGCGCAGCTGCACCCGTCCCGTCTCGGTGAACTTGACCGCGTTGGAGACCAGGTTGCGCAACACCTGGCGCAACCGCTGCTCGTCGGTGTGCAGCTGGGTGGGCACGTCGGGACCGGTGACGATGTCCAGCTCCAGGCCGCGCGGCGTGGTCAGCGGACGGAAGGTGGCGTCGACGTAGTTGCGCAGCTCCGACAGGTCGAACGTCTCCGGGTTGATGTCCATCTTGCCGGCCTCGACCTTGGACAGGTCGAGGATGTCGTTGATGAGCTGGAGCAGGTCCGTGCCGGCCGAGTGGATGACGGTGGCGTACTCCACCTGCTTGGCGGTCAGGTTCCGGTTCGGGTTCTGGGCCAGCAGCTGGGCCAGGATGAGCAGGGAGTTCAGCGGGGTACGCAGCTCGTGGCTCATGTTCGCCAGGAACTCCGACTTGTACTTCGAGGCCAGGGCGAGCTGCTGCGCCCGGGCCTCCAGCTCCTGGCGGGCCTGCTCGATCTCGGAGTTCTTGGTCTCGATGTCGTGGTTCTGCCGGACCAGCAGCGCCGCCTTGTCCTCCAGCTCGGCGTTGGAGCGCTGCAGCTCCTCCGAGCGGGCCTGCAACTCCTCGGACCGGGCCTGCAACTCGGCCGCGAGGCGCTGGGACTCGGTGAGCAGGACGTCGGTGCGGGCGTTGGCGACGATGGTGTTGACGTTGACGCCGATGGTCTCGGTGAGCTGGTCGAGGAAGTCGCGCTGGATCTCGGTGAAGCGGCTCATGCTGGCCAGCTCGATGACGCCGAGCACCTGGTCCTCGAAGAGGACGGGCAGCACCACCAGGTGCAGCGGGACGGCGGCGCCGAGGCTGGAGGAGACGGTGACGTAGTCGGCCGGCACCGCGTCGACGACGATCGCCCGCTTGCTGAGCGCCGCCTGCCCGACCAGGGAGTCGCCGAGGACGTACCGGCGGCGGGTGGCGTCGTGGCCGTAGCCGCCGATCACCCGCAGGGCGCTGCCACCGCCGGTGTCGTCGACCAGCAGGAACGTGCCGAGCTGCGCGGACACCAGCGGGGCCAGCTCGTTCATCACCAGACCGGCGACCACCTCGAGGTCCCGGTGGCCCTGCATGAGCCCGGAGATCCGGGCCAGGTTGGTCTTGAGCCAGTCCTGTTCCTCATTGGTACGGGTGGTCTCGCGCAGCGACTCCACCATGGAGTTGATGTTGTCCTTGAGTTCGCCGACCTCGCCGGGGGCCTCCACGGTGATGGAGCGGGTCAGGTCGCCGGTGGCCACCGCGCTGGTCACCTCGGCGATGGCGCGCACCTGCCGGGTCAGGTTGCCGGCGAGTTCGTTGACGTTCTCGGTGAGCCGCTTCCAGGTGCCGGAGACGCCCTCGACCTCGGCCTGACCGCCGAGGCGGCCCTCGCTGCCCACCTCACGGGCCACCCGGGTGACCTCGGCGGCGAAGCTGGAGAGCTGGTCCACCATCGTGTTGATGGTGGTCTTGAGCTCCAGGATCTCGCCGCGTGCGTCCACGTCGATCTTCCTGGTCAGGTCGCCCTGGGCCACCGCCGTCGTGACCTGGGCGATGTTGCGCACCTGACCGGTGAGGTTGTTCGCCATCGAGTTGACGTTGTCGGTCAGGTCCTTCCAGGTGCCGGCCACGTTCGGCACCCGGGCCTGGCCGCCGAGTCGGCCCTCGGTGCCCACCTCCCGGGCCACCCGGGTCACCTCGTCGGCGAACGCGCCGAGGGTGCCGACCATCGTGTTGATGGTCTGGGCGAGGACGGCGACCTCGCCCTTGGCCTCCACGGTGATCTGCCGGCTCAGGTCGCCCTGGGCCACGGCGGTGGCGACCAGGGCGATCGAGCGGACCTGGTTGGTGAGGTTGTTGGCCATCTCGTTGACGTTGTCGGTCAGGTCCTTCCAGGTGCCGCCCACGTTGGACACCCGGGCCTGGCCGCCGAGTCGGCCCTCGGTGCCCACCTCCCGGGCCACCCGGGTCACCTCGTCGGCGAACGCGGAGAGCTGGTCGACCATCGTGTTGATGGTCTCCTTCAGGGCCAGGATCTCGCCGCGCGCGTCGACCCGGATCTTCTGGGTCAGGTCGCCCTTGGCCACCGCGGTGGTCACCTCGGCGATGCTGCGTACCTGGGCGGTGAGGTTGTCGGCCATGACGTTCACCGACTCGGTGAGGTCCTTCCAGGTGCCGGAGACGCCCTTCACGTCGGCCTGGCCGCCGAGACGACCCTCGGTGCCCACCTCACGGGCCACCCGGGTCACCTCGTCGGCGAACGACGAGAGCTGGTCCACCATCGTGTTGATGGTGTTCTTCAGCTCCAGGATCTCCCCGTGCGCGGTGACGGTGATCTTCTGCGACAGGTCGCCCCGGGCCACCGCCGTGGCCACCTGGGCGATGCTGCGGACCTGGTCGGTCAGGTTGACCGCCATCGAGTTGACCGAGTCGGTGAGGTCACGCCAGGTGCCGGCGACCCCGCTGACCTGCGCCTGACCGCCGAGCCGCCCGTCGGTGCCGACCTCCCGGGCGACCCGGGTCACCTCCGCGGCGAAGCTGGACAGCTGGTCCACCATCGTGTTGATGGTGCTCTTGAGCTCCAGGATCTCGCCGCGCGCGTCGACGGTGATCTTCTGCGACAGGTCGCCCTGGGCGACGGCGGTGGTCACCTGGGCGATGTTGCGCACCTGGCTGGTGAGGTTGCCGGCCATGAAGTTCACCGAGTCGGTGAGGTCGCGCCAGGTGCCGGCGACGCCGGGCACCTCGGCCTGACCGCCGAGGCGGCCCTCGCTGCCCACCTCCCGGGCCACCCGGGTCACCTCGTCGGCGAACGACGAGAGCTGGTCCACCATCGTGTTGATGGTGACCTTGAGTTCCAGGATCTCGCCCCGCACGTCCACGGTGATCTTCTGCGACAGGTCGCCCCGGGCCACCGCCGTGGCCACCTCGGCGATGTCGCGCACCTGGTCGGTGAGGTTGCCGGCCATCGCGTTCACCGAGTCGGTGAGGTCCTTCCAGGTGCCGGAGACCCCGGGCACCTCGGCCTGACCGCCCAGCTGACCCTCGGTGCCGACCTCCCGGGCGACGCGGGTCACCTCGGAGGTGAACAGCGAGAGCTGGTCGACCATGCCGTTGAAGACGGTGGCGATCTCCCCGAGCAGGCCGTCGGCGTCGGCCGGCAGCCGGGTGCCGAAGTCACCGTCGCGGACCGCGGTCAGGCCCGCGAGCAGCTGCCGCAGGCCGGGGTCGGCCACCGGGGAGGCCGTGGCGCCGGTCCCGTGCAGTCGCGTCTCCGCCGTCTTGTCGAGCACCACGACCACCTATGCGCCACCGCCGGACGGAGCCCGACGAGCCAACATCAACCGCGCAAGTATGCACAGCCGCGACGTCGCCCCCACACCGGGACGGCGGCGCTGACCTGCGCACGTGTCCGTGCCCGGCGGCCCTCGCGCCATGGGCCGCCGCCGCCCTCGGCGGGCACGCCGACGCCCGCACGGTCGCCGAGGGCTCGACGACGGTGCGGGCGTCGGGTTGCGCCGCGTGGCCCGGCCGGCACGGCGACCGGGCGTACGGGAGGTCAGTGGGTGTCGACCAGCTGGCCGCGCAGCTTGACCAGCGCGCGGGCGAGCAGCCGCGAGACGTGCATCTGGGAGACGCCGACCTGGGCGGCGATCTCGCTCTGGGTCAGGTTGCCGTAGAAGCGGAGGGTGAGGATCTTCTGCTCCCGCTCGTCGAGGGTGGCCAGGGCGGGGCCGAGGGCGACCCGCAGCTCGGCCAGCTCGTACTCGTTGTCCTCGGCGCCGAGGGTGTCACCCAGCTCGGTGGCGCTCTCGCCGTCGCCGATCGGGGTGGACAGCGACACGGCGTTGTAGGCGCGGGCGCCCTCCAGGCCCTCCAGGACCTCTTCCTCGGTGATCTCGAGGTGGGCCGCGATGTCGGCGACCGTGGGAGCCCGGTGCAGCGTCTGGGTGAGGGTGCCGTTGGCCTCGGTGATGCGCAGCCGCAGCTCCTGCAGGCGACGCGGGACCCGGATGTTCCAGGTGCGGTCGCGGAAGTGCCGCTTGATCTCGCCGAGGATGGTGGGGATGGCGAAGCCCGCGAAGTCGACGCCCCGGGAGGCGTCGAACCGGTCCACCGCCTTGATCAGGCCGAGCGCCGCGGTCTGGGCGAGGTCGCCGTTGGGCTCGCCGCGGCCGCTGTAGCGGGCGGCGAGGTGGTTGGCCAGCGGAAGCCACGCCTCGATCACCTTGTCGCGCAGCGCGGACCGCTCGGGGTGCTCGGCCGGCATCGCGGCGAGCGCCGTGATGAGCTCGCCGGCGCGCTCCTCGTTGCCGGTGGCCGAGGTGCTGCTGGATGCCCTGACGGTCGTGGTGATCATGTCGTCCTTTCCGTGCCGTACGGCGTGGCGGACCTGCCAGTCCCCCGCTCAGGCACCCACCCTAGACCAAGGGTCGGCCACTAATCAACCGAACGGACGATGGACAAAAGTGTCGAATCTCGGATAAATCGGCATTGTCCCGGCTCTCGACCGCCGCCTGCGGGGCGAAATTCGCATGCGGCGGGCCACCGGGGTGGTGTGTGGTCGGGCGATGACGATCGAGATGGGCGCGCCGGCGGTCGACGAGTTGGACGACGTGGTGCGCGTGTTGCGGCAGTGGCAGCACGACGCCGGACCCGTGCAGCTGCATCCGGGGGACCTGGGGTGGTTCTGGCGCTTCGGCCCGCGGCGCACGGCGGCGGCCACCCGAACCTGGCGCCGGGCGGGAGAGGTTCTGGCGGTCGGGCTGCTCGACGGCGCGGACCTGCTCCGGCTGGCGTTCGCGCCGTCGGCGTGGCGGGACGAGCGGCTGGCGCGGCGGGTGGTCGAGGACGCGTCGGCGCCCGAGCGGGGCGTGCTGCCCGAGGGTCCGGTGTCCGTCGAGGCGCCCCCGGGCGCACTGGTCCAGGAGCTGTTGTCGCAGGATGGCTGGGCGCGCGGCGAGCCGTGGACACTGCTTCGGCGGGACCTCGGCGCGCCGGTGCCGGATCCCGGCGTCCGGGTCGAGGTGATCGGGCCGGAACGGGCGCACGAGTGGGCCGCGGTGCAGCGGGCGTCGTTCGACAGGTCGACGTTCTCCGCGGAGCGCTGGCACGCGATGGCGGCGGGCGCGCCGTTCGTCGACGCGCGATGCCTGCTCGCTCACGACGAGCGGGGCGAGCCGGTGGCGGCCGTGACGGTGTGGTCGGCGGGCGAGGGCAGGCCGGGGGTGATCGAACCGTTGGGGGTGCACCGGGCGCACCGCCGCCACGGACACGGCCGGGCGGTCACGCTCGCCGCGGCCCGCGCGCTGCGGCAGGCGGGTTCGTCGAGCGTCCTCGTGTGCTGTCCGAGCGCCAACGTCGGCGCCGTCGCCACCTACCGTTCCGCCGGCCTCGCGCCCCTGCCGGAACGGCGGGACCTGTGCCGTGGCGTCGGCTGAGGCGCCCGGCGGGTCGGGCCGTCGGCGGCCGGACGCGGGCCCGGTGACCGGCTCGGGACCGCGCTGCCGTTGCGGGGATGTCACGGACACCTCTACGCTCCGGTGGGAGCGCTCCCGGACGTCGATGGCGACGTCGCGAACCTGCGGGCGCCGCCCGGATCAGTGGCCAGGGGTGGGCACCACGTCCACGTGATCCGACGGCGGACGCGCAGGTGCGACGACCCCCCGTGCCCCGACCCGAGATTGAGACGGTCCCATGAACATTCCCCGCCCGACACGGCGGCACCTGCTCGCGGCCGGCGCCGCCGCCGCACTGACCCTCGGCGCGTCGACGCTACTGCCGGCCGCGAACGCCATGGCCGCGACCGGTTGCGCCGTCACCTACACGGCCAACTCGTGGCCCGGCGGTTTCACCGCGAACATCACCATCACGAACCTCGGCGACGCCGTCGACGGGTGGACCCTCGGCTTCACCTTCCCCGACCCGGGCCAGCGGGTGGGCCAGGGCTGGTCGGCGACCTACCAGCAGAGCGGCCAGTCCGTCACCGCGCGCAACGTGAGCTACAACGGATCCCTGGCCGGTGGTGGATCCACCACCATCGGCTTCAACGGCACCTGGACCGGCACCAGCAACCCCTCGCCCACGTCGTTCACCCTCAACGGCACCGTCTGCACGGGCAGCACCACCCCCACCACCCCGCCGCCGCCGACGACCCCGCCGCCGACGACCCCGCCGCCCACGACCCCGCCGCCGACCACCCCGCCGCCCACCGGGCAGACGCCGGTGGCGATCAACGGACAGCTGCGGGTCTGCGGGGTCAACCTGTGCAACCAGTACGGCAGGCCGATCCAGCTGCGCGGCATGAGCACGCACGGCCTGCAGTGGTTCCCGCACTGCTACAACGACGCCTCGCTGGACGCGCTGGCCACCGACTGGCGCTCCGACCTGCTGCGCATCGCGATGTACGTGCAGGAGGACGGCTACGAGACCAACCCGACGGCCTTCACCAACCGGGTCAACACGCTGGTGGACGAGGCGAGCGAGCGCGGCATGTACGCGCTGATCGACTTCCACACGCTGACCCCCGGTGACCCGATGTACAACCTGGAGCGGGCGAAGACCTTCTTCGCCGCCGTCTCCGCCCGCAACGCCGACAAGAACAACGTGATCTACGAGATCGCGAACGAGCCCAACGGCGTGAGCTGGCAGACCATCAAGAACTACGCCGAGCAGGTCATCCCGGTCATCCGCGCCAACGACCCGGACGGCATCGTCATCGTCGGCACCCGCGCCTGGTCCTCGCTCGGCGTCTCGGAGGGGAGCAACGCCACCGAGGTGATCAACAACCCGGTCGCCGCCGCCAACGTCATGTACGCCTTCCACTTCTACGCCGCGTCGCACCGGGACAGCTACCGCGCCGAGCTGGAGCGGGCCGCCGCCCGGCTGCCGATGTTCGTCACCGAGTTCGGCACGGTGTCGTACACCGGTGACGGCGGCGTCGACACGGCGAGCAGCACGGCCTGGGTGGACCTGATGGACCGGCTGAAGATCAGCTACGCGAACTGGACCTACTCCGACAAGGCCGAGGGCAGCGCCGCGTTCAAGCCGGGCACCTGCAACGGCGGCACGTACGCCGGCACCTCGGTGCTCACCGAGTCGGGCGTGTTCATGCGCAACCGGATCCGTACCCCGGACACCTTCCCCACCAGCTGAGCCCACCACCACGCGGCGCCCCGTCCCACCCCCGGGACGGGGCGCCGCGCCGTCGGCCGGCGCTCAGCCGACGGCGGCGGCCGCGGCCCGGCCGGCGGTACGACCGGAGAAGAGGCAGCCGCCGAGGAAGGTGCCCTCCAGGGCGTTGTACCCGTGCATCCCGCCGCCACCGAACCCGGCCACCTCGCCGGCGGCGTACACCCCGCCCAGCGGCTCGCCGTCGGCCCGCAGCACCCGGCCGGCCAGGTCGGTGTGCAGCCCGCCGAGGGTCTTGCGGGTGAGCACGTGCAGTTGCACCGCGATCAGCGGGCCGGCCGCCGGGTCGAGCAGCCGGTGCGGGGTGGCGACCCGGACGAGCTTGTCGCCCCGGTAGCGGCGGGCGCCCCGGATGGCGTGCAGCTGGGCGTCCTTGCCGAACGGGTTGGCCAGCTCCCGGTCGCGCGCCTCGACGACGCGGCGCACCTCGGCGGCGTCGAGGCGCGGCCCGTCGGTCTCGGCGGCCAGCGCGTTCATCCCGTCGACCAGCTCCGGCAGGCCGTCGGCGACGACGAAGTCGGCGCCGTGGCGCTTGAACGCCTCCACCGGCGCGGGCGCGCCGGGACGGACCCGGCCCAGGACCTGGCGGACGCTGCGGCCGGTCAGGTCCGGGTTCTGCTCGGAGCCCGACAGCGCGAACTCCTTCTCGATGATCTTCTGGGTGAGCAGGAACCAGCTGTAGTCGTACCCGGTGGCGCGCAGGTGCCGCAGGGTGGTCAGGGTGTCGAAGCCGGGGAAGAGTGGCGCCGGCAGCCGCTCGCCGGTGGCGTCGAGCCAGAGCGACGAGGGGCCGGGCAGGATCCGGATGCCGTGCTGCGGCCAGACCGGGTCCCAGTTGCGCAGCCCCTCGGTGTAGTGCCACATCCGGTCCGGGTTGACCACCCGCCCGCCGGCCGCCTCGGTGATGGCCAGCATCCGCCCGTCGACGTACGCCGGGACCCCGGCGACCATCCGGGCCGGCGGGGTGCCCAGCCGCTGCGGCCAGGCCCGCCGGACGAGGTCGTGGTCGCCGCCGATGCCGCCCGAGGTGACGATCACGGCCTGCGCCGCGTACGCGAAGTCGCCCACCACGGTCCGGGAGGTGCGCCGCCCACGCGGGGCGTCGTCGGGCTCCAGCACCGCGCCGCGCACACCGGTGACCACGCCGCCGGTGGTGACCAGCTCGTCCACCCGGTGCCGGAACAGCAGCCGCACCCGCCCCTCGGCCTCGGCCCGCCGGACCCGCCGCAGGAACGGCTCCACCACGCCGGGGCCGGTGCCCCAGGTGATGTGGAAGCGGGGCACGGTGTTGCCGTGCCCGTGCGCGGCTCCCCCGCCCCGCTCGGCCCAGCCGACCACCGGGAACAGCCGGTGACCCATCGCCCGCAGCCAGGCCCGCTTCTCCCCCGCCGCGAAGTGCACGTACGCCTCGGCCCACCGGCGCGGCCAGTGGTCCTCGGGCCGGTCGAAGGCGGCGCTGCCGGTCCAGTCCTGCCAGGCCAGCTCGACCGAGTCGCGGATGCCCATCCGCCGCTGCTCGGGTGAGTCGACCAGGAAGAGCCCGCCGAACGACCAGTGCGCCTGCCCGCCGAGGTTCTGCTCCGGCTCCTGGTCCAGCAGCAGCACCCGGCGGCCGGCGTCGGCGGCCTCGGCGGCGGCGACCAGGCCCGCCAGGCCCGCGCCGATCACGATGACATCGGTATCCACACCCCGACGGTACGTACGGCGCTGCCAATATGATCGCCACCGGCGCGCAAGATGCCCGCCCTGTTTTGTCACGCCGATGACAAGGAGTGCCGGTGTCCGACGCGCTCATCGACATCGAGCCGGGGCTGGCCGGCCTGGCGCCGGCCGTCGGGGAGCAGGTACGCGGCCTGCGCGAGGCGTTGCACGAGCGGATCCTCGGCACCGTCCGGACCGCGATGCGGGCCCAGGGCCGCTCGCTCACCGGCGGGCAGGGTCAGGGCCTGACCCTGGGCGTGCAGACCGCGGTGGACGCCTTCGTCGACGCGCTCGCCGACCCCGGCCGGGACCTGACCGCGACCCGCGCCGTCTTCCACGCGCTCGGGCGCACCGAGTACCGGGAGGGCCACCGGGTCGACGCCCTGCGTACGGTGCTCACCCTCGGCGCGCGCGACATCTGGGCCTTCCTGGTGGCGCACAGCCCGGGCACCGCCCCGCCCGACCTGTACGTCATCGCCGGGGCGCTGTTCGGCTACGCCGACGCCCTGGCCGGCGCGGCGGCGGAGGGGTTCCTCGACGAGCAGCGCGACGCCGCGCAGGACTGGGCCACCACCCGACGCCGCCTGATCACCCTGCTCGTCCAGCCGGAGCCACCGGGCGACGCCGCACTGCACGCCGCCGCCGACGCGGCCCGCTGGGCGCTGCCCCGCACCGTGGCCGTGCTCAGCGTCGACGGCGCCGACGCCGAGCACCTGGCCCGCACCATCGGCGGGGGCGCGATCGCCACGGTCGTCGACGACGCCGTCCGCGTGGTGCTGCCCGACCCGGGCGCCCCGGGACGCCTCGACCGGGCCCGGCAGGCGCTGGCCGGCCGGCGGGCGGCCCTCGGCCCCACCGTCGAGCTGGCCCGGGCCCGGCTGTCGTACCGGATCTCGCGGCGGGCCCTGGCCCTGCGGCAGACGGGCCGGCTCCCCGTCGACGCGCCCGTCACCGCCGACGCGCACCTGCTCACCCTGCTCCTGGCATGGGAGCCGGGCCTCGCCGACCACCTCGCCGACGCCTGGCTCGCCCCGCTGGCCGGTCTGCGGCCGGCCGGCCGGCGGGCGCTGGCCGAGACACTGCACAGCTGGCTGCGCCGGCAGGGGCAGGTGGTGGCCGTGGCCGAGGAGCTGCACACCCACCCGCAGACCGTCCGCTACCGGATGCGCCAGCTGCGCACCGCGTTCGGCGCCGCCCTCGACGACCCCGACAGCCGGCTCACCCTCCAGCTCGCCCTGCGCCACCACCTCGCCACGGGCCGGCCCGACGGAGACAATCCGCCCGCGCGTTGAACCTTCCGGCCGTCACGTACGAACCAGTGTGCGTGCGTACCCGATCGGCCGTCCTGGGGCTGCTGCTCGCCCTGCTCGCCGTTCCGCTGGTCCCGGCGGCCCCGGCGTCCGCCCACGCCGTGCTGCTCGCCACCACCCCGGTGCGCGACGCGGTGCTCGGGTCCCCGCCGTCGGAGGTGGTGGTCACCTTCAGCGAGCCGGTCTCCCCCGTCCCGGGCCGGGTGCAGGTCCTCGGGCCGGACGGCCGGCGGGTGCACACCGGCGCACCGTCGGTACGCGGCACGACGATGCGGATCCCGCTGCGGGTGCCGGAACGGCCACTCGGGACGTACCTGGTGAGCTACCGGGTGATCTCCGCCGACAGCCACCCGGTGGCCGGCAGCTTCACCTACTCCGCCGGAGCGCCCTCGGTCAGCCCGCCCCGGGCGGTCGACGACGCCGACCCGCAGCCGGCCGGCGCCCTGGTGCCCGCCGCCAAGTACGCCGGCTACCTGGGGCTGGTGCTCGTCGTCGGCCCGACCCTGCTCGCCGCCACGCTGTGGCCCCGCCGACGTTCCCGCCGGGGCGTGGCCGGCACGGCGTACGCCGGACTCGCCCTGGTGGTCGCGGCGACCGCCGCCACCTGGGTCGGGCAGGCGGCGGACTCGGTCGGGGCGCCGGTCGGCGACCTCACCGGAGCGGACCTGGCGGCCGTCGGGGACAGCGACGTCGGCGTGGTGCTGGCCGTGCGGCTGGCGGTCACCGCCGTCGCCGCCACCCTGCTGCCGGCGGTCGTGGCGGGCCGGGCCGGGCGGTGGCGGCGGGTGACGTTGGCGCTGGTCGGGGTGGCCGGGCTGGCCACCTGGCCGCTGGCCGGGCATCCGGTCGCCTCGCCGCTGCCGCCGGTGAGCGTCGCCGCCGCCGTCGTCCACCTCGCCGCGATGAGCCTCTGGCTGGGCGGCCTGCTCACCCTGGTGGCGTTCCTGCTGCGCGGCACCCACGAGCGGGTGCTGGCGCGGATCCTGCCGGCCTGGTCCCGCTGGGCCACGCTGGCGGTCGGTTGGCTCGTCGCCACCGGGGTCGGGCAGGCGGCGCTGGAGCTGGGCCGGCCCGGCGCGCTGCTCGGCACCGGCTACGGGCGGCTGCTGCTCGGCAAGGCGGCACTGCTCGCCGTCGTGCTCGCCGTCGCCGCCGGGCAGCGCCGCCTGGTCCGGCGGGGCACGGCGGCGGCCCGGCCGCGGGTGGTCGCCCGGGCGGCCGGGGTCGAGCTGGTCGCCACCGCCGTGGTGCTGGCGCTGACCGCCGTACTCGTGCAGACCCCGCCAGGGCGTACCGCGGACGCCGAGGCCGCCCGGGCGGCCCGCGAGGGCGTCGCCCAGACGTTGACCACCAGCCTCTACACGCTCCAGTTCGACGTCTATCCGGTGACGCTCGGCGCGCCCAACTCGCTGCACGCCTACGTCTACACGCCCGGGGGCGAGGCGCTGCCGGTCGCCGAGTGGACGGTCAGCCTGGCCCTGCCGGAGGCCGGCGTGGAGCCGGTGACCGTGCCGGTCGCGACACCGGAGCCGAACCACGGCAGCGCGGAGGTCCGGTTCCCGGTGGCCGGTCGGTGGCGGATCCGGTTCACCGTCCGGGTCGGCGAACTCGACCAGGCCACCGTCACCGCCACGGTGCCGGTGGGCTGAGCGGTGACCGGCACCCCCGCGTCAACGCCGGCGGTCGAAAGTTTCTGTCGGCCTCGGCGGGTCCCGGCCACGCGGTGCTGAGCAGGGCGGGAAGGCGCGTGTGCGCGGTGGGGCGGGCCGACGACGCGGCCGTCCGCGAGTGTCGAAACTTTCGGGGTATGCTGCCGGCCTGACCGGGCGATCCATCGGGAGTGAGTTCATGGACAACCCACGCGCGACCCTGGCGCAGATCGCCCGCGACGCCGGCGTGTCGGTGCCCACCGTCTCCAAGGTCCTCAACGGCCGGCCCGACGTGGCGGCCACCACCCGGCAACGGGTGCAGGCGCTGCTCGACGAGCGCGGCTACACCGGCCGTGGCGCCGGACGCCCGGTCGGCGGCGCCGGCCTCATCGACCTGGTGCTGCGCGACCTGGGCAGCCCGTGGGCCATGCAGATCATCGACGGCGTCGAGGAGCACGCCCACCGCGCCGGCTTCGGCGTGGTCGTCTCGGCCGCCCACGGCCGGCACCGCAGCCGCCCCGACCGACGCTGGATCGAGCAGCTCTCCGCCCGCCGCTGCGACGGGGTCCTGCTGGTCCTGTCGGACCTGTCGCCCAGCCAGCACGACCAGCTCACCGAACTCGGCATACCGGTGGTCGTCATCGACCCGGCCGGGCAGCCGACCCCCGACATCCCGTCCGTCGGCGCCACCAACTGGTCCGGTGGGTTGGCCGCCACCGAGCACCTGCTCGGGCTCGGGCACCGCCGCATCGCGGTCATCGGCGGCCCGCCCGACGTGCCGTGCAGCCGGGCCCGGGTGGACGGCTACCGGGCCGCGATGAACGCCGCCGGGCAGCGCATCCCCGCCGGGTACGTCCGCGCCGGGGACTTCACCGCGCCCTCCGGCTACCGGGAGACCAACGCCCTGCTCGACCTGTCCCGGCCGCCCACCGCGATCTTCGCCTGCTCCGACGAGACCGCCTGGGGGGCGTACGAGGCCCTCTACGAGCGCGGCGCCCGGGTGCCGGACGACATGAGCGTGGTCGGCTTCGACGACGTCGACGGCGCCCGGTGGGCCATCCCGCCGCTGACCACCGTGCGGCAGCCGCTGACCGAGATGGCCGCCATGGCCACCCGGATGCTGCTCACGTCGATCAACGGCGAGGAGCTCGACAGCCGCCGGATCGAGCTGGCCACCCCGCTGGTCGTCCGGCACAGCACCCGCGCGGTGGGGTGACGCCGGCCGGTCCGCGGTCGACGGATGTGGCGAACAATTGAACGACTGGGGCTCCGTCACCGTACGACCGGGTGAAGGGAGCTGCTGATGAAGCGCATCACGCCGTTGCTGACCCTGTTGACCGGGGCCGGGATGGCCGCCGTCCTGTTCGCGATGAGCGCCCAGGCGGCGCCGCGTGGGGCCGATCCGAGGCCCGTCGCCGCGCCCGGGGCCTCGGGCGAGGCGTCGCCGCAGGCCCCCGCCGCGTCGGCGCCACCGGCCCCGCCCGGTGGGCAACCCTCGCCCGCGCAGCCGTCGGAACAGCGGGGCCGCCCCGGGGCACCGACCAGCCCACCACCGGCGCCACCGGCGGCGGGAGCCGAGCGGAGCAAGGCCACCGGCAACTGGACCGGCCGGCTCGACGGCGGCGCCACCATCGCCATCACCGCCCGCGACGGCCAGGCGGTGGCCTACGTCTGCGACGGCAGGCGGCTGGAGATCTGGCTGCGCGGCACGGCGGCCGACGGCCGGCTGGAGCTGACCGGCAAGAAGGACGCGAAGCTGACCGGCAGCTTCGGCGACGGCCGGGCCTCCGGCGAACTGGTCGCCGACGGCAGGCGGTGGGCGTTCACCGCCAAGGCGAGCGCCACCCCGGCGCCGGTGCTGTACCGGGCCACCGCCCAGCAGCGTCGCGACGGCGTCGACGGCGGCTGGATCCTGCTGCCCGACGGCAGCCAGATCGGCGTGGTCACCCGCGACGGCGAGCCCGTGTCGGCCCCGCCGTTGGATCCCGCGTTCGGCACCACCATCGTCGACGGCGTGACCGTCCGGGCCGAGCCGGTGGCGACGGATCCGGGCGCCGGTGCGTGATGGCCGGCCGTCGCAGGACCATCGAGAACACCCGTCGCAGCGAGGAGACGGTGGCCGTACAGGTGCTGCCCGAGCCGCCGTCCCGCCCGGAGCCGTCCGTCCTGGCCCCGCCCCTGCCGATGGCCGCGCCACGGGCGTCGCTGCTCGTGCCGCTGCTGGTCGGCGCCGCCGTCACGGTCGCCATGGGCGTCTACGGCCGACTGCACGAGCCGACCGGGATCGCGGTCAACGTGGCGGGCTTCTCCAGCGCGCAGGCGGTGAAGGTGTGGCTGGGCAGCGGCGCCGCCGCCTTCGCCGTCGTCCAGTTGCTCTCCGCGCTGGCCATGTGGGGCCGCCTCGGCGGGTTCTCGCCGTCCTGGGCGGGGACCGCGCACCGCTGGTCCGGCCGGATCGCCTTCCTGCTGGCCGTGCCGGTGGCGGTGCACTGCCTGTACGCGCTCGGCTTCGCCGACCACGACCTGCGCACGCTGACCCACTCGCTGCTCGGCTGCCTCTTCTTCGGCGCGTTCAGCACCAAGATGCTCGCCCTGCCCCGGCCGGGCCTGGCCGGCTGGGTGCTGCCGGTGCTCGGCGGCGTGGTCTTCACCGTCCTGATCGGCGTCTGGCTGACGTCGTCGCTGTGGTACTTCACCACCTTCGGGGTGGGCACGTGAGAGGAGAGGGACGCCGATGAGCGACGTCGACGAGCGGCACCGCCCGTCCCGGCGGACGGTGCTGGCCTGTGCGGGCGCCGCGGGCGCGGGTGCGCTGCTGACCGGCTGTCAGACGTACGGCGAGGCGGCCGCGCCGGCCCCGGCCGCGCCACCGGCGCCCTCCGGCGGGGCGGCGGCGCCCACGGACGGCGCGCCGGCCGCCCTGGCCACGGTCGCCGACATCCCGGTCGGCGGCGGCAAGGTCTTCGCCGCCGAGGGCGTGGTGGTGACCCAGCCGGAGGCCGGCACCATCAAGGCGTTCTCCGCGAAGTGCACCCACGCCGGCTGCACGGTCAGCGAGGTCCGGGAGCGGGCCATCGTCTGCCGCTGCCACAACAGCGCCTTCGACATCGCCGACGGCGCGGTGACGGGTGGCCCGGCCCGGCAGCCGCTGCCCGCCGCGGGCGTCACCGTCGACGGCGACAGCATCCGGCTGGCGTAGCCGGCCAGGCCCGTGCGGGAGCGGCGGCCCGGCGGCGTGTCCGCTCCCTTCGCGACGCGCCCATGAGCGGTACGTCACCGGACGGCCTCGTTCGGTAGAGTCGTCCTGTCGCACCTCGGGGGCACCGAGGTCGGGAGGGGCGGCACCGATGGGTCGACGCGGTGGGCGGTTCGCGCGGGGCGTGGTACGCCTCGGGCTCCTGCTCGGCGGGGTCGCCGGCGCCTGGATCGGCTACGACACGGCCACCTCCGGCGCGGCGTACGCCGCCGACTCCCCACCGGCCACCGTCGTGGAGGGCGCCGTCGAGGGCGTGACCGGCCTGCTCCGGGCCACCCTCTCCCCCGTCGTCGCCGACCCACCGCCGGCTCGGAACCCCGCCGGCCCGTCGACGTCACCGGCCGACCCGACCCCGCCCCGATCCGGTGACGGCGGGCGACGGGCCACGGCGCCGAAGCAGCAGGCCGACGCGGGACCGGGCCGCCGGCAGGCGGCCTCCGACGCCGCCGGGCACCGGCGAGGGACCGCCGCCCCGGGCCGGCGAGGCGGAGCGCCGCACCCGGACACCGGCGCCGGGGCGCGGCCCGTACCGGCGCAGCGGGCGTCCACCCCGGCCGGCGCGCGATCATCGGACCGGCCGACCGCACCCGCCACCGGCCCTGTCGCCGCCGGCACCGGCGAAGGGCACGACCGGCCGAGCGCACCGGCGGCCCGAGCCCTCGATCCCGTCACCGGAGCACTGACCGACCGGGTGGCCGGGCCGGTGGCAGCAGTCCTCACCCCCGTGACCGAACCACTGCGCGACCGGGTGGTCGCGCCCGTGGCAGCAGTGCTCACCCCCGTGACCGGGCCGCTGCACGACCGGGTGATCGGCCCGGTGGCGGGAGGACTGCGCCCGGTGGTCACGCCGGTCGCCGGGGTGCTCGCACCGGTGCTCGTCCCGGTCCACCGGGCGACGAAGCCGCTGCGTGACGTCCTGAGCCCCGTGCTGGAACCGGTCGACCCGCTGGTGCGGCTGGTGGCGCCGGTACGCGCCATTGCCACCGACCGGGAGCCACCGGTGGTCGCCCGGCCCGCGCCCACCGCGCCGGCCGCCGTCGCCGGGCCGACGCCGCCGGTCACCGGCGGGCCGGCGACGGCGGCGACGGTCGAGGCCGACGCCGTCGGGCACCCGCACTCGCACCGGCCCTCGGCGGCGATGCCGTCCCCGCACACCGCCCGATCCGCCCTGCGCGCCCCGGTCCCGGACCTGTTCCGTCCGGCGCACCCGGGCCCGGCCGGGGCGCCGAGCCACGCCGGGACGTCCGGTGGTCTCCAGCTCAGCGCGGCCGACACCGCTGCGACGGCCTGGGCGCCGCCCGCGCAGCGGGGCCTGCGCTGCCGTCCGGTCGGCCCGGACGCCCTGCCCTCCCGCTCACCGCGTCCGGGCAGCAGACCCGCCTGAGCCGGCCCCGCCGGCACGGACCACAGGGCCGCCGTACCGGCGTCGCCCGGTCGGGCACGTCGACACCGCCCGGCCGACCCTGACCACGCATCGTCCCGCCGGCCTCGCCGCGCCCGCCGCCCCGCCGTCGTCCCTGTCGCCGACGGCCGGTGGACGCACCCGGCGTACCGGCCACCCACCGTGAGCACATCCCGCTGACCAGGGAGCTTCCCATGATTTCGTCCCCACCGGTCGTGCGCGCCCGCTGGCGCGACGTCGACCTGATCGTCGAACTCGTCACCGCCACCGTCACCCCCACCGTGGTCGCCGCCTGGCTCGTCCCCGACGAGCGCCGCAGACGCGACGTACTGAGCGACGTGGCCCGCCTCTGGGTGGAGCACGCGCTGCTGTTCGGCGACGCGTTCCTGCTCGCCGGCGGCACCGCCGCCACCGTCTGGTTCCACCACTACCGGCCGATCCCGGCGCCGGTCCGGTACGAGCAGCGCCTCACCGAGGCCTGCGCGGGGCAGGTCGAGCGGTTCCTCCTGCTCGACCGGGCCGTCGCCACGCACCGCCCCGCCCAACCGCACAACCACCTGGCGTTCCTGGCGGTGCCGCCCGGCCCGCGCCGCGCCGACCGGGCGGAGGCGGTCCTCGCCGGCAGCCAGCGGTGGATGGACACCCTGGGCCTGCCGACGTACGCCGAGACCTGGACCGGCGCGCATCGTGACCTGTACCTGCGGCACGGGTACCAGGCGCGGGGCGACTTCCCGCTCGGCAACGGACTGCTGGTGCACCCGACGTGGCGGCTGTCGCCGTTTCCGCCCGGACGACGCAACGCCGGGACGGGGCACTGGTCGTCCGCCCGAGCGGTCCGGCGGGCGAGGAACGACCGGCTGACCGGGCCGGTCGCGCGGTGACCGGGTCCGGCGACCCGGTCGGGGGGCCCGGGTCGCCGGACCGGAGCGGGGGTCAGTCGGTCGCGGGCGCGACCGCGCGCAGCCAGTGCTGGGCGAGCACCGCATGCCCGAACGGGGTCAGGTGCACTCCGTCGGTTGTCCAGACCCGGTCGTCGGTGTCGGCGGCGGCGAAGGCCGCGTCCACCGCCACCAGGGCGGCGTCGAACTCGGCGGCGAGGCCGCGTACCACCTCGACCTTCGGGTCGAGGTCCTCGCGCCAGGCCCGCTGCCCGTCGTGCAGCGGGATGACGAACGGCTCGACGAGCACCAGCGCCGCGTCGAGCCGTTCGCGGGCCGTGGTCAGCAGGTGGCGGTAGTCGCGGGCGAACTCCTCGACGCCGGTCGGGTCGTCGTGGTCGTACCGCCGCCAGGTGTCGTTGATGCCGATCAACACCGACACCACGTCCGGGGCGAGGGAGAGGCAGTCGGCGGCCCACCGGGAGCGCAGGTCGCGCACCCGGTCGCCGCCGACGCCCCGGTTGCGGAAGGCGGCCCGGTGCCCGGGGTGCCGGGCGGTGAACCAGGCCGCGGCCATCATCGCGTACCCGTGGCCGAGGTCGGCGTCGTCGGCACGGTCCCGGCCGGCGTCGGTGATGCTGTCACCGATGAAGAGCACGCGCCCTGCGCGCGGCACCCGAACCGTCACCCCGTCGCCTCCTCCGGCCGTCGTAGCGATCATCATCGCCGCAGCGGCGCGAGGCCGCCACCGTCGGTACGGCGCACGGGCGGTGCGGCGGTCACCAGGACCGGGCGGGACGCTAGAGTGAGACGCTGTAGCCGACGCCCAGAGCGTCGCGAGCGAGCGTCAAGCAGCGGCGCTGGTCCCCGGTCCGTCCTCCCGGCCGCCCATTGCGGCCGGCGGGTGCGGGCCGATTCCGTCACGCGCTGCCCGGCACCATCGCCGGAACGTTGCGCCGGTTCGCAAGGACGTCAGACGCCATGCCGCAGTCACCCCTGGATCTCACCGAGGCGTTCATCCAGCTGGGCACCATCCGCCACGACGAGACCCCCCTCGACGCGGTCCTCGACCGGATCGTCGCACTCACCCGGGCCAGCGTCCCGGGCGCCACCGAGGTGTCGGTGACCCTGGTGCACGGCAGCGCGGCCAACACCGCCGCCCACACCGGGGAGCTGGCCCTGCGGTTGGACCAGTGGCAGTACGAGCGGGGACGTGGTCCCTGCCTGGACGCGGCGACCACCGGCACCGTGCTGGTCGTGACGGACATGGCGACGGAGAGTCGCTGGCCGGAGTGGGCCCGGCTGGCGCACGCGGCCGGCGCGGGCAGCTCGATGTCCATCGGGCTGCCCATCCAGGAGGCGGTGGTCGGCGCGCTGAACGTCTACGGCGCACAGCCGGGCACGTTCGACGAGGTGACCGAGGCCGCGCAGACCTTCGCCGACCACGCCGCCGTGGCGCTGGCCAACGCCCACCTGTACGAGAACGCCGCGACCCTGGCCGAGCAGATGCAGGCGGCGATGCACAGCCGCGCGGTCATCGAGCAGGCCAAGGGGATCATCATGGGCCAGCGCCGGTGCACGGCCGACGAGGCGTTCCGGATCCTGGCCACGGTCTCGCAGAAGTCCAACCGCAAGGTCCGCGACGTCGCGGAGGCGCTGGTGCGTCAGGTCACCACGGCCGCGGTGGCGCCGCGCCAGGGGGCGCGACGCGACAGCTGACGCCGGGGGTCAGCGCGCCTCGCCGGAGGCCCGCGCGACGAGCAGCTCGGCGACGTCGCGCAGCTTGCGGTTGGTGTCCTGGGAGAGCTTGACCAGGACGCCGAACGCCTCCTCGGCGGTGCAGCGCCGGTCGCCCATGACGATGCCCTTGGCCTGCTCGATGACCGCGCGGCTCTGCATCGCGCCGCGCATCTGCTCGGCGAGAGTGGTCGCGCTCTCGTAGGAGTGGGCGTTGGCGACGGCCACGGCCGCGTACGCGGCGAAGGTCTTCGCCAGCTCCACCGCGTCCGGGTCGAAGGCGTGCGGGGCGCTGCCGTAGACGTTGAGGGTGCCCACCACCGCCTCCTGGATGGGCAGGCCGATCGAGAGCGAACTGCCCACGCCGAGCTGACGGGCCCGGAGCGCCCAGGTCGGCCAGCGGTCCTCGGTCGCGGTGTCCGGCACGCGGAGCGCGTCGCCGCTGACCGAGGCGTCCAGGCAGGGTCCCCAGCCCTGCGCGTACTGCCACTCGTCGAGGGAGTGGGCGAGTTCGCCGGTGTAGGCCGCGCTGTGCGGGGTGTCGCCCCGCAGGAGGGTGACGGACACTTCGGCCGCGCCGGGGACGCTGCGGCGGGCCAGGTCGGCGACGGAGCGCAGCACGTCCTCGACGTCGACCTGGTCGAGCCGGATCCGGCCGAGTTCGGCGAGGGCTTCCTGCGGGTTGATCGGTGACTGCGCCATGGATCGGCCCCCTCACGACGGGGCGTCCCTGCGGGGCGGGCGGAGGGACACGCGGCGGGCGTCGGGCACGCCGAGCCGTCGGCGGCCCAGCGGCGGCGGCCGTCCTGGCAGGTCGGACACCGGCTCCCGCGCGGCCTCTCACCGAGGCGGCGCGGCACCCCGAACCCTACCCCTCGGCCGGGCGGCGGATCGCTCCGGTGGGCCGAACCGGGCGACGGGACCGGGCCTGAACTGCACGAATGTGTGACAAGGGCCGGATGGGGGTAACGTCGGCCGCGGGTCGAGACACGCGCCCAGACCGGCGCCGGGGACGGTGCACCAGGTCCGGCGATCCGGAGGCGCGATGTCCAGCAACCCGTCGTACCGTCAGGGCCGCGGCGACGCACCCCCGCCCGTCATGTCGCTCAGCTGGGCACACGAGGCAGCCTCCACGCTGGTGCGGGTGTGCGGTGAGATCGACATGAGCAACGCCCACCACCTGGCCGACCTCGTGGTGGGCCTGGGCCGCGAGGAGACTCCGCGGGTCGTGCTGGACCTCACCGGGGTCCGCTTCGTCGACCTGCACGGGGTACGCGCCCTGGTGGAGATCGACCGCCTGCTCGGGCGGGCCGGTGGCGGGTTGACGCTGCACCGGCCACCCCGGTGCCTCACCCGACTGCTCCGGCACACCGGGGCGTACCACCTCATGCTCGACCTGGCCGGCGACGGCCGGACGGGAACCCTCGACCTGACCGCCGACGGCCGGGCGGACACGCTCGACCTGACCGGGGACGGCCGGGCCCGCACCATTTGACTTCGATCGATGCATGTCACTACATTCGGGATGCCGGAAAGCGCTTGCCCACCCGTCCTCAGCCGCCTGCGCCGCCACCGCCACCCCCATCCCGAGGAGTTCCGCGATGAGGTTCTCGACGACGAACCCGCGATCCCGCCGCCGACGCCTGCGCCTGGCTGCCACCGCGACACTGGCCATGCTCGCCACCGAGGCGGCGATCGGCGTGCCGGCCGGCGCGTCAGCGGCGTCCACCGGCACCGCGATCGGCGCCGCCGCCGCGTCCGTCGCGGCCACCGCGTCCGGGCCGGTGCGCACGGCCGCCGCCTGCGGCAGCAACACCTACCAGGCCGAGGCCACGCTCAACGGGAGCACCTGGACCGCCCGCAACGGGACCCGGACCGTCTACACCGGCGGCGACATGCGCGCCGCCGTCCAGGCCGCGGTGAACAGCCTCACCAGCGGCCGCACCAGCAAGCAACGCGTCGTGGTCCGCGGCTCCGGGTCCATCAGCGCCGGCTCGCGCATCTCGCTGCCCAGCTACACCGCCATCGACGTGTGCGGCACGATCACCGTGACCGGCACGGGCTCCGGGGACCAGGCCCCGATCTACTCCCGGGGCACCACCCAGGTGGAGGTCGGGCACCTCTCGGTCACCGGCGCCCCGCTGTACGGCATCTTCCTGCGCAACGTCACCAACGTCGTCCTCGGCCAGATCGACATGCGCCTCTCCGGCGGGCTGGGGGTCCGGATCGACAACCGGGGCGACACCAGCCAGTGGACCCGCAACGTACGCATCGACTCCGTGTACGTCTCCGGCGCCCGCTCGCACGCCGTCGAGACGTACGGCGTCGACGGCCTCACCGTCGGGACGGTCACCGCCCGCAACGTCGGCGAGTCCGGCCTGCTGCTCAACCAGACGGTCAACGCCACGGTCGGCACGGTGGACGCCGAGAACGCCGGCGCCGGCACCGGTTACGCCGCGTTCCGGATGGCCAACCGCAACGGCCGCATCGGCTCGTCGTACCCGACCAACATCCGGATCGGCACGGTGCGGGCGCGCGGCGGCGGTCGCGGGATCTTCTGCGTCTCCGAGTCCGGCGGCGCCAGCATCGACCGGGTCGACATCGCCAACACCGGCAACAACGCGATCCTGATCGAGAACTGCTACGGCGTGAACATCGCCGCCAACGGCGGCACGATCAGCGGTGGCGGCGAGGTGCGCCTGGCCGAGCGCACCGAGTTCCCCGGCAACCGCGACATCGTCCTGCGCAACTTCACCCTGGTGAACAACCGGATCGTGGAGAACCCCTGCGCGGACAACCTGACCATCAGCAACATCACGCTGACCAACTCCACGATCCGCCGGTGCTGACCGGCTGACCCGTCGCCGGCGGTGGGCGGCGTCCGGACGGGAGCCCACGTCCCGGCCGGACGCCGCCCATCCCGGCGGCGGCGAACGGCGGCTGCGGCGAGCGGCGGCGGGGACGGGCGGCTCAGCTCTGGCGTACGGCGCTGCTCGCCCGGACCACCAGCGTCGGCGGCACCTGCGGCGGCGCGCCCCTCGGGCTCGTCCCGTCGGCGTCGAGCAGCTCCAGCAGGGTCGCCACGCACCGGCGGCCCACCTCGTCGAAGTCCTGCCGGATGGTGGTCAACGGCGGTGACAGGTACTCGGCCTCGGGGATGTCGTCGAACCCGACCACGCTGACATGGTCGGGCACCCGCCTGCCGCGCTGGTGCAGCGCGCTCATCAGCCCGAGCGCCTGGTGGTCGTTGGCGCAGAAGACGGCGGTGACGTCGGACCGGTCCGTCAGGGTCAGCCCGATCTCGTAGCCGGCGCGGGGGCTCCAGTCGCCGACGAGGACCGGCGGCCCGGGCCGACCGGCCGCCTCCAGGGCCTGTCGCCACCCGTCGACGCGGTCGCGGGCCTCCAGCCAGTCCCGGGGGCCGGCGACGTGCCACACCGTCTCGTGCCCGAGGCGCAGCAGGTGCTCCACGGCCATCCGGGCCCCGGTGACCTGGTCGACGGAGATGCTGGGCAGCACGCCCGCTCCCCCGCCGGACTCGACCACCACCGCCGGCACCCCGGTGGGCAGCCCGTGCACGGCGACCGCCGCCGTCGTCATCGGCGCGATGAGGACGACCCCGGCCACCGACTGCTCGGTGAGCGCGTCGATGGCCGAGGTCATGCCGGCCCGGTCGAGTCGCTCCAGCGCGACGATGTTGATGCCGTAGCCGGCCGCCCGGGCGGCCCGCTCGACCCCCAGCAGGGTGGCCGCCGGGCCGTAGAGGATGGTGTCGAAGCTGACCACGCCGATGACCCGGGAGCGCCGCCCGGCCAGCCCCCGGGCCAGCGCGTTGGGACGGTAGTTGAGCTGGCGCACGGCGCGCAGCACCCGTTGCCGGGTCTCCTCCCGGACGCTCGGATGGTTGTTGAGCACCCGGGACACGGTCTGGTGCGAGACACCGGCGAGCCGCGCGACGTCGCTCATCACCGCGGCCCGCACGGCCGGCTGCCGGCCCATGCCGTCCCCCTCGTGCTCATCGTGACCCTGCGTGTCACGCCGGGCCGGCGCGTCCCCGGCACCGTGGGAACGCGCCGGACGGTGCTCGCCCGCATCCGGTCAGAAGCCGCGCGCCAGCCGGTAGTAGGCCTGGTTCCACCGCAGCTCGTCGGTGAGCCGGCGGGTGGTCGTCTGCGCGTCGATGACGACCAGCTCGGTGGCCACCATGTCGGCCAGGTCGTGCAGCTCCTCGACGCCGACGGCCTGGGACAGGACGGTGTGGTGCGGGGCGCCCGCGGTGAGCCACGCCTCCGCCGAGCGGGGCAGGTCCGGGCGGGGCCGCCACACCGCGCGGGCCACCGGCAGCTTCGGCAACGGCTGCGGCGGGGCGACCACGTCGATCTCGTTGGCGACCAGGCGGAACCGCTCCCCCATGTCGGCCAGCCCGAGCACCACGGCCGGGCCGGGCCGGGCGTCGAACACCAGCCGCACCGGGTCCTCGCGGCCGCCGATGCCCAACGGGTGGATCTCCACGCTCGGCGTCGCGGCGGCGATGCTCGGGCACACCTCCAGCATGTGCGCGCCGAGGACCAGTTCCCGGCCGGGGGTGAGGTCGTAGGTGTAGTCCTCCATGAACGACGTCCCGCCGGTGGCGCCGACCGACATCGCCTTGAGCGTGCGGACCAGCACGGAGGTCTTCCAGTCCCCCTCGCCGCCGAAGCCGTACCCGTCGGCCATCAGCCGCTGCACCGCGATCCCGGGCAGCTGGCGCAGCCCGCCGAGGTCCTCGAAGTTGGTGGTGAAGGCGCGGAAGCCACCGGCGTCGAGGAAGTCGCGCAGCCCCGCCTCGATCCGGGCGGCGTAGCGCAGGCAGTCGCGCCGCGGCCCGCCGGGGCGCAGCTCGGCGACGAGCCGGTAGGCGTCGTCGTACTCCTTGACCAGCTCGTCGACCCGACTGTCCGGCACCGCGTCGACGGCGGTGACCAGGTCGTTGACCCCGTACGTATTGACGGAGACGCCGAAGCGCAGCTCCGCCTCGACCTTGTCGCCCTCGGTCACCGCCACGTCGCGCATGTTGTCGCCGAAGCGGGCCAGCCGCAGCGACCGCAGCTCGGCGTGCCCGACGGCGGCCCGGGTCCACGCCGCGATACGGGCGGTGACCTGCGGGTTGCTGACGTGCCCGGCGACCGTCTTGCGGGCCACCCCCAGCCGGGTCTGCACGTACCCGAACTCGCGGTCGCCGTGGGCGGCCTGGTTGAGGTTCATGAAGTCCATGTCGATCTCGGACCAGGGCAGCTCGACGTTGGCCTGGGTGTGCAGGTGCAGCAGCGGGGTGCGCAGCGCGTCCAGCCCGGAGATCCACATCTTGGCGGGCGAGAAGGTGTGCATCCAGGCGATCACCCCGACCGCCCCCTGCACGGCGGCGTCGCGGCAGACGGCCAGGATCTCCGTGCGGGAGGTGAGCACCGGCTTCCAGACCACCCGGGCGGGGATGGCGGGGTCGGCGTCGAGCAGCGCGGCGATCCGCCGGGACTGCTCCGCCACCTGGCGCAGGGTCTCGTCGCCGTACAGGCCCTGGCTGCCGGTGAGGAACCAGACCTCGGCGGCGGGTGGTGTGCTGGTCATGGGCGTGCCTTCCGTGGAACTGGTCGTGGTCACTTGGTGCGGATGCCGACGAGGCGTTGGAGCAGGATGAACGCGAAGAGCAGGCCACCGATGACGATCCTGGTCCACCAGGAGTTGAGGGTGCCGTCGAAGGTGATCAGCGTCTGGATCACGCCGAGGACCAGCACGCCCAGCACGGTGCCGAGGACGTAGCCGGAGCCGCCGGTGAGCAGGGTGCCGCCGATGACGACCGCGGCGATGACGTCCAGCTCCATGCCGACGGCGATCAGCGGGGCGCCGGAGAGGGTGTAGAAGGACAGCAGGATGCCGCCGAGGGCCGAGCAGAGCCCGCTGATCGTGTAGACGGCGATCCTGGTCCGCCCGACCGGCAGGCCCATCAGCAGCGCCGACTGCGGGTTGCCGCCGATGGCGTACACGTCGCGGCCCAGCCGGGTGTAGGCCAGCGTGAACGCGGCCACCGCGACGACGGCCAGGGCGATCAGGACGCTGACGGTCACGAAGTTCTCGCCGAGGCGGATGCGCGCCTGCGCCGCCGAGGTCCAGAACCCGTCGGTGATCGGGACGGAGGTGGCGCTGATCCAGGTGCACATGCCCCGGGCGAAGAACATCCCGGCCAGGGTGACGATGAACGGCTGGATGTCGAAGAAGTGGATGACGCAGCCCATCGCGAACCCGAGGGTCGGGCCGATCAGCAGCGCGACCAGCAGCACCAGGGCGGGGTGCAGGCCGTCGCGCAGCAGGGACGCCGACACCATCGCGGTCATCGCCACCACCGAGCCGACCGACAGGTCGATGCCGCCGGTGAGGATCACGAAGGTCATGCCGACCGCGACGACGAGCAGGAACCCGTTGTCGATGAAGATGTTGAACACGACCTGGACGTTGGAGAACGCGCGGTACTGGGACACGCCGACGCCGTACATGACGAGCAGCAGGGCGAGGGTGGCCAGCACCGGCACGTGCCGGGGCGGCACCCGCCACCGTGCCCGGTCCGCCCGGGTGGCCAGTGGTGTGGTGGTCATGCCGGGACCTGCTCCTTCTGCTGCGCGGTGGCGGGGGTCGGGGCCACGGTGGACGGGCGTCGGCGGCGGAACCGGGCGCGGAACGCCGGGGCCTGGACGAGGCAGACCGCGATCACCACCACCGCCTTGAACAGCAGCGCCGTCTGCGGGTCGATGTTCATGGCGTACACGGAGGTGGTGAGGGTCTGGATGATCAGCGCGCCGACGACGGTGCCGCCGAGGAAGAACCGGCCGCCGGTCAGCGCGGTGCCGCCGATGACCACGGCCAGGATCGCGTCGAGCTCCACCCAGAGGCCGGCGGCGTTGCCGTCGGCGCTGGAGACGTTCGCGGTCATCATGAAGCCGGCGATGGCGGCGCAGGCGGCGCTGACCACGTACACGAGGAAGGTGATCCGGCGGGAGCGGACGCCGGCCAGGCGGCTGGCCTCGGCGTTGCCGCCGACCGCCTCGATGATCATGCCGAGTGCGGTGCGCCGGGTCAGCACCGCCACGACCAGGGTCACCGCCAGGGCCACGATGATCGCGAACGGCAGGGTGAGCAGGTGCCCCACCCCGATCGTCTTGTACGGCCCGCTGTTGACGGTGATGATCTGCCCGGAGGTGACCAGCTGGGCCAGGCCGCGCCCGGCGACCATCAGGATCAGCGTGGCGATGATCGGCTGGATGCCGATGACCGCGACCAGGACCCCGTTCCAGGCGCCGAGCAGCAGGGCGACGCCGAAGGCGAGGGCCAGCGCGGTCAGCACCCCGCCCAGGCCGTCCTGGTCGGGCTGCTCACTGATGTAGAGGCAGGCCACCGCGCCGCTGACCGCGACCACGCTGCCCACCGACAGGTCGATGCCGCCGGTGGCGATCACCAGGGACATCCCCAGGGCCACCAGGATCAGCGGGGCGCTGAGCCGGACGATGTCGACGAGGCTGCCGTACAGGTGGCCGTTCTTCAGCTCGACCGACAGGAAGCTCGGCCGGTGGATCGTGTTCGCCGCCAGCAGCACCAGCAGCACGACCAGCGGCCAGAACAGCCGGTGGCCGGTGATCCTCGTGACCCGGGTCCGTACCGTGCTCATGCCTCGTCCCGCCCTTCCTGCTGGGCGCCGCTGGCGATGGCCCGCATGACGCGGTCGGCGTCGAGCGTGTCGTCGTTGGTCAGCCGGGCGACCAGCTGCCGGTCGCGCATCACCGCGACCGTGTGGCTCAGCCGCAGCACCTCCTCCAGTTCGGCGGAGATGAACAGCACCGCCATGCCGCCGTCGGAGAGCTGGGCCACCAGGCGCTGGATCTCGGTCTTCGCGCCGATGTCGATGCCCCGGGTCGGCTCGTCCAGGATCAGCAGTCGGGGTTCGGTGATCAGCCAGCGGGCGAGCAGCACCTTCTGCTGGTTGCCGCCGGAGAGGTTGCGCACCGGCAGGTCGGGGTCGGCCGGGCGGATGCTCAGCGCCTCGATCCAGTGCCGGACCAGTTCGTCCTGCCGGCGTCGGGGCACCGGGCGCAGCCAGCCCCGGGCCGCCTGCATCGCCAGGATGATGTTCTCCCGTACGGTCAGCTCGCCGATCAGCCCCTCGGTGCGGCGGTTCTCGGAGCAGAAGGCGATGTCGCGGTCGATCGCCGCGACCGGCGTACGGACCGCGGCCGGTCGCCCGGCCACGGTGAGCCGGCCCCGGTCCGCGCGGTCGGCGCCGAAGAGCAGCCGGGCGACCTCGGTACGCCCCGAGCCGAGCAGCCCGGCCAGGCCGACGACCTCGCCCTCGTGGATGGTGAGGTGGAACGGCGCCACCGAGCCGGTACGGCCGAGCCCGTCGGCCTCGACCAGCGGGGCGCCGGCGGTGACGGCCGCCGGGTCACGCCCGGCCTCGGAGTCGAGGCGCTCCAGCGCGTCCAGCTCCTTGCCGATCATCTTCTCCACGAGGGCGATCTGCGGCAGGTCGGCGGTGCGGTACTCGCCGACCAGGCGGCCGTTGCGCAGCACCGTGATCCGGTCCGCGATGGCGTACACCTGGTCGAGGAAGTGGGTGACGAAGAGGATCGCGATGCCCTCGTCGCGCAGCTGCCGCATGATGCGCAGCAGTTGGGCGACCTCGTCGGCGTCCAGGCTGGAGGTGGGCTCGTCGAGGATCAGCACCCGCGCCCGCACGTCGACCGCGCGGGCGATGGCCACCATCTGCTGCACCGCGAGGGAGTAGCTGCCGAGCAGTTCGGTGACGTCGATGTGCAGGTCGAGACGGGCCAGCAGGGCCTGTGCCCGCCGGCGCGTCTCGCGCCAGTCGATGACGCCGAGGCGGCGCGGCTCCCGGCCGATGAAGATGTTCTCCGCCACGGACAGGTTCGGGCAGAGGTTGACCTCCTGGTAGACGGTGCTCACGCCCGCCGCGGTGGCCTGCATCGGGCCGGTGAAGGAGACCGGTGCGCCGTCGAGGGTGACGGTCCCGGCGTCGGTGCCGTACACGCCGGTCAGCACCTTGATCAGAGTGGACTTGCCGGCGCCGTTCTCGCCCATCAGGGCGTGGACCTCACCGGGGAACAGCCGGAAGTCGACACCGTCGAGGGCGCGTACGCCCGGGAAGAGCTTGCTGATCGCGGTCATCGTCAGGACCGGATGCCTCTGCGACATCCCACCAGACCTTTCGTGATTCTCGGCGGTGCGGGTCGGACGCGACCGCGCGGGCGTGGTCGGGGTCCGTCGGCGCGCGGGGCGCGGGGAGGTGGCCGGGCCGGCGGTGTCGGTGACACCGCCGGCCCGCCGCCGTCACGGCGAGGATTCGTCGCGAGGGTCAGTACTTGCGCGTCGGCAGCGCGGCCTTGGCCTGCTCGGTGGTGAACGTGGTCTCCTCGGTCTCCACCCGGGCGGGCACCGACTCGCCGGCGTGCACCTTCTTCACCAGGTCCATCAGCTGCGGCCCGAGCAGCGGGCTGCACTCGGCGATGAAGTTGAACTTGCCGTCGGCCAGGGCCTGCATGCCGTCCTTGACCGCGTCGATGGTGATGATGGTGATGTCCCTGCCGGGCACCTTGCCGGCCGCGGTGATCGCCTCCAGCGCACCGAGGCCCATGTCGTCGTTGTGCGCGAAGAGCACGTCGATCTTCGGGTTGGCCTTGAGGAACTGCTCCATGACCTGCTTGCCGCCGGCGCGGGTGAAGTCACCGCTCTGCGACGCGACGACCTTGAGGTTGGGGTTGGCCGCGATCGCCTCGGCGAAGCCCTTCTTGCGGTCGTTCGCCGGGGCCGAGCCGGTGGTGCCCTGCAGCTCGACGATGTGCACCGGCCCGGTCGCGGACTTGGTCCGCTCGACCAGCCACTCACCGGACAGGCGCCCCTCCTTGACGAAGTCCGAGCCGATGAAGGTCTTGTAGAGGCTCTTGTCCGCCGAGTCGACGCTGCGGTCGGTGAGGATCACCGGGATCTCGGCGTCCCGGGCCTCCTTGAGCACGGTGTCCCAACCGGACTCCACCACCGGCGAGAAGGCGATCACGTCCACCTTCTGCTGGATGAAGTTGCGGATCGCCTTGATCTGGTTCTCCTGCTTCTGCTGGGCGTCGTCGAACTTCAGCTCGATGCCGGCCGCCCCGGCGGCTTCCTTGATCGAGTTGGTGTTCGCCGTGCGCCAGCCGCTCTCCGCGCCGACCTGGGAGAAGCCGAGGACGATCTTGTCTCCGCCGCCGCCGGCGTCGCCGCCGGTGTCGCTGTTGCCGCAGCCGGACAGGGCGGTCGCCAGCAGGCCGGCGGCGAGCAGGGCGCCGAGCCCGCGACGGGTGATGGTGGTACGGACGTGCACCATGCCGGTGACTCCTTCGGGGGTGAGGTGGGGGTGCCACCCGGCCGGTCCCGCCGGACGGGCCGGGTGGGTGGTGCGGTGGTGCGATCGGCCGGCCGGTCCGCGGGGGCGGGTCCGGCCGGGGCACGGGCGGGTCAGCGGGCGGTGGACCGGGTGCCCGGCTGGCCGTACACGGTCTGGTAGCGGTCGTAGAGCGAGTCGATGTCGGCGCGGGCCATCGGCGCCGGGGTGCCCAGCGCCCGGGTCAGGTGCGCGGTGCGGGCCACGTCCTCGCACATCACCGCCGCCTTCACCGCCGCCCGGGCGTCGCGGCCGATGGTGAAGACGCCGTGGTTGCGCATCAGCACCGCCGGTGAGCGGTGCCCGGACAGGGTCGCCACGATCCCCTTGCCGATGTCGTCCCCGCCGATCAGGGCGAACGGACCGACCGGGATCTCCCCGCCGAACTCGTCGGCCTGGGCGGTCAGGTGGCACGGGATGGGCTCGCCGCGCGCCGCCCAGGCGGTGGCGTACCCGCTGTGGGTGTGCACCACGCCGCCCACCTCCGGCATCGCCCGGTAGACGTAGGCGTGCGCGGCGGTGTCGCTGGACGGCGAGAGGTCGCCGTCGACCACGACCCCGTCGAGGTCGCAGACGATCATGTTCTCCGGGCGCAGGTCGTCGTAGGACACCCCGCTGGGCTTGATGACCATCAGATCCCGCCCCGGCACCCGGGCCGAGACGTTCCCGGCCGTCCACGCCACCAACTGGTACCGGACCAGTTCGGCGTGCAGGCCGGCCACGGTCTCGCGCAGCCGGGTCACCTCCAGGTCGAGGCTCATGCCATCACCTCCAGGGGCGCCGCCGGGGCGGCCGGGGTCGGGTCGGCCGCCTGCCGGGCGGCGTTGCGGATGGCCCGCAGGCGCAGCAGCGTCTCGTCGCCGCCGCGACCGAAGTGGTCGTGCAGCCGGCGGTACTCGGCGTACAGGTCGTCGTAGGCGCGGGCGCGCTGCGGATCGGGCCGGTACACGTCGCGGTCGACCCGGCCCATCGCCGCCGAGGCGGCCGGCACGTCGGGGTACGCGCCGGCGGCCACCGCCGCGTGGATCGCCGAGCCCAGCGCCGGGCCCTGCGCCGAGCCGATGATGCCCAGCGGCCGGCGGGTCACGTCGGCGTAGATCTGCATCAGCAGCGTGTTGGCGGTCAGTCCACCGGCGACGATCACCTCGTCGACCGGCACTCCCGCGTCGGCGAACGCCTCGATGATCATGCGGGTGCCGTATGCGGTGGACTCCAGCAGCGCGCGGTAGACGTCCGGGGGGCGGGTGGCCAGGGTGAGCCCGACGAGGACGCCGCTGAGGTCGTGGTTGACCAGCAGGGAGCGGTTGCCGTTCCACCAGTCGAGCGCGATCAGGCCGTGCCCGCCGACGGGCTGGGCGGCCGCGGCCGCGCTCAGCGCCTCGTGCGAGGCCCAGCCGGCGGGGGCGGCGTGCGCGACGTACCAGGTGAAGATGTCGCCGACCCCGCTCTGACCCGCCTCGTAACCCCACGAGCCGGCGCTGATGCCGCCGTCGACCACGCCGCACATGCCGGCGACCTCGGCCAGCCGGTCGCCGTTGACGACGTGGCAGGTGGAGGTGCCCATGATGGCGACCAGCCGGCCCGGGTCGAGGGCCTGAGCGGCGGCGGCGGTGACGTGGGCGTCCACGTTGCCCACCGCGACCGCGACGCCCTCGGGCAGGCCGGTCCAGGCGGCGGCCCGCGCGGTGAGCCCGCCGGCCCGGGCGCCCAGCGGCGCGAGCGGGCCGTCGAGCTTGGCGACGAAGTCGGCGAAGTCCGGGTGCAGCGCGGCGAGGTAGTCCCGCGACGGGTAGCGGCCGTCCTGGTGGATCCCCTTGTAGCCGGCGGTGCACACGTTGCGGGTCTCGACGCCGCAGAGCTGCCAGACGATCCAGTCGGCGGCCTCGATCCACCGCTCGGCGCGGGCGTAGAGCTCCGGGTCCTCCTCCAGCAGGTGCAGCGCCTTGGCGTACTGCCACTCGGCGGAGATCTTGCCGCCGTAGCGGCCGATCCAGGGCTCGCCGCGCTCGTGGGCGAGGGCGTTGATCCGGTCGGCCTGCCCTTGGGCGGCGTGGTGCTTCCACAGCTTCACCCAGGCGTGCGGCCGGGTGCGCAGCTCGGGCACCTCGCACAGTGGGGTGCCGTCGGCCAGGGTGGGCAGCACCGTGCAGGCGGTGAAGTCGATGCCGATGCCGATCACCCGGGCCGGGTCGACGCCGCTGGCGGCCAGCGCCGCGGGCACCGCCTGCCGCAGCACCTCGCGGTAGTCGTCGGGGTCCTGCAACGCCCAGTCCGCCGGCAGGGGCCGGGCGTCAACGGCGGTGAGCGCGGTGTCCATGACCGCGTGGCGGTACTCGTGCACCGCGGTGCCCAGCTCGGCGCCGTCGGCGACCCGTACCACCAGCGCCCGCCCCGACAACGTGCCGAAGTCGACGCCGACGACGTACCGGTCACAGCGCCCTGCAGCTTCGTCCATGCCCATCCTCCCGTGGCCTGCTGCGCACAGTGTTAGCGCTCACATGGATGGCCGTCAAGACGTGTCCCGAAACATTTCCGACACTCTTGCGAGCCCCCTTCCCGGGCCGGGCCGGCGCTGCGGACGGGCACGACGGCTCTCACCTCGGTCGATGTGAGGGAGCGCCGGTCACGGCCGACGAGCGCGGAAGCGCCGCCCCGGCACGGCCTGCCGGGCGGGGGCACCCGACCGTCCGGATGCGACAGCCCCGCCGACAGCCTGTTGACCGCGCGATGCGTCCCGGCGATACTCGGACGCTTGTGAGCGCTCACATCGGGCGGCTCACCGGCACCGCGACCCCGGCCCACCCGCCGGGGCGGGCGGCGCCGGCCGACCGCCACGGAGTCCGGCGTGGATCGTGTCGTACCCGTGGTCCATGATCCATGTCGTCACGGCGGCGTCGGTGCGATCCGACGGCCGCCTCACCATGGGCGTCGCCGGTCTCCCGGCGGGCGGGGAGGTCGGAAGTGACGGACATGGACGGGGCCGCCCAGCGGCGCAGCGCGGTGCGGGTGGTGCCGCCCGCCCGGCCCCGCAAACTGGCCAAGGTGCCCTTCGTGGAACTGGCCGACGGGCGGCTCCAGGGCGTGGTGTCCAGCGGGTCGGACATCGAGCGGGTGTACGTCTCGTCGGTCGCCTCCGGCACCCATGCCTACCACTGCAGCACCAACAACAACCGGCCCTGCGGCGGCCTGCGGGGCACCCCCTGCAAGCACCTGCACGCCCTGGCCGACGAGGCGGTGCTCCAGTACGGCGTCGACCGGGTCGCCCGGTACCTGCGGGTCGAGGCCGGTGACGAGGTGCAGACCGGCGGGCAGCTGATGAGCCGGTTGGACGCCCGGCACGAGCCGACCTCCGCCGCGGTGGTGTTCAGCCGGTTCCTGCGCCACCTGGCCTACCTGGAGCTGCCCGGCAGCAGCACCCCGGCACCCGAGCTGCACTGGTTCCCGGCGACCGGGGCGGGCCGCTGATGCTGGGCACCCACCTCACCGCGCTGCACGACGGCGACCCGGCCGGGCTGGCCGACGCGCTCGACGTCGCCGCCGGATTCGACGACGCCCTGATCCGGGGCCTGGCCCGGGTCGGCGAGGCCGACGCGGCCGCGCTGACCGCCCTCGCCGGGGCGGTGGCGTCCACCCCGCTGGCCGACCGGGTGGCCGAGGCGGTGGGCAAGGTGACCGCCGGCTCCGTCGCCGAGGAGCACCTGGCCGTGCTCGCCGGGGCGCGCACGGCGTTGTTCGGCGCCGCCCACGACGCCCTGCTGGCCCGGCTCGACACCGCGCTCGGACGCGAGCGCCGGCCGTGGACGCCCGCCACCACCGCCGGGCCGACCGAGGTGCCGCCCGACCCGGCCGGCGCGCGGGCCTGGCTGCACGAGCTGGCGGTGACCGGCTGGCGCGGCGTCGACCACGAGTTGCTCGCCGCCGCCGACGCCCCGATCGAGTCCGCCCTGGCCACGCCGGGCACCCGCCGGCTGGCGGTCCTGCTCGACGGCCTGGCCGCCGAGCTGCGGGCCTGCGTCCCGGTCGCCACCATGCCGCAGCCGCCGAGCCGCCGCTGGGCCGACCTGTGGAGCCGGGGGATGCTGCTGGCCCAGGCCGGGCCGGTGGACCCGGGGACGGTGGAGCGGGTCAGCGGCCGGCTGCTGCCGCTCGGGGTGGACGTGCACGAACACGACACGGCGGTGCAGGTCCAGCTGCACGCGGTCCTCGAACCGGCCGACGGGAGCGCGCCCCGGCTGGTGCGTACGGCGGTGGGCGCCGCGAAGGTCGACACGATCTCCGGTCCGGCGCTGTGGCAGCTGCTGCAGGCCCACCCCGTCCTGCTGGACGCGCTGGCCCAGCGGCGCGCCGTGACCGTCGACGACCTGCCGCTGCACGGCGCGGACCTGCTCTGGCGCGACGAGGCGGCACGCCCGGCCGAACCGGCCGACCCGTTCGCCACCGCGCGGGTGCTGCTGCCCGCCGCCGTGGCGTCGGCCGCACCGCCGCTGGACCGGCACCCGGCCGTGCTCGCCGAGCCGGTGCTGCTGGAGGGGTACACGGTGCACGACACCGACGGCGGCCCCGAACTGGAGCTGGACGGGCAGCGCATCGCCCTGGCGGTCGACCGCCTGCCGTCCTGCGGACCGGTCACCCCGGAGCTGGTCGTCACCTCGTCGGCCTGCATCGGCCTGGCCCGCTGGGACGCCGGCCGGTGGCGGGTGCAGCCGCTCGCGGTCCGCTCGACCGTCAAGCGCAAGGTGGTGGAGGCGCACACCGGCGACTGGGCGGTCGGCGTCACCGACCCGAAGGTGGCCAAGGCCGAGGCGAGGGCGGGCGACGCCGTGGCCGTGCTGCGCGAGCGCGCGGGACGGTTGCTGCGCCGATGACCGAGCCGATCCCCACCCACGACCTCGCCGACGCCAACCGGCGGCAGGTGCTGTACTGGCGGCTGCTGGCCCGGCTGTTCGACCCGGACGAGCAGCCCACCCTGGAGTCGGCGAGCGTGGCCGTCGTCGACGACCTCGGCCTGCCGGCGGCGCTGCTCGACCCGGCCGTCTCGGTGGACACCGTGGTGCAGCGCTTCCCGGCGCTCGCCGACGAGCTGCGCGGCCTGCTGACCCCGCCCGACGAGACGCCGTCCGGGGTGGCGACGCCCGCCGGGTCCGCCCTCGGGGCGGGCGCCGATGCCGCCCCGGCGGCGGTCGCCGGGGCGGCGGAGTCGGACGTCGACAGCGGCTGCGCCACGGCGGCCGGTGACCGGGCCACCGGCGTCGTCCCGGGGCCGGCGACGGCCGACGCGGACCGGCCGGGTGCGGCCGGCGGCGCGGACCCGGAGCCCGCGACGGCCGGCGGCGCGGACCGGGAGCCGGCGACGGCCGGGGTCGCCGAGGTGCACCGGCCGGGTGCGGCCGAGGTGCGCCGGGCCGCGCTGGTGTCGAAGCTGCTGCTCAACGTCTTCGCCACCGGCGCGGGGCCGGTCAGCGCCGGACAGCTGGCCCGCTGGCAGTCCGACGCCGGCTGGTTCGAGCAGGCGTGCGGGGCGGCGCCGGGCGAGCTGCGCCGGCAGAGCGGCGGGCTGGGCGGCACGCTCGCCGGGCTGGAGGGCGACCTGGTGCGCCGGATGCACCTGCGCGAGGTGCTCGCCGATCCGGCGCTGGCCGCCCGGCTGACCCCGAGCATGTCGCTGATCGAGCAGTTGCTGCGGGACAAGGCGAACCTGTCCGGGGTGGCGCTGGCCAACGCCAAGGCGCTGATCCGCCGCTTCGTCGACGAGGTCGCCCAGGTGCTGCGTACGCAGGTCGAGCAGACCAGCGTCGGGACGATCGACCGGTCGGTGCCGCCGAAGCGGGTGTTCCGCAACCTCGACCTGGACCGCACCATCTGGCAGAACCTGACCAACTGGAGCCCGGACGACGAGCGGCTCTACGTCGACCGGCTCTACTACCGGCAGACCGCCCGCAGGACCACCCCGTCGCGGCTGATCGTGGTGGTGGACCAGTCCGGCTCGATGGTCGACTCGATGGTCAACTGCACCATCCTCGCGTCGATCTTCGCCGGGCTGCCCAAGGTGGACGTGCACCTCATCGCGTACGACACCCGGGCGCTGGACCTGACGCCGTGGGTGCACGACCCGTTCGAGGTGCTGCTGCGCACCAACCTGGGCGGGGGCAACGACGGCCCGGTGGCGATGGCGCTCGCCCGACCCAAGATCGTCGAGCCGAGGAACACCGTCATGGTGTGGATCTCGGACTTCTACGAGTTCGACCGGTCCCAGCCCCTGTTCGAGGGCATCGAGGCCGTGCACCGCTCCGGGGTGCGGTTCATCCCGGTCGGCTCGGTCAACAGCTCCGGCCAGCAGAGCGTCAACCCGTGGTTCCGGCAACGCTTCAAGGACCTGGGCACCCCGGTCATCTCCGGTCACATCCGCAAACTCGTCTTCGAGCTCAAGAGCTTCCTCACCTAGGAGTCATCACCACATGTCCGAGATGTTGCGTGCCCCCGCCGAGGTCAAGTACGCCGACGAGCTGGACTACCTGGAGTCGGTCGACACCGGGCCGAAGCCGTTCTCCTGGCGGCTGAGCCCGCGCATGGTGCGGCTGTTCGTCCTGGGCTCGGAGCGGGCCGACGGCCTGGACCGGGAGATCGCGCAGAAGTGGTTCGGCGACCGCAGCTTCGTCGAGCGGAGCATCGTCACGCTCGCCTCCGACCGGGGCCTGCTGCTCATCGGTGACCCGGGCACCGGCAAGAGCTGGCTGGCCGAGCTGCTGTCCGCCGCGATCTGCCGCAACTCCACGCTGGTGGTGCAGGGCACCGCCGGCACCACCGAGGACCACATCAAGTACTCCTGGAACGTCTCCATGGTCATCGCCCGGGGGCAGTCCCGCGAGTCGATGATCCCCTCGCCGATCATGACCGCCATGGAGCAGGGCGTCATCGGCCGCTTCGAGGAGCTGACCCGCTCCACCAGCGACGTGCAGGACGCGCTGATCTCGATCCTGTCGGAGAAGTACGTCTCCATCCCCGAGCTCAACGACGACAACATCGTGTTCGCCAAGCCCGGGTTCTCGGTCATCGCCACCGCCAACAGCCGCGACCGTGGCGTCAACGACCTGTCGTCGGCGCTGAAGCGGCGGTTCAACTTCGTCCGCATCCCGGTGGTGACCAACAAGCGCAGCGAGGCGGAGATCGTCCGGTTCCGCACCGAGGAGCTGCTGCGCCGGCACGCCATCGAACTGGACGTGCCGCCGACGCTGCTGGACATCCTGCTGCAGAGCTTCGCCGACCTGCGGGCCGCCGCCGCGTCGGCCACCAGCGACGACGAGAAGCTGGAGTCGGCGCTGTCGACCGCCGAGCAGATCGGCGTGCTGGAGGACGCGATCCTGCACAGCCAGTTCTTCGGCGACCGTACCCTGCGCCCGGAGACCCTGGCCGGGTCGCTGATGGGGTCGCTGGCCCGGCGCAGCCCGGAGGACCTGGCGATCCTCAACAAGTACCTGCACGGCGTGGTCGAGCCGCGGGCCAAGCAGGACGGCGGCGGCTGGGCGGGCTTCCTCGACGGCGGCCGCCAGGCGATCGCGTCGCTGTCATGACCGGGCCCGCCCCCACCGGCCCGTTCGCGGCGCTGCGCGAGCAGCTCGCCGAGGCGGCGGCCACCTTCGGCGGCTCTCCCGACGCGGTGGCCGGCATCCTCGCCGGCATGGTCGACGACGTCGACCGCGCCCTCGGCGAGCCGCTGGAGATCTTCCCGGTCTGCCACCACTCGCCGGCCTCCGCGCTGGCGATGGTGCGCCGGCTGCGGGCCAAGCAGCCCAAGGTGATCTACCTGGAGCTCTGCGAGGATCTCCAGCCGCTCTTGGGCGAGCTGCGCAACTGCCGCCTGCCGGTGGCCGTGCAGGCGTTCGCCTCGGAGCTGGAGGGCTTCCCCGCCGAGTGGGGTCCGCTCAGCGTCGTCGCGCCGGTCACCGAGGCGTCCGCCGAGTACCAGGCGATCGCGTACGCGCTGGACACCCCGGGGGTCGAGCTGGTGCTGGTCGACCGCTCCACCGACCACGTCTTCCAGTGGACGCCCCGCGACGACGGTCCGGCCGACGGCGGTGACACCGAGCCGCCGGCGACCCTCGACGAGGACGCCGCGCTGCACGGCGACGCGGTCGGGGTGGAGATCGGCGAGCTGCGGCCCCGCTTCGCCGAGCTGGAGGCGTACCTGCTGCACCACGGCAAGGTGCGGCACTGGTCGGAGTGGTGGGACCAGTACGTCGAGCAGCCCCTCGCCGACGCCGACCACGACACCTACCGGCAGGTGATGGTGCTCATCGGCAGCCTGTTCCGGCGGCTGCGCCCGGCCGGGTCGGAGCGGACCGACCGCGACGAGGACCGGGAGCGGTACATGTGGACGCGGATGCGGCAGCACCTGGCCGCGTCCGGGGCCGACCCGGCCGACTGCCTCTACGTCTGCGGGGCGTTCCACGCCGCCAGCCGGGTCGCGCAGTTCGGGCTCGCCGCCGACGCCCCGCCCTTCGAGATCACTCCGCGTACCGGCACCCGCTGGCGCTACGGGCTGATCCCGTCCAGCCACTCGGCGATCGAGGCGCAGTTCGGGCTCGCCTCCGGCGCGGTGTCCATCGCCGCGGCGGGCTGGCAGAAGGCGGTCGCCCGCTCCGGTCTGGCGCCGTTCCGCCTGGACGGGCAGCGCGGTGGGCGGACCCGGCGCGGCAAGGGCGGGCCGGCCGCCTCCCCGGCCGCCCCGGTCACCGACCGGCTCTCCGGGTTCCTGGCCGCGCCGCCCACCCCGGGCGGCCTGGACGAGGCGGAGCTGCGCGGCTGGTGCGTCGACATCGTGCGGCTGGCCCGGCGCAACGGCTACCTGGCCAGCACCGCCGACGCGATCGCGGTGTTCGAGACGTCGATCCTGCTGGCCGGGCTGCGCAACCGGGCCCGGCCCACCCCGTACGACTTCGCCGACGCGGCCGTCACCTGCATCGAGAAGGACGTGGTGCCCGGCCGGCGCGACGTGCGGCGGCTCTGCGAGATCCTGCTCGGCGGCGACCGGGTCGGCCAGGTCGGCTACGACGCCCTGCCGCCGCTGGCCCGTGACGTGCTGGACCGGCTGGCTCCGCTCGGGTTGGACCTGGAGAAGCGGACCGTGCAGCGGGCGCTGCTGGACCTGCACGGCGATCCGGCGCTGGCGCCCTGCTCCGATCTGCTGTGGATGCTGCGCCACCTGCTCCCGCCGGACGCGGTCCGTCCCATCATGGGCGAGCGCCGGCTGGGGCACCGGTCGATCCAGGAGAGCTGGGACCTGGCGCTGGGCCGCAACCAGCGTGCCCTGATCGAGCTGGGGTACGAGGGGGTGACCGTCGAGCAGGTGCTGGAGCAGCGGCTGCGCCGGGCGGTGCGGGGTCCCCGGGCGACGGCGGCGGTCGCCCTCGGGGCGGTCGAGGACGCGATCCGGCTGCTGGACAGCCCTCGCCTGGTCGACGAACTGGGTGCCCGGGCGGTGGAGCTGCTCGCCGCCGAGCGCACCGTCGACGACGCCCCGGAGGTGCTGCGCCGCATCCGTCGGCTGCTCGCCCACCACCGGGCGTCCGGGGCGCTGCCCGCCTGGTGCCGGGCGTTCGTCACCACCGGCTACGCGCACTACTGCACCCTGCTGCCCACCGCCGTGGTGGACGAGGAGACCGGCGTACGCCAGGTCGGGGCGATGCTGGGGTTCCTGTTCGGCATGGAGGGGCTGGCGTTGTCGCTGGGCTGCGACCGCTCGCAGCTCGAACTGGCCGTCGCGCAGTCGCATCCGGAGAGCCCGGCGAAGGTGGCGCTGCTCTGGGCCGCCCGCCACCAGCTCGGCCTGCTCTCGCTGGCCGGGTTGCGGGAGCGCTGCGCGCAGCTGCTCGGCAACCCGCTGGTGGTGCCGGCGTTCCCGCAGTACCTCTCCGGGTTCGTGCAGGCGTTGGAGCCGGTGCCGGCGCTGGCGCCGTTCGTGGTGGAGACGATGTCGACCGCGTTCGCCCGGCTGCCCGACCCGGTGCTGCTGCCCTGGTTGCCGACGCTGATCACCACCCTGCGGGAGCAGGGTCCGGAGCTGGTGCCGCTGCTGGTCCGCGAGGCGGGGCGGACCTTCCCCGGCACCCTGCCGGCGCTGGACGCCTGGGTGCCGCCGTGGATCGCGCCGGCGCCGACGGCGGTGGCGGCTCCGGCCGTCGTGGCGGGGCCGGTCGCCGCGCTGCTCGCCGCGCATCCGGAGCCGGTGGACGCGGTGGCGGCGCTGTTCGGCTGCGACGCCGCCTGGCAGCCGGCGGACGTGCCGCCGGGTGCGTCGGAGGTGGCCGGGCTGCTGGCGGCGCACCCGGGCACGGTCGACGCCGTGGCGGGGCTGTTCGCGGCGGTCGGGCGGTAGCCGACGACTGTCGGCCGGCTCGCGGGTCCGGGAGGTGGACCCGCGAGCCGGCCGGGGTGTCGGGGGTCGGCGCTAGGGTGCCGGGGTGGTCACCGTCGCCGACGTCCGTGCCCTGGCCCGGACGCTGCCCCGCAGCAGCGAGCACCTGATCCACGACCGGGTGAAGTTCCGGGTCGGCCGGCTGGTGTACGTGGCGTTCTCGCGCGACGAGCAGACCATGGGCTTCGCCTTCCCGAAGGAGCAGCGCGCCGGTCTCGTCGCGGCCGATCCGCAGCTGTTCCTGCTGCCACCCGCGTCCGACCTGCGGTTCAACTGGGTGTGCTGCCGGGTCGCGCGGCTCGACGAGGCGCAGATGACCGAACTGGTCACCGAGGCGTGGCGGATGGTGGTGCCGGCGTTCCTCGCCCGGCAGCGGCTGGGCTGATCCGGCCGTAGTCGGCGGGCCGGAACCGGGCGGTGGCGCGCCGGTACTCCCCCGCCAGGCCGGGCCAGTTGGTGACGACCCGGCCGCCGGGGGTGCGGTACCAGCTCTGGCACCCGGTCCAGACACTGCCGGCGAGCCGTCGTTGCAGCTCGGCGTCGTAGGCGGCGGCCACGTCCGCGCGTACGTCCAACGGTGGCCCGCCGGCGGCGATCAGGCGTACCGCCTGGGCGATGTAGCGCGCCTGGGCCTCGTGGAAGTAGACCACCGAGGTGTTGCCGGTGTTGGTGTTGGGGCCGTACACGAGGAAGAGGTTCGGGAAGCCGGGCACCGCCATGCCGAGGTAGGCGTGCGCGCCGTCGCGCCACACCTCGTCGAGGCGGCGGCCGGCGCGTCCGGTGACCCGGATCGGGGTGAGGAAGTCGGTGGCGGCGAAGCCGGTGCCGTAGACCAGCACGTCGCACGGGTGGGTGCGGCCGTCGGCGGTGCGGACGCCGTCCGCGGTGACCTCGACGATCTTCTCGGTGACCAGGTCGACGTCGGGTCGGGCCAGGGTGGGCAGCCAGTCGCTGGTGAACAGCACCCGCTTGCAGCCCATCGGCTCGTCGGGGGTGATCCGGGCGCGCAGGTCGGGATCGCGCACCTGCCAGCGGCGCTGGGCGGCCGACAGGGTGCGCAGCAGGGCGCCGGCGGCCCGGTTGCCGGTGACGGCGAGCCCGGTCACCACGGTCATCGCCCAGACGCCGGCGCGGGGCAGGCGCATCAGCCACGGCCACCGCCGGTACGCCGAGCGGCGCAGCGCCCCGTAGCGGCGGTCCGGTTTGGGCAGCGTCCACGGGGCGGTGCGCTGGAACACGGTGACGTGCGCGGCGCGGCCGGCGATCGCCGGGACCAGTTGGATCGCGCTGGCGCCGGTGCCGACGACCGCGACCCGGGCGCCGTCGACGCGCACCGTCGGGTCCCAGCGGGCGGTGTGCACGGCCCGGCCCCGGAAGCGGTGTGCGCCGGGCAGCGCCGGCACCACCGGGCGGGAGAGCTGCCCGACCGCCGGGATCAGCACGTCGGCGACGACCTCCTCGCCGGCGCCGGTGCGCAACCGCCAGCACGAACCGGCCTCGTCCCAGGTGGCGTCGGTGACCTCGGTGCGCAGCCGGACCCGTGCGGTGACGCCCAGGTCGTCGGCGCAGCGGCGCAGGTAGCCGAGGATCTCCGCGTGCGACGGGAAGCGCCGCGACCAGTCCGGGTTGAGCGCGAAGGAGTACGAGTACAGCGGCGCGGGGATGTCGCAGGCGCACCCGGGGTAGCTGTTGTCCCGCCACACCCCGCCGATCCCGTCGGCCCTCTCCAGCAGCACGACGTCGTCGTAGCCGGCCCGCAGCAACGCGGCGGCGACCGCCACCCCGCCGAACCCGGAGCCGATGATCGCCACCCGGGGCGTGCGGGCGCCGGCCACGTCGGGCACTTCCCGCCCGGCGCTGCGCGACGGTGGGGAGGATCCGGTGGTGTCGGTCATGGCGCTCCCTCACGGCGACCGGCGGCGGCGCCCGCCGGCCGGGTCAGATGGTGAACGTGGCGTCGTCGAGGCGTACCCGGGCGCCGATCGGGTCGGCCTGCGCCACGGCGGTGACGGTGTCGGGGTCGGTGCTGCTGGCCAGGACGCGGGCGCCGTCGGGCAGCAGGCAGCTCGCGTACGCGGCGGACGGCGCGCCGTCGCGGTCGTAGGTGGCGGTCCAGGACTCCACGACGGCCTCGCCCCGGTGCCCGTCGACGAGCCGGCGGCGGGGTGTGGCGTCCACCTCGGGCTGCACGTCGGCGTACCGGAAGCCGGTGGGCGGTGGCGCGGCGGTGAGGACGGTGACCGCGTGCTTGGTGAGGAACCAGCCCACGGCGGTGGCGAGGGCGGCGTCGTCGGGCTCGCCGGCGCGCAGCCGTCCGGTCAGCTCGGCGAGCGCGTGGAAGGTGTAGCTGCTGGCGGGCCCGCCGGCGAAGGTCAGGCCGCCGGTGACGGTCGGGGTGCGCCGGTCGAGGTCGACGCCGAGTTCGGCGGCGGCGACCTGCACGGCGGACGGGAAGCAGGAGTAGAGGTCCAGGTGGGCCAGGTCGTCGACGCCCCGGCCGACGGCGGCGAGCACGGCCCGTCCGGCGGCGGCGACGGCGGGCGAGCGGTGCAGCTGGGCGCGTTCGCCGACGTGCCAGTGGTCGGTGGCCCCGGCGCCGGCGGCGACGAAGACCCACCGGTCGCGGGGCACGCCGAGGGCGGCGGCGGTGCCGGCGGAGCAGACGAGCACGGCGGCGGCCTGGTCGACGGCGATGTTGGCGGTGAGCAGCTTCGGATAGGGGTGGGCGACCAGCCGGTTGGCCGGTCCGACGGTGGTGATCCGGTCGGCGTCGGGCGGCTCGTCGTCCACGCACCCGTACGGGTTGGCCGCGCCGACCCGGGCGAACCGGGCCCACAGCTCGCCGAGCCACCGGGTGTGCGCGGCGGCGGGGACGACGTCGGCGGCGTCGCCGTCGCGCAGGGCGGGCCAGCCGCCGGTGGCGCGGATCGCGTTCTCGAACAGGGGGTAGTAGTTGAGCGGCTGGTAGAGCCCGGCGCGTTCCTCGGCCGGGTGCGACGGCGCGCGGTCGGTGCCGAGGACGCGTGGGGCGCCGGGGACGTCGGGGGTGTCCGGGTCGTCGGCGAGTCCGGCGCGCAGCGCGCGGATGCCCTCGCCACCGGCGAGCAGCGTCACCTGGTCGTCGCCGGCCCGGATCGCCGCGGCGGCGTGGTGCAGCAGGTCCAGTGGCGCGGTGCCGCCGGGGCGGGTGGTCAGGGTACGGCCGGCGGGGGCGCCGAGCGCGGCGGCGAGGGTGGCGGCCGGGTCGGTGGCGGACCAGCTCAGGCAGTGGGCGACGCCGACGGTGCGCAGCCGGGCGCGGACGGCCTCGGCGGCGCCGGTGTCGTCCAGCGCCCGCTGGGCCGCCGCGCGGACGAGCGCCGCCGCCGGGGTGGCGCCGACGCGGTCGCGGTGGGCGGCCTGGCCGACTCCGATGAGGACCGCAGCGGCCGGGTCGACGCCGGCGGGGCCTGTCATGCGGCCGAACGTAGCAGCTTGTTGACATGCTGCCAATAGCTTCGTAGCGTCCCGGTCATGACGACAGTGATCTCCACCGTGGAGCTGCCCGCCGCGCCCGAACGGGTCTGGCCGGTGCTCGCCGGGCCGGCCGAGCTGGGCCGCTGGCAGACCACCCACCTGGGCTACCAGGGCGCCGAGCCGGCCGCCTTCACCGACGGCACGACGTTCACCCAGAAGGTGCGGGTGATGGGCATGCCGGCCGAGGTGACCTGGACGGTGGCCGAGGTCGCCGAGAACGCCCGGCTCGCGATGACCGGCAGCGGGCCGATGGGGATCACGCTGCGCAGCAGCTACGAGGTCGAGCCGACCGCCGACGGCTCGCGGGTGCGGCTCTGCCAGCAGGTGCAGGGCACCGCCGTGGCCGCCGTCGCCGGGCCGCTGGAGCGGGAGCTGCGCAGCGCCCAGGAGCAGTCCCTGGCCCGGCTACGCGACGCCGTCGGCTGACCTCCGCCGGGTGCCCGAGGGCCGGGTGTCCGGCGACCGCCCCGGGCCGGCGACCACGGCGGGCACGACCTGCTCCACGATGGCCAGCAGCGTGGTGGCCAGCAGCAGGTGCACCTGCTCCCGGGTCAGCGCGTCGCGCTGCAGCCACTCCCGGGCGGTCGACGTGGCCAGCCCGCCGTAGGCGCGGATCATCCCGCGCAGCTCCTCGCGGTGGCTGGTGACGTCGGCCAGCCCGACCGCGACGAGCACGCTGTCCGCCGCGACCTCCTCGGCCTCGCTGAGCACCCGGGCGACGTCGGCGTCGTGGCCCATCCCGCCGGCGGTGACCGCCGCCAGCCACGAGGTGCTGTGCCGGGAGACCACGTCGAGGAACCAGGCGACGCTGGCGTCGACCCGGGTGCGCAGGTCACCGGCGGGCAGCCGCTGCACGGCCACCTCGGGGATCGTCACCATCACCCGGATGACCTCGAGGTACAGGTTCTTCTTGGTGCCGAAGTAGTGGTTGATCAGCCCTCGGGCCACGCCGGCCTCGCGGGCGATGTCCGTGGTCGACACGTCCGCGTACGGGCGGGCGCCGAAGAGCCGGACGGCGCAGGCCAGGATCTGCCCACGGCGGGCGTCGGGCTCCAGCCGGCGGCGTCGGGGTTCGGTGTCAACGCTCACCCGCCGACCCTATCGGCAGCTCACGGGCCCGGCCTAGGTGAGCCGCAGGGCGGCCGAAGCCGACGGCGGCACGGCGGGGCGCCGGGGCGGCACGGGGTCCACCCGCCGGTAGCCCTGCCCGAGCGCCGGTCGCGGGTCGGGCTGCCCGGCGTGCGGCCACATCGCCACCGCCCGCTCGGCGAGGGCGGTGATGGTCAGCGACGGGTTGACCCCGAGGTTCGCGGCGACCGCCGAGCCGTCGATCACGTGCAGCCCGGGGTGCCCGTACAGCCGGTGGTAGGGGTCGATGACGCCGTGCGCCGGGTCCGGCCCGATCGGGCAGCCGCCGATGAAGTGCCCGGTGACCGGGCGGCCGACCAGTTCGGTGAGCGCGCCCAGCGGCACCCCGTCGATCTTGTCGGCGACCCGGCGGGCCACCTCGTGGGCGGCCGGCACCCAGGTCGGGTTCGGCTGGCCGACGCCCTGCCGGCTGGTCAGCCGACGGCGGCCGAGCGGGCCCCGCCGGGTGTAGAGGGTGATCGAGTTGTCCAGCGGCTGCATCGCCAGCAGCACGACGGTCTGCTCCGACCAGCGGCCGGGCCAGGCGAGCAGGCGCAGGTCGCGCCAGCTTCGGGCCAGCTCGCGCAGGCCGGCGGCCCAGCGGGGCCGCCCGCCGGTGTCGTCGACCAGCACGGTGGCCAGCAGGCCGAGCAGGTTGCTGCCGGGGCCGTAGCGGACCGGCTCGACGTGGGTGACCGGGTCCGGGTGGATCGACGAGCCGATCGCGACGCCGTGGCTGAGGTCGGTGTCGCGGCGGCGGGTGCGCGCGCCGAGGATCGACTCGGAGTTGGTGCGGCTCAGTTCGCCGAGCCGCGGCGAGATCGCCGGCAGCAGTCCCCGGTCGCGCATCCGGTGCAGCAGCCGCTGGGTGCCCAGCGCGCCGGCCGCGAAGATCACCTGACCGGCGGTGAACCGGCGTCGGCGCGGGCGCAGCGTGCCGCCGGTGCGTCGGGTGTCGACGGCGTACCCACCGTCGGGCAGCGGGCGTACCGCGGTCACGGTGGTCAGCGGGTGCACCACCGCCCCGGCCGCCTCCGCCAGGTACAGGTAGTTCTTGACCAGGGTGTTCTTGGCGCCCTGCCGGCACCCGGTCAGGCAGGAGCCGCAGAGCGTGCAGGTCCGCCGGGCGGGCCCGGCGCCGCCGAAGAAGGGGTCCGCGACGGCCGCGCCGGGTGCGTCGCCGAAGAGCACCCCGACCGGGGTACGCCGGTACGTGTGCCCGACCCCGAGGTCGTCGGCGACCGCCCGCAGTGCCCGGTCGGCGGCGGTCTCGACCGGGTTCACGGTCACCCCGAGCATCCGCTTCGCCTGGTCGTAGCAGGGGGCGAGTTCGGCCGCCCAGTCGGTGACGTCGGCCCACTGCGGGTCGGCGAAGAACGCCGGCGGCGGTTCGTAGAGGGTGTTGGCGTAGCCGAGGGAGCCGCCGCCCACCCCGGCGCCGGACATCACCAGCACGTCGCGCAGCAGGCTCAGCCGCAGGATCCCGTAGCAGCCGAGCGCGGGGGCGTAGAGGTAGCGGCGCAGCCGCCAGGAGGTGGTCGGGAACTCGGTGTCGGCGAAGCGGCGGCCGGCCTCCAGGACGCCGACCCGGTAGCCCTTCTCGGTCAGCCGCAGCGCGCTGACGCTCCCGCCGAACCCGGAGCCGATGATCAGGACGTCGTAGTCGTACGTCATGGCGTACGGTGGCACCGTTGTTGTCACCGTGTCAACAAGGGTCTTCCCCCCGGCCCCGCGACGGTGCCAGGGTGGGTGGGTGCACTCCCCCGACCCGACCCGGCTGGTCCACTGTCGACGCGGCGCCGGCCCGCCACTGGTGCTGATCCACGGCATCGGCAGCCGCTGGCAGGTGTGGCAGCCGGTCCTCGACGAGCTGGCCCGGCACCGGGACGTCATCGCGCTGGACCTGCCCGGCTTCGGCGCGTCCCCGCCCTGGCCCGACCCCGGCCCCGGGGTGCGGCCCGGATCGGTGGACCACCTCGCCGACCGGGTGGCCGCCTTCCTCGACACCCTCGGCGTGTCCGGGTACGCGGTCGCCGGCAACTCCCTCGGCGGCGGCGTCGCGCTGGAGCTGGGCCGCCGGGGCGCGGCCCGGGCGGTCACCGCGTTCTCGCCGATCGGGTTCTGGGGTCCGCTGGGACGGCGCTGGTGCCGGCTCGTGGTCGGCGGCGCGCGCGCCGCCGGGACGGCGCTGCGACCGGCGCTGCCCCGCGCGTTCGCCCACCGGGCCGGCCGGGTCGCGCTGTGCGGGGTGTTCCACGGCCACCCCGGACGGTTGACGCCGGCCGAGTGCGTGTCGGCGGCGGCGGCGCTGGCCGGCGCCCCCGGCTTCGCGGCGGCCCGGTCGGCGTTCGGCGACTGGCAGCTGCACCCGGAGCCGGACGACGCCGCGACCCTCGCCGCGCCCGCCGATGCGTCCCGGACCACACCCACCGCCGCTGACCGCCGCCACCCGCCCGCCGTCCGGGACCGGGCCGGGCAGCCAGGTCACGGCGGGCGGCCGGGACAGGACGGCAGGCAGCCGGGGCAGGGCGGCGGGCGGCCGGGCCGGCACCGCGGGCCGGGCGCGCTGGCCGCGATCCCGGTGACGATCGCCTGGGGCACCCGGGACCTCGTCCTGCCGTACCGGAGTCAGGCCCGGCGGGCCCGGACGGCGCTGCCGGCGGCCCGGCACGTCGCGTTGCCCGGGTGCGGGCACCTGCCGTTCGCGGACTCACCGGAGACCTGCGCGCGGTTGCTGATCGAGACTTGTTGACACGTCGCCAACAAGCGGTGAGGGTGTACCCATGCCGACGCCTGGACTCGACACCTACACCTCGCCGTGGCGCGAGCCCGAGCACGACGACCTCGCCGAACTCGCCCGCGACTTCTTCACCAAGGAGGTGCTGCCGCACACCGAGCGGCTGCTGGCGCAGGGCCATCCGGACCGCGAGCACTACCGGCGCGCGGGCGAGCTGGGCCTGCTCGGGCTCTCCGTGCCCGAGGAGTACGGCGGCGGGGGCGGCGGGTTCACCCACGAGGCGGTGATGCTGCACGAGCAGGCCCACTGCGGCGAGAGCACCCTCGGGCTGGCCGTGCACAGCGGGATCGTCACCGGCTACCTCGTCGCCTACGGCACCGAGGAGCAGAAGCGGCGCTGGCTGCCCGGGCTGTGCAGCGGCGAACTCGTCGGCGCGATCGCGATGACCGAGCCCGACGGCGGCTCCGACCTGCAGGCGATGCGGACCCGGGCGGTCCGCGACGGCGACGACTACCTGGTCACCGGGGCGAAGACGTTCATCAGCAACGGCGGCCTCGCCGACCTGATCATCGTGGCCGTCAAGACCGACCCCGAGCAGCGCGCCGCCGGCATCTCCCTGCTGGTCTGCGAGGTCGGCGACGGACCGGCCGGCTTCCGCCGGGGGCGGCTGCTGTCGAAGATCGGGCTGCACGGCAACGACACCGCCGAACTGTTCTTCGACGACCTGCGGGTGCCGGCGGCCAACCTGCTCGGCGGCGCCGAGGGGCTCGGCTTCTTCCAGATGATGCAGGCGCTGCCCCAGGAGCGGCTGGTCATCGGCGTCGGCGCGGTCGCCGCGATGCAGCGCGCCGTCGAGCTGACCACCGCGTACGTCAAGGAGCGCACCGCCTTCGGCAAGCCGCTGATCGGCCACCAGAACACCCGGATGGTGCTGGCCGAGTGCGTCACCCGGACCCGGGTCGCCCGGGTGTTCCTCGACGACTGCATCGTCCGGCACGACCGGGGCGAGTTGGACGTGGCCACCGCGGCGATGGCGAAGTCCTGGCTCACCGAGGGGCAGTGCGAGGTCGTCGACCGGTGCCTGCAACTGTTCGGCGGCTACGGCTACACCACCGAGTACCCGATCGCCCGGATGTACGCCGACGCGCGGGTGCAGAAGATCTACGGCGGCACCAACGAGATCATGAAGGAGCTGATCGCCCGTGCCCTCTGACGGCGAGGCCTACGTCTACGACGCCGTACGCACCCCGCGCGGGCGCGGACGCGACACTGGCGCCCTGCACGGCGTCAAGCCGATCACCCTGGTCGTCGGGCTGATCGACGCGCTGCGCGAACGGCATCCCGGGCTGGACCCGCAGCGGCTGGAGGACCTGCTGCTGGGCATCGTCACCCCGATCGGCGAGCAGGGCGGCGACCTGGCCCGCGCGGCGGCGCTGCTGGCCGGGCTGCCCGACCACGTCGGCGGGGTGCAGCTCAACCGGTTCTGCGCCTCCGGTCTGGAGGCGGTCAACCTGGCCGCCGCGCGGATCCGCTCCGGCTGGGAGCACCTGCTGCTCGCCGGTGGCGTCGAGTCGATGTCCCGGGTGCCGATGGGCGCCGACGGGGCCGCCTGGGCGATGGACCCGGAGACCGCCCTGGCCACGTCCTTCGTGCCGCAGGGCATCAGCGCCGACCTGATCGCCACCCTGGAGGGCTTCACCCGCGACGACGTCGACTCGTACGCGCTGCGCTCGCAGGAGCGGGCCGCCAAGGCGTGGGCCGGCGGGCACTTCGCCCGCTCGGTGGTGCCGGTCCGCGACGCCAACGGGCTGGACGTCCTCACCGTCGACGAGCACCCGAGGCCGGAGACCACCCGGGAGGCGCTGGCGAAGCTGTCGCCGTCGTTCGCCACCATCGGCGAGATGGGCGGCTTCGACGCGGTCGCGGTGCAGCGGTTCCACTGGCTGGAGGCGATCGAGCACGTGCACCACGCGGGCAACTCGTCGGGCATCGTGGACGGCGCGGCCCTGGTGCTGATCGGCTCCGACACGGTCGGGGCGGAGCTGGGGCTGACCCCGCGCGCGCGGATCGTGGCGACCGCGGTCAGCGGCGCCGACCCGACGCTGATGCTGACCGGGCCGATCCCGGCCACCCGCAAGGCCCTCGACGTGGCCGGGCTGGGCGTGGCCGACATCGACCTGTTCGAGATCAACGAGGCGTTCGCCGCGGTGGTGCTGAAGTACATCCGTGACCTGGAGCTGGACCCGGACACGGTCAACGTCAACGGCGGGGCGATCGCCATGGGACACCCGCTCGGCGCCACCGGCGCGATGCTGCTCGGCACCGCCCTGGACGAACTCGAACGCCGCGACCTGCGCCGGGCCGTGGTGACCCTGTGCATCGGCGGCGGCATGGGCGTCGCCACCGTCATCGAGCGCTGCTGAACCGGGAGGACCAGCCATGACCGACACCATCCGGTACGACCGCGGCGCCGACGGCATCGTCACCCTCACCCTCGACGACCCGGACCAGTCCGCGAACACCATGAACCGGGCGTACGCCGCCTCGATGAGCGCGGTGCTGGACCGGCTGGAGGCCGAACGCGACGAGCTGACCGGGGTCGTCGTCACCAGCGCCAAGCAGACGTTCTTCGCCGGCGGCGACCTGGACGAGATGGGCCGCGCCACCCGCGCCGACGCGCCCGCGCTGGCCGAACTGCTCGGCACGATCAAGCGGGACCTGCGCCGGCTGGAGACGCTGGGCCGTCCCGTGGTCGCGGCGATCAACGGCGCCGCGCTCGGCGGCGGCCTGGAGATCGCGCTGGCCTGCCACCACCGCATCGCGCTGGACGCGCCCGGGTCCCGGATCGGGCTGCCCGAGGTGACGCTGGGGCTGCTGCCCGGCGCGGGCGGGGTGACCCGTACGGTGCGGATGCTCGGCCTGGCCGCCGCGCTGACCACGGTGCTGCTCACCGGCCGGCGGATGCGTCCGGCCGAGGCGCTCGCCGCCGGCCTCGTCGACGAGGTGGTCGCCACCGACGAGGAGATGCTGACCCGGGCTCGCGAGTGGATCGCGGCGAACCCGCACCCGGCCCAGCCGTGGGACCGCCCCGACTACCGGATGCCCGGCGGCACGCCGGCCAGCCGAGGTCTGGCCGCGCAGTTGCCGGCGTACCCGGCGAACCTGCGCAAGCAGCTCAAGGGCGCCCGGCTGCCGGCGCCCGAGGCCATCCTCGCCACCGCCGTCGAGGGGGCCCAGGTCGACCTGGAGACCGCGCTGACCGTGGAGACCCGGCACCTGATCACCCTGCTCACCGGGCAGATCGCCAAGAACATGATCGGGGCGTTCCACGTCGACCTGCGGGCGGTCAACGGCGGCGCGGCCCGGCCGTCCGGGGTGGAGGCCGCCGCCGTGCGCAAGGTGGCGGTGCTCGGCGCCGGCATGATGGGCGCCGGCATCGCGTACGTCTGCGCGAAGGCCGGGCTGGACGTGGTGGTCCGCGACGTCTCCGAGGAGGCCGCCGGCCGGGCCCGCGAGCACGCCGGGAAGCTGCTCGCCAGGGCGGTGCGCCGGGGCCGGCTCGGGGAGGCCGACGCGCAGGCCGTGCTGGCGCGGATCACCACCACCGCCGGCCTCGACGCCCTCGCCGGCTGCGACGCGGTGATCGAGGCGGTCTTCGAGGACCCGGCGCTCAAGCAGGCCGTCTTCGCCGAGGTGGCGCCGGTGGTGGCCGCCGACGCGCTGCTCGCCTCCAACACCTCCACCCTGCCGATCACCGGTCTCGCCGCTCAGGTGGCGCGACCGGCGGACTTCATCGGCATGCACTTCTTCTCCCCGGTGGACAAGATGCCGCTGCTGGAGATCGTGGTCGGCGAGCAGACCGGCGACGTCGCGCTGGCGCGGGCGTTCGACCTGGGCCGGCGGATCGGCAAGACTCCGATCGTGGTCAACGACGGGCGGGGCTTCTTCACCAGCCGGGTGATCGGCAGGTTCATCGACGAGGCGGTCGGCATGGTGGCCGAGGGGGTGCCGGCGGCGTCGGTCGAGCAGGCCGCGTTGCAGGCCGGGTACCCGACCGGGCCGCTCGCGCTGGCCGACGAGGTCAGCCTCACCCTGATCCAGCGCATCCGTCGGCAGTTCGAGGCCGCCGGGGAGGGCTTCGTGGCCCTGCCGTCGCACCGGCTCGTCGACGACATGGTGGACCGCCACGACCGGCCGGGCCGGGCCGGTGGGCGTGGCTTCTACGACTACGCCGACGGCGCCCGGGGGCGGCTCTGGAGCGGGCTGGCCGACCTGGCCACCGAGGCCGGGCGGGCGGTGCCGCTGCCCGACCTGCAGGAGCGGATGCTCTTCGCCGAGGCGCTCGACGCGCTGCGCTGCCTCGACGAGGGGGTGCTGCGTACCGAGACCGACGCCAACATCGGCTCGATCCTCGGCATCGGCTTCCCGGCCTGGACCGGCGGGGTGATCCGCTACGTGCGCCAGTACGCCGGCGGGCCGGCCGGTTTCGCCGCCCGGGCGGCCGACCTCGCCGCCCGCTACGGTGACCGGTTCACGCCCCCCGCCGACCTCGCCGCGCGGCTGGCGGCCGGCTCCCCGGCCCGCGACGGCCAGCCGGTGGGCGCCGCGTGAGCCCCGACGTGCCCGACGGCGGCGGGCCGGGCGGCCCGCTCGCCGGGGTACGGGTCGTCGAGTTGGCCAGCCTCGCCCCGGCGCCGTTCGGCTGCATGGTGCTGGCCGACCTCGGCGCCGACGTGGTCCGCGTCGACCGGCCCGGTGGGCCCGGCGCGGGGCGGCTGGCCGCTCCGCAGGGCGGGCCGTTGCAGCGTGGACGCCGGGTCGTCGCGCTGGATCTGAAGTCCCCGGCCGGGGTGGCGGACCTGCTGCGCCTGGTGGAGCGCGCCGACGTGCTGGTCGAGGCCTACCGGCCGGGGGTGGCCGAGCGGCTCGGCCTCGGGCCGCAGACCTGCCGGGAGCGCAACCCCCGGCTGGTGTACGCCCGGATGACCGGCTGGGGTCAGGAGGGCCCGCTGGCCCAGCGGGCCGGGCACGACATCGACTACATCGCGGTGGCCGGCGCGCTGGAGCCGCTGGGCCGGGCCGGGGAGCGCCCGCACGCGCCGTTGAACCTGGTCGGTGACTTCGCCGGCGGGGGGATGCTGCTCGCCGTCGGGGTGCTGGCGGCGCTGCTGGAGCGGGAACGCTCCGGCGTCGGCCAGGTCGTCGACGCCGCCATGGTGGACGGGTCGGCGCTGCTGACCTCGTTCCTGCACGGCATGCTCGACGCCGGGCTGTGGCCGGCGCCGCGTGGCGGCAACCTGCTCGACGGCGGCGCGCCGTTCTACGACACGTACCGCACCGCCGACGACGGGTTCATGGCGGTGGGTGCGCTGGAGCCGGCCTTCTACGCCGCGCTGCTGGCCGGGCTGGGCCTGGCCGACGAGGACCTGCCCGCCCAGTACGACCCGAGCGGCTGGCCACGGCTGCGCCGCCGGTTCACCGAGCGGTTCGCCCAGCGCACCCGTGACGAGTGGACCGAGGTCTTCGCCGGTCTCGACGCCTGCGTCGCGCCGGTGCTCACCCCCACCGAGGCGCACCGGCACCCGCACAACGCGGCCCGGGACACCTTCGTCAGCGTCGGCGGCCAGGTGCAGCCCGCGCCGGCGCCCCGATTCGGTCGTACCCCGGCCCCGCTCCCGCGTCCGGCGCCGGACCCGGAGCGGGACCTGCTGGACGTGGCGGCGGTCGTGGCGGGCTGGCCGGCCCGGTCCTGACGGCGTCCGGCGTCATCCCGGCGGCGTCGATCGCCCGCCCCCGGGGTGACGCCGGGCGGCCGTCGGCCGGTACGCCGGACGCACCACCCGGGGCGTGGGATCGGCGGCGGCTACGCCGAGCGCCGCAGTTCGCGCCAGCCCGGGGCGCCGGCGCGCCAGGCGTCGGCGAGGATGCTGGCCGAGCTGCGGGTCGCGCACTCCAGCACCTCGGAGCGGCCCTGCGCTCCGCCGATCTGCGCCTGAACCTCCCAGCGACGCCCATCCGTGCGGATGTAGACATCGCGGCGCCCACGGGGCGTCGGGTCCCCGTTCCACCAGTGCTCCTCGACCATCACCTGGCGACCGTACCAGTGCGGGGCGTGGATGCGGCATGGCGGACGGGGCGCGGACGTCACCGGGTGGGCGCTGGCTGCCGCCCGAAAGGACCAGCGCCCCGGCCGCCCGAGCGGTCCGGACGCCCCGGCGGCGCATCCGGCAGCGACGCCGCCCGACGGTCGAGGTCCGGCGCGAGGGCGCGGGCGGGCGCCCCGGCACCGGTTCGGATCATCGCAGTGCCGAGCCACCCGACCACTGATGCCAGGATTCCGTAGTTGCCAAGATTGTGCAACAAGTGCCTCTCACCTCTCGACACCGGCCAGGCCGCGTAACTATCGTCACCGTCATGACTCCTTACATCGTGGATGCGCGGGCATGGCAGGAGAGCTGGGACCGGCAGCAGGAGGCGTACCTGCCCGACCGTGAGCACCGCTTCGCCGCGCTGCTGGACGCCGCCGAGGCCGTCGCCGGGGACGGGCCGCCACGGCTGCTGGACCTCGCCGGCGGCACCGGCTCGATCAGCCTGCGCGCGCTGGCCCGCCGGCCCGACGCGCAGGTCACCGTGCTCGACCTCGACCCGGTCCTGCTCCACATCGCCGAGGCGTCCCTGCCCCGGCACGCCGGCGTCGTCACCGCCGACCTGAACCGGCCGGACTGGCCGGACGCCCTCCCCCACCACGAGTACGACGCCGTGCTCACCGCCACCGCCCTGCACTGGCTCGACGGCCCTCGACTGGCCACCCTCTACCGGGAGATCCGCCAGGTACTGAAGCCCGGCGGGGTCTTCGTCAACGCCGACCACATGCCCGACGACACCCTGCCCACCCTCACCGGCCGGCTCTCCGAGCAGGCCCGGCAGCGACGCGCCGCCCGCCGGCGCGCCGGCGCCGTCCTGTCCTGGGAGGGCTGGTGGGAGCAGGCGGCCGCCGATCCCGACCTCGCCACGCTGGTCGAGAAGCGGCGCGCGATCTACCCGAGCGGACACAGTCCGGAGTGGACACCCTCGGCCGGGTGGCACCTCGACGCGCTGCGGGAGGCCGGCTTCCGCGAGGTCGGCGTGCTCTGGCGCAACGGCGCGGACGCCGCCGTGGCCGCGGTGCGCTGACCGCCCGGACCGCCAGTGCGGCGCGCGTCTCCGGGCGGTGCGGTGACCGCGTGCCCGACACCCGACGGCCGGCACCGGCTCGCCCTGCGCGGCGGAGCGGTCAGGCCGGTCGGCGCAGGGTCACCGGCGGGCCGAACCGGACCGGGACGCCCGGGGAGTACAGCACGCTGGCCGGTGGTCCGGCCGGCGCCGGCAACCCGGCCGCGCCGATCAGCTCGTCGTCCAGGTGCAGCAGCTCCGCCCGGTGCAAGGGCCAGCGCGGATGCCAGTTCGGCAGGTGCAGGGTGCGTCCGTGGGCCCGGGTGTGCAGGCCCCAGCGGGCGGTGACGAAGTGCTCCAGCGGGGTCGGCTCGGCGATCGGCGCACCCACCCGGACCACCATCCGGCTGGTCGTGCCGGCCGGGCCGGGCCAGCGGCGACGGCACCGGTAGGTGCGGCGGTCCCCGTCGCGGTCCAGCCGCATCGCCGACCACAGGTACGGCAGCCCCAGGGCGGCGCGGGCGACCAGCACCGGCACCAGCCGGGACGCGTCCAGCGAGCGGAACACCACCGCGCGCCGGCCGGCGCCGTCGACGGAGTAGAGCCGGACGTTGGTCTCCCAGAAGGTGCCGAGGTACGGCACGGCAGGCCCCCGGCCGAGACCCAGCCCGACCATCCGGAAGCCGATCAGCCCGACGTACGTGCGTCCGTCGAGGGTGTCCGGGCGGGTGCCGGCGGGAAGCAGCGGCGCGACGAGTTCCGGCGCGACCGCCCAGTGCAGGAAGGTGAGGTCCTCCCAGCGCTGCCGCAGCATCGCTCGCGGGAACGCCTGCGCGGGCGCGGCGTCGACCGGCTCGATGTCCACCCTGTCATCGTGCCGCACGCCGGACGGGCCGGCCGGTCCGGCAGGCCGGTCCGGTGGCATCGGGCAGGTCAACTGCCGGCCGGTCAGCGCGGTGGGCAGTTGTTGCTGGTGAGCCGCACCGCGTACTCGCGGTCGTCCCGGGTGATGCCCGACGGCACGCCGTCGAAGTGGGTCTCCACCTTCTGCCAGCCCCGGCGCTGCTCGTAGTGCAGGTGCGGCGCGCCGGAGTTGCCGGTGCTGCCGATCCGCCCGATCTGCTCGCCCTGGGCGACCCGCTGACCGACCCGGACCAGCGGCGGTTCGAGCAGGTGCAGGTAGTGCGTCTCCCACTTGCCGCCGTGGTCGATCTTCACCCAGTACCCGCCGCCCCGACCCCGTGGGCCGTTCGGGTTGTCCGGGGTGCGGGCGCCCAGGGAGCCGTTGATCCCGGCCACGGTGACCTCGCCGGCGTACGACGCGAGCACCAGACGCCCCCACGCCTCCCCCTTCGTGGGGAACAGGTCGACGTCGTAGTCGTCGTGGCCGGGGTAGGTGCTCAGCCGCCAGGTCTCACCACAGGCGACGGGGAGCTGGAACGGCGGGCGTGGCCCCGGCGGGAGCAGCAGCGGCACGACGACCGCCGCGGCGGCGACCAGGGCCGCGACGACGCCCGCGATGAGGAGCATCCGGGCGACACGGCGACGGGTGCGGCGCTTGCTCGGCTCGCCGGTCGTCACCGCTCGATCATGACAGACCCCGGCGATCGGACGGCGACGCCGGTGGGACGCCCACCGCGGGGTGGCGCGTCGCCGGGCCGGGCCTCGAAACGCCACGCCTCACCCTGTCGGCGAGAATCACGAATACCTGACTAAGGTCAGGGATATGGACTCGGAACTCACCGCCGCGGTGCGGCGGTTCAACCGGACGGTCACCCAACGGGTGGGGGCGCTCGACGACGGGTACATGGCCCGTGGCCGTCCGCTGGCCCAGGCCCGGCTGCTGTGGGAGATCGGCCCCGACGGCGCCGAGGTCGCCGCGTTGCGCACCCGGCTCGGGCTGGACTCCGGGCATCTCAGTCGGCTGCTGCGCGCCCTCGAGGGCGACGGCCTGGTGGCGGTCGGGCCGACCGACCGGTCCGGGGGTGACGGGCGGGTGCGGGAGGCGGTGCTCACCGACGCCGGGCGGGCCGAGTGGGCCGTACTCGACGCGCGCTCCGACGAGTTCGCCCGGTCGATCCTCGCACCGCTGGACCCGCCGCGCCGCGAACGGCTCGTCGCCGCGATGGCCGAGGTCGAGCGACTGCTGATGGCGTCGATGGTGGTGATCGAGGTGTGCCCGCCGGGTGACCGCAGGGCACGCGCGTGCGTGCGGGCCTACGCCCGGGACGTCGCGCAGCGGTTCGACGACGGGTTCGACCCGGCCCTGAGCAGCCCGGTGCGGGACGAGGACCTCGTCCCGCCCGCCGGCGTGTTCCTGCTCGCCACCCTGCACTCCGAGCCCGTCGGCTGCGGCGCGGTCAAGCTCCACCGCGATGCGCCCGCCGAGATCAAGCGCGTCTGGGTGGCGGACGCGGTGCGCGGGCTCGGCGTGGGCCGGCGGATCCTGGACGAACTCGAACGGCACGCCGCCGCGCGTGGCTGGACGACGGTCCGGCTGGACACCAACCGGCGGCTGACCGAGGCGATCGCGATGTACCGTGCGGCCGGCTACCGGGAGATCGCGCCGTACAACACCGAGCGGTACGCGCACCACTGGTTCGAGAAGCAGCTGGCGCCGTGACGGTGTCGACGGGTGGTCATCGGCGGGGCAGGTCGGCCAGCCAGCGTTCCAGCTCCGCCGGACGGCGGAACAGCAGCACCGGCGGCCCGGACGGGTCGGCCTGCCAGGCCCGCATCCGGCGCCGGGCCCGGCCGAACGCGGTGACGTGCCACAGCAGGATCGAGTCCCGGGAGAGCACGCTGCCCAGCGACTCCCGGTTGCCGTTGCAGATCTGCTCCCCCGTCACCAGCCGGCGCAGCGTACGGCGCAGCAGGCGGCCGAAGGAGCGCCAGCGCGGGTAGTCCAGGCCGACGACCAGGTCGGCGCGGGCCAGCGGCACGTCCCGCCAGCCGTGGTACGCCCCGTCGAGGATCCACCGCTCGCCCCGGCAGATCGCCTCGATCCGACTGCGCTGCCGGTCGACCGGCACCTCGACCCAGCCGGGCTGCCAGAGCAGGTCGTCGACCGGGTGCCAGGGCAGTCCGAGACGCTCGGCCAGCCGCGCGGCGAGGGTGGACTTGCCCGCGCCGTACACCGCGTAGATCAGGATGCGCGACGGCGTGCTCACCGCGGCAGCGTACGTCGCCGGCGCGGCGGCGGCACGTCGTCGCGGGCTCAGTCCACGCCGGGCGTCGACAGCGAGCGGCGCAGCTCCCGCTTGAGCACCTTCATGCCGGGCCCGAGCGGCAGCGCGTCGACGTAGCGGACCTGGCGCGGGTACTTGTGCCGGCCCAGGTGCGTCCGGGACCAGTCGATCAGCTCCTGCTCGCTCGGCGGCGTCGACGCCGCCGGGTCCGGCACCACCACCGCGCAGATCTCCTCGCCGTGCCGGGCGTCGGGCAGGCCGATCACCGCCACCTGGCCCACCGACGGGTGCCGGATCAGCGCCTCCTCCACCTCGCGGGGGTACACGTTGAAGCCGCCGCGGATGATGATGTCCTGCGTGCGGTCGACGATCGTGATGAACCCGTCGGCGTCCTTGCGTCCCAGGTCACCGCTGCGGAACCAGCCGTCGACCACGGCCTCGGCGGTGTCCTCCGGCCGGCCGAGGTAACCGGCGAAGACGTTGTGGCCACGGATGACGATCTCGCCGAGTTCACCGGTGGGCAGCAGCTCGATCCGGTCGTCCAGGTCGGCCCGGGCGATCTCCACCTCGACGCCCCACACCGGGTGTCCGACGGTGCCGGCCCGGGTGCCGAAGTGCGGCTGGTTGGTGGTGGCCGTCGGTGAGGTCTCGGAGAGGCCGTAGCCCTCGAAGACCGTCGTGCGGAAGGTGGTGTGGAACGTCTCGAGCACGGCCACCGGCAGCGACGCCCCACCGGAGACGCACAGGCGCAGGGCGGGCAGGGTGTCCAGGTCCCGGCTCGCGTCGAGCAGCGCGACGTACATGGTCGGCACGCCGTGGAAGACGGTCACCGCCTCGCGCAGCATCAGGTCGATCGCCGCCGGGCCGGTGAACCGGCTGAGCAGCACCAGCGTCGCGCCGATGCGGAAGGTGCCGTTCATCGCCACGGTCTGCCCGAAGCTGTGGAACAGCGGGAGGCAGCCGAGCACCACGTCGGTGCTGCGCGCGTCGTTGGCGTCGAAGACGTTGACCGTGGCGTTGAGCACGAGGTTGAGGTGGGTGAGCACCGCACCCTTCGGGGTGCCGGTGGTGCCGCTGGTGTAGAGGATCACCGCCGGGTCCTCGGCGGACCGGGTCAGGTACGACGGCAGCGGGGCGGACCCGCCGGCGTCCTCCAGGCGGGGCGCCTCGGCCGCCGGGCCGACCGTCACGAGCGGCACCCCCGCCAGCGCCGCGGCCCGCGCGCCCATCGGCAGCTGGGAGGTGTGGCAGACGAGCAGGGTGGCGCCGCTGTCGCGCAGCACGTGCGCGGCCTCGTCGGGGGTCAGCAGCAGGTGCACCGGCACGAGCACCGCCCCGGCGGCGAGAGCGCCGTAGTACACCCGGGGGAAGTCCACCACGTTGGGGGCGAGCAGGGCGACCCGGTCGCCGGGGCGCACGCCGAGCGCGCGCAGCCCGGCGGCGTGGCAGCGGGCCTCCAGCCACAGTTCGGCGTACGTCACCCGGATGTCGCCGTCGACGACGGCGACGGTGTCGGCGTGCCGGCGGGCGGACTCGGCCAGGATCATCGCCACCGACAGCGCGGTCACCGGGCCGGCTCCCCGGTCAGCAGCCGGCTCACCGTCTCGGCGACGCAGACGGGCTTGCCGCCGTCGTCGCTGTCCACGGTCGCCGAGGTGACGAGCTGCACCCCGCCGGGGACGGGCGACACGTCGGCGATGGTGACGGTGGCCCGCACGGCGGCGCCGACGCGCAGCGGGGCGGGGAACCGCACCCGGTTGAGCCCGTAGTTGATGCCCATCCGGACGCCCTCGACCCGGTAGAGGCGGCCGGCCAGCGCCGGCAGCAGGGACAGGGTGAGGTACCCGTGGGCGATCGTGCCGCCGAAGGGGCCGGTGGCGGCCCGCGCGGCGTCGAGGTGGATCCACTGGTGGTCGCCGGTGGCGTCGGCGAAGAGCTGGACGCGGTCCTGCCCGATGCGCTCCCAGGGCCCGGGGCCGAGGGTCTCGCCGACGGCGGCGGCCAGCTCGTCGGTGGAGGCGAACGTCCTCATCCGAGGTGCCCTCCCAACCGGGTGTAGCCGCGCAGCAGGTCCCGCGCGATGATCAGACGCTGCATCTCGTCGGTGCCCTCGAAGATGCGGTACAGCCGGACCTGCCGGTACCAGCGTTCGATGGGCAGCTCCCGGGTGTAGCCCATGCCGCCGTGGATCTGTAGCACCCGGTCGACGACCCGGTTGACCATGCCGGCGCCGTACAGCTTGGCCATCGAGGAGGCGTGGCGCGGGTCCATGCCCGCATCGACGGTCCAGGCGGCGCGCAGGATCAGCCAGCGGGCGGCCTCCAGCTCGGTCTCCGAGTCGGCGATCATCCACTGGATGGCCTGGTTGGTGCCGATCTTCGCGCCGAAGGTCTCCCGGGTGTTGGCGTGCTCGATCGCCATCCGCAGGGCCCGTTCGGCGATGCCGACGGCGTGCGACGGGATGGTGTAGCGGCCCTTGCCGATCCACTGCATGCCCAGGGCGAAGCCCTGGCCGATCTCGCCGAGGATGTTACGGTGCGGCACCCGCACGTCCTCGAAGATCAGCGACGCCGGGCCGCCCTCGCCCATGGTCGGGATGAACTCCGAGCGCCAGCCCATCGCCCGGTCGACGAGGAAGGCGGTCGCCCCGCCATTGCGGGCGCCCTTGTCCCGGTCGGTCACCGCCACCACGATGGCGAAGTCCGCGTCGTCGCCGTTGGTGATGAAGGTCTTCTCGCCGTTGAGCACCCAGTCGTCGCCGTCGCGGCGCGCCGAGAGCCTGATGTTGGCGGCGTCGGAGCCGGCGCCGGGCTCGGTGATCGCGAAGCAGGAGATCCGCTCCCCCTCGATGGTGGGGATCAGGAACTCGCGCTTCTGCTCGTCGGTGGCGTGGAACAGGATGTTGTCGGCCTCGCCGCCGAAGCGGAACGGCACGAACGTGCGGCCGATCTCGGTCCAGATCAGCGACTGCGTGACGGCGGACAGGTCCATGCCGCCGTACTCCTCGGGGGTGGCCAGGCCCCAGAAGCCGAACTTCCTGGCCTTGAGTTGCAGCTCGCGCAGCTCGGACCGCTCCAGGCCGGGCCGGTGGGCGCGTTCGCGGCGCAGCACCTCCTGTTCCAGCGGCATCACCTCCCTGGTGATGAAGTCGCGGGCCGTGTCACGGACGGCCCGTTCCTCGTCGGACAGTGCGAAGTCCATGTGCTACCTCCTCTGCGCCGGGCGCGGGTCAGCGCGCGCCGCCGTTGACGTACAGGGTCTGGCCGGTGACGTACGAGGCGTCGTCGCTGGCCAGGAAGGCGATCACCGAGGCGATCTCGGCCGGCTGGGCGACCCGTCGCAGCGGGGTGTGCTCGGCGACCATCCGCTGGTGCTCCTCGGGGTTACTGCCGACCCGCTGCGCGGTGGCGGCCGTCATGGCGGTGGCGACGTAGCCGGGGGCGACGGCGTTCACGGTGACGTTGAACGGGCCCAGCTCGACGGCGAGCGTGGCGGTCAGCCCCTGCACGCCCGCCTTGGCCGCCGCGTAGTTGACCTGGCCCCGGTTGCCGAGCGCGGAGCGGCTGCCGAGGTTGACGATCCGGCCGTAGCGGGCGGCGACCATGTGCTCCTGCACCGCCTGGCAGCAGAGGAACATGCTGGTCAGGTTGGTGGTCAGCACCGCGTCCCAGTCGGCGCGCGGCATCTTGAACAGCAGGTTGTCGCGGGTGATGCCGGCGTTGTTGACCAGCACGTGCACCGCCCCGTACGTCTGGAGCACCCGGGCGCTCATCGCGGCCACCGCGTCGGCGTCGGTGACGTCGCACCCGATGCCGACGGCCCGGCCGCCGGCCGCGGCGATCTCGTCCGCGACGGCCTGGCTGCGCGCGGCGTCGAGGTCGACCACGGCGACCGCCGCGCCCTCGGCGGCCAGGCGGTGGGCGGTGGCCGCGCCGATGCCCTGCGCCCCTCCGGTGACGACGGCGATCCGGTCGGCGAATCTGGTCATGCTTCTCCCCAGGACTCTAGAAGGCGTCGACGCCGGTGAGGGCGCGTCCGATGAGCAGGTGCTGGATCTGGCTGGTGCCCTCGTAGAGGGTGGCGACGCGGGCGTCGCGCAGGTACTTGGCGACCGGGTACTCGTCGAGGTAGCCGTACCCGCCGAAGACCTGCAGGGCGTCGTTGGCCGCGCGGACGGCGGCCTCGCTGGCGAACAGCTTGGCCATCGACGCCTCGGTGGCGAAGGGCTCGCCGCGGTCGACGAGGTCGGCGACGCGCCACACCAGCAGCCGGGCGGCGGCGGTGTCGACCGCGATCGAGGCGAGCAGCTGCTGGACGAGCTGGTGGGCGGCGACCGGCTTGCCGAACTGGGTGCGCTGGCCGGCGTAGGCGACGGCGGCGTCCAGGCAGCCCTGGGCGATGCCGACGCAGCCGGCGGCCACCGACATCCGGCCCTTGGCGAGGGTGGCCAGCGCCAGCCGGAAGCCCCCGCCCTGCTCGCCCAGGCGCGCCGAGTCGGGCACCCGTACCCCGTCGAGGCGCAGTTCGGCGGTGGCCTGCCCCCGCAGGCCCAGCTTGCCGTGCAGCTCCCGGCGGGTCAGGCCCGGGCTGTCGGTGGGCACCAGGAAGGCGGTGATGCCCCGGTGCCCGTCGCCGCCGCTGCGGGCCAGGACGAGGGCGACGTCGGCGGTGGTGCCGTTGGTGATGAACGTCTTGGTGCCGGTGAGCAGCCAGTCGCCGCCGGCGCGCTCCGCGCGGGTGCGCAGCGCGGCGGCGTCGGAGCCGCTGTCGGGTTCGGTCAGCGCGAAGCAGCCGAGGGCCGCGCCGGAGCAGAGCGGGGGCAGCCACCGCGCCCGCTGCGCGTCGGTGCCGTGCGCGGCGATCGCCTTGGCGACCAGGCCGAGCGAGACCGAGACGATGCCGCGCACCGCCGAGTCGCCCCGGCCCAGCTCCTCCAGGACCAGGCAGTACGAGAGGTGGTCCCCGCCGGAGCCGCCGTGCTCCTCGGCGACGGTGAGTCCGAGGAAGCCGAGGTCGCCGAGCTTGCCGACGATGGCCGGGTCGACGGCCTCGCGCCGGTCCCAGTCCCGCGCGTACGGCGTCACCTCGCGGTCGACGAAGTCGGCGGCGAGGTGACGCACCGCCGCCTGTTCCGGGGACAGCTGGAGATCCATGACCCTTAAACTAGCGCTGCAAGTTTTAATCCGTCCAGACCCTGGTGTGGCAGAGTCTGCGGCGGATCACCGAGTGAGGGAGGCAACGATGCCCCGGCCGCGGCAGGCGCTGCTCAACCGGCAGCTCATCGTCGAGACGGCCGCCGCGCTGATCGACGCCGACGGCCTGGAGGGCTTCTCCACCCGCCGACTCGCGGCGGAGCTGGGCGTGCGCGGGCCGTCGCTGTACAACCACTTCGCCACCAAGGACGAGATCCTCGACGCGGTCGCCGACAGCATCACCGCACAGGTCGACGTGTCCTTCTTCGGCGCCGTGGACTGGCGCGAGGCGCTGCGCCGGTGGGGGCACTCGTACCGGGCGGCGCTGGCCGCGCACCCGCACATCGTGCCGTACCTGGCCCAGGGCCCCGGGCGGCGTCCGGCGGCGCTGGCCATGGCCGACGCCGTCTACGGTGGACTGGTCGACGCCGGCTGGCCACCCGCCCGGGCCACCCACATCGGCGCGCTCATGCGGTACTTCGTCGCCGGATCGGCGCTCGGCTCGTTCGCCCGGGGGTTCGTCGAGGACCCGGGGCTGTACGCCGAGCAGTACCCGCACCTGACCCAGGCGCACCGGCTCGCCGAGCACCAGCAGCGCGTCGACGAGGGCGCCTTCACCCTCGGCCTCGACGCGCTCATCGAGGGGCTGTCGCGCACCTACGAACGCACGGTCGGCGCGCTGCCGCCCTTCCCGCCCGACGCCACTGCCGACTAGAGTAAAACTTGCACTGCTAGTTTCGGGGCGACGTGAGGGGCGCGATGGAACTCGCACGGACCGACTTCTACCTGGACGGACGCTGGGTCACCGCGTCCGGCGCGGACACCGTCGAGGTGCAGAACCCGGCGACCGAGGAGATCGTCGGGAGCGTACCGGCGGGCTCGGCGGCCGACGTCGACCGCGCGGTCGCCGCCGCCCGCGCCGCGTTCGACGGCTGGGCGGGCACCGCGCCGGCCGACCGGGCGAAGGCGCTGCACCGGCTGCACACCGCGCTGGCCGCCCGCGCCGAGGAGATCGCCCGCACGGTGGCCCTGGAGCTGGGCACCCCGCTCAAGGTGGCCACCCGGGTCCAGACCGGTCTGCCGCTGACCGTGCTGCGCGGCTACGTCGACCTGGCCGGGCAGGCACCGGCCGAGCACACGGTGGGCAACTCGCTGGTGGTCCGGGAGCCGGTCGGCGTGGTCGGCGCGATCACCCCGTGGAACTACCCGCTGCACCAGGTGGTGGCCAAGCTGGCCCCGGCGCTGGCCGCGGGCTGCCCGGTGGTGCTCAAGCCCAGTGAGCTGACGCCGCTGGTGGCGTACCTGCTCTTCGACGCGATCGACGAGGCCGGGTTCCCGCCCGGGGTGGTCAACCTCGTCACCGGCACCGGCCCGCAGGTCGGCGCGGCCATCGCCGCCCACCCGGACGTCGACATGGTCTCCTTCACCGGCTCCACCGCCACCGGCCGGCAGATCTCGCACCTGGCCGCCGACCGGATCGCCCGGGTGGCGCTGGAACTCGGCGGCAAGTCGGCCAACGTGATCCTCGACGACGCCGACCTGGCCACGGCGGTGAAGGTGGGCGTCGGCAACGCCTTCCTCAACTCCGGGCAGACCTGCACCGCCTGGACCCGGATGCTGGTGCACCGGACCCGCTACGAGGAGGCCGTGGCGCTCGCCGCGCAGGCCGCCGCCGGGTACCGCCTCGGTGACCCGTTCGACCCGGCGACCCGCCTCGGCCCCCTCGTCTCGGCGGCGCAGCGCGACCGGGTCCGCACGCACGTGGCCCGGGGCCTCGCCGACGGGGGTCGGTTGGTCGCCGGTGGACCGGACGCCCCGGTGCCGGACCGGGGCTTCTTCGTCGCGCCCACGGTCATCGCCGACGTCGACCCGGACAGCGCCCTGGCCCAGGAGGAGGTCTTCGGCCCGGTGCTCGCCGTCATCCCGGTCGACGACGACGAGCACGCCGTCGCGGTCGCCAACAACTCCCGCTACGGGCTGGCCGGCGCGGTCTGGTCCACCGACACCGACCGGGCCCTCGCGGTGGCCCGGCGGATGCGCACCGGCGCGGTGGACATCAACGGCGCCCCGTTCAACCCGCTCGCCCCGTTCGGCGGCTACAAGCAGTCCGGCCTCGGCCGGGAGCTGGGTAGCTACGGGCTCGACGAGTTCCTCCAGACCAAGGCCATCCAGCGATGAGGGCCCTGGTGGCCCGCGCCGTCGGCGACCCGCCCCGGGTGGAGGAGATCGACCTGCCCGCCCCGGGCCCCGGCGAGGTGCGGGTGGACGTCCGGGCCGCCGGGGTCTGCCACTCCGACCTGTCCATGGTCGACGGCACCCTGACGCCGCCGTACCCGCTGGTGCTCGGCCACGAGGCGGCGGGCGTGGTGCGCGAGGTCGGCGACGGCGTCGACCGGGTACGCCCCGGCGAGCACGTGGTGCTGAACTGGGCGCCGCCGTGCCGGCGGTGCTGGTACTGCGGGCACGGCGAGCCGTGGCTATGCGAGTCCGCCGGATCGCCGGCGTTAACCCGGGGCCGGACCCGCGACGGCACGCCGCTGCACGTCACGCTGGGTCTGGGCGCCCTCGCCGAGCAGGTGGTGGTGCCGCAGCAGGCGGTCATCGGCGTCCCCGCCGAGCTGCCCTTCGCCGCCGCCGCGCTGCTCGGCTGCGCCGTGCTCACCGGCGTCGGCGCGGTCCGCCGTACCGCCCGGGTGGCCGCCGGTGAGTCGGTGGCCGTGATCGGCCTCGGCGGGGTGGGCCTGTCCGTGGTCGCCGCCGCCCGGGCGGCCGGGGCCGCTCCGGTGCTCGCCGTCGACGTGTCACCGGCCAAGGCGGAGCTGGCCGTCGCCGCCGGCGCGACCGACTTCCTGCTCGCCGACGACAACCTCAACCGGGCGGTCCGGGCGCGCACCGGCGGCCGGGGCGTCGACCACGCCGTGGAGTGCGTCGGGCGCAGCGCCACCATCCGTACGGCGTGGCGGGCCACCCGCCGGGGCGGTCAGGTGACCGTGGTGGGCATGGGGGCCAAGGACGACGTCGTCGGGCTCGGCGCGCTGGACATCTTCCACTCGGCCCGGACGCTGCGCTCCTCGGTCTACGGCTCCTCCGACCCCGACCGGGACCTGCCCGAACTCGCCCGGGCCGTGCGCGACGGCACCCTCGACCTGGCGCCGTTGATCACCGACCGGGTGGCGCTGGACGACGCCCCGGCGGCGTTCGACCGGATGGCCCGGGGCGAGGGCGCCCGTACCGTGGTCCTGCTGCCCTAGGCCCGCGGCGGTCGCGCGACGGGTGGGCTGCCGGTCGGCCGAGCGGTCCCCACCGCGGCGGCGGTCACCTCACGGTCGCGGCTGCTTCGGCACGGTGAGGATCTCGGCGCCGTCGTGGGTGATGGCGATGGTGTGTTCACTGTGCGCCGTGCGGCAGCCGGTCGCGCTGCGCAACGTCCAGCCGTCGGCGTCGGTGACGAGGGCGGCGGTGTCCGCCATCACCCAGGGCTCCAGTGCCAGCAGCAGCCCGGGGCGCAGCCGGTACCCGCGACCGGGCCGCCCGGTGTTGGACACGTGCGGGTCCTGGTGCATCGTCGACCCTACGCCGTGCCCGCCGAACTCGGTGTTGACCGAGTATCCCGCCGCGCGGAGGACCGAGCCGATGGCATGGGAGATGTCACCGATGCGCGCGCCGGGGCCCGCCGCGGCGATCCCCGCGCTCAGGGCACGTTCGGTCGCGTCGATCAGCGCCACGCTCTCCGGGGGCCGCACGTCGCCCACGATGAAGCTGACGGCGGAGTCGGCGACGATCCCGCCGTGGGAGACGGCGAGGTCCAGCGAGAGCAGGTCGCCGTCGGCGAGCGCGTAGTCGTGCGGCAGCCCGTGCAGCACCGCGTCGTTGACCGACGTGCAGATGTAGTGGCCGAACGGCCCGCGTCCGAAGGACGGCTCGTAGTCGACGTAGCAGGACTTCCCGCCGGCCTCGGTGATCATCGCCTGGGCCCACTGGTCGATGTCCAGCAGGTTCGTGCCCACCTCGCAGCGGCTGCGCAGCGTCTGCAGGATGTCGGCGACCAGGGCGCCTGCCTCCCTGGCGCGGGGCAGTTCGGTGGGATCCAGGATCTCGATCATGCAGACTCTTCCTCGCGTACCCAATAAATATCCCGGCCATGTTATCCCGGTACTAGAATCGCAGCCATGGTCAGGTTGCCGCTCACTCCCGAGGAGGTCGAGCGCGGGCAGCGTCTCGGCGCCCTCCTGCGTCGCGCCCGGGGGCAGCGTTCGATGCTCTGCACCGCGTTGGACGCGGGTGTCTCGCCGGAGACCCTTCGCAAGATCGAGTCCGGTCGGGTGGCCACCCCCGCCTTCTCGACCATCGCCGCCATCGCCGACGTGCTCGGCCTCTCCCTCGACGAGGTCTGGTCGGAGATCAACCGGTCCGACGGCGGTGCCGCGTTCACCGGATCGGGCCGCACCGCGGGTCGGCGGCTGGCCTCGTAGGTCCGGGCCCGCAGCGCCGGGAGGACCTGGGCGCGGCGCTGTCCGGGCCGGTGCGCCTAGGACAGCACACGGGCCAGTTCGATGCGGGAGCGGACGCCGAGCCGGTGGAAGATGTTGCGCAGGTGGTGGTCGACCGTCCTGGTGGACAGGAACATCCGGGCGGCGACCTCCCGGTTGGTGGCCCCCTGCGCGACCAGCCGCGCGATGCGCAGTTGCTGGCCGGTCAGCAGATGCGCCGCCTCCCGCTCCGGCGGGCCGACCGACTCCCCCGCCGCCCGCAGCTCCGCGGTGGCCTGCTCGGCCCAGGTGCTCGCCCCCAGCAGGGTGAACGCCTCCCGGGCCCGGTGCAGGTGCGCCCGGGCGTCGCGCGGTCGCCGGCTGCGGCGCAGCTCCTGACCGAAGAGCAGTTCGGTGCGGGCCCGCTCGAACGTGCCGGCATCGGCCGGGTGCAGCCGCAAGGCGGCGCGGAAACCCTGCTCGGCCGCGGCGCTGCCGCGCGGGGCGAGCAGCGCGTGGCACCGGGCGGACAGGGCCCGGCGGGACGGGCTCGCCGTACTGCTGGCCCACCGGTCGAAGACCGCGAGCGCGGCGCTCGCCGCCGGGTGGTGGGCCAGGTGGGCGGCGGCCTCCACCAGGTACGGCGTCGCCATCACCTGGACGAGGACCTGACCGCGTCCGGTGCCGGTACGGGCCAGCGACGCCAGCCGGGCTGCCGCGTCGGCGTGCCGGCCGTCGACCAGGTCGAGCACGCCCAGCGCCCACTGCGCGAGCGCGTGCGGGCGGCTGCCCGGCGTCGGCGCCTCACCGATCTCGGCGATCCGCCGCAGACTGGTGGCCCGGTCGGCCCGGACGGCGGCCAGCACGGCCAGCATGCCCAGGTGGACCGCGACCCCGTTGGCCTGACCGGTGGCGCGGGCGACCCGCAGTCCTTCCCGGGAGCTCTCCCCGGCCGCCTCGTGCCGGCCCAGCCAGTACTCGGCGACGGCTCGCAGGTCCAGCGCCCGGGGCAGCACCGACAGCTCACCCCGGTCGCGGGCGAGCGCGACGGCCCGGTCGGCGAGCCGGTGCGCCGCGCTGTCCACGGCCACCAGCAGGCCGGCCACCGCCGCGCTGCACAGCGCGGTCGGGGTGAGTTCCGCCGCGGCCAGCCGGTCCCCCAGCACGACGGCCCGGCGCAGCGCGGGCCCGGCCCGCTCGTGATCGGCGCGCAGCGTCGCGGCCACCCCGGCGATCAGCGCGCCGGTCAGTTCCGTCGCCGGTGGGTCGTCCGGCCGGCACAGCCGCTGTGCCCGGCGCGCCACCTCGGCGTAGCGGTACTGGTCGCCGGAGAAGCAGGCCGCCTCGCCGGCGCGGGCCAACGCGCCGAGGGCCGCGGCGCGATCCGTGCCGGCCACCGCCTCGGCGCCGGCCAGCAGGGTCGTCAACGCCGCCGGCGGTGCGCCGCAGCGCAGTTCCAGCTCGCCGCGCAGCAGGTCGGCCCGGCCGGACCCGGCCGGATCGGCGGCGGGCAGCGTGGCCAGCAGCAGCCGGGCCTCGTCGGGTCGGCCGGCCGACCAGGCGTAACGGGCGGCGGTCAGCAGGCGGGTGGCGGCGTGGGCCGGGTCGAGCTCGGCGGCCCGCCGCAGTGCCGCCGAGGCGGTGGCCCAGCCGTCCTCACCACCGGCCGCCGCCTCCGCCAGCTCCGCCGCCAGCAGCGGATCCGGGCCGGCCGCGACGGCGGCGAGGTGCAGGGCCCGGCGCAGCCGCCGCCCGGCGCCGGCACACAGGTCGGCGAGGAGCAGGTGCGCCGCCCGGCGCCGCGCGAGGGGCGCGGTGGCCTCCACCATGGACCGGGCCAGCGGCTGCGGGAAGGTGACCCCGTGCGGGCCGACCCGCACCAGGCCGGCGGCCTCGGCCGGCGCGAGGGCGTCCACCGTGGTCCCGGCGGCCCGCGCGGCCCGGGTGAGGGTGGCCGGATCGCCGTCGGTGTCGAGCGCGGCGAGCAGCAGCACCCGCCGGGTGTCCGGCGGCAACCGGTCCAGGCGGGCGCGGTAGGCGCGGGCGAGCCCGCCGTCGGGCGGTGGTGCGGTGGGCAGCGGCTCCTCCCCCCGGCACTGACCGGGGGTGAGCGCACCGGCGAGGTCGACCAGGGCCTGCGGGTTGCCTCCGCCGAGGGCGGCCAGCGCGGTGACGACCGTCTCCGGTGGCCGTCCGGGCAGCCGGTCGGCGAGGACGGCCCGGCTGTCGGCCTCGCCGAGGGGTCGCAGCCGATAGCCGGGAATGCCGTCGGCCGTGGCGTCGACGCCGGCGGTGAGCACGACGGCGACCGGCAGGTCGCGCAGCCGTCGGGCCACGAAGGCCAGCACCTCGGCGGTCGGCCGGTCGCCCTGGTCGACGTCGTCCATGGTGCAGAGCAGGGGACGCTCGCGGGCGGTGACGGCGAGCAGGCCGAGCACGGCCATCGACAGGGCCAGCCGGTGGCAGGCGGGGCAGCCCTCGCCGGTCAGCGCCCGGCGCAGCACGCTCTGCTGCCGCTCGGGCAGGGCCCCGGCCCGGTCGAGCAGCGGGTCGAGGAGCCGTTGCAGCCCCGCGTACGGCAGGGCGGCCTCGTCGGCGAGCCCGGTCCCGGCGAGGGCGGTGCGGTGCGCGGCGTGCCGGTGCGCGTAGGTCACCAGCGCGGTGCGACCCGAGCCGGGCTCACCCTGGAACAGCAGCGCTCCCCCGCCCGTCGGGCCGTCGAGCAGGCGTCGGATCTCCCGGCACTCGTCGTCGCGCCCCCGCAGCACGGTTATTTGCACTCTTGATGCAGTAACCATGCAGGTAGTTTCACCCATTGGTAACCAGTTGGAAAGAGGCAGCTGGTTCGCCACGGGCGCAGCGGTGCCGCCGGAGCTCGCCGGGCGAGGAGTCAGCGCGCCGCCGGATCGGCCAGCAGCGCGGCCACCGTACGGGCCATCACCGCCCGGGCGGCGTCCACGCCCAGCCCGAGGCCGTCGCGCAGCATCGACCAGGCCGGCCACATGCTCGCGGCCACCACGGCGTTGACCAACTGCTCCCGGCCCGGTCCGGCCTGTTCCAGCTCGGCGGCGAAGAGCTGCTCGACCTCGTCGCGGACCCGGGCGATGTGCTTGAGGCGGTTGCGGCGCAACTGCGCGGACACCGGTTCGCGCATCTGCGCGGCCCGGGCGGACGGCGCGATGAGCTGCAGGAGCCGGGCCCGCTGCCGGCAGTACGCGTCGACCCGCTTGGCCAGCGGCAGCGCGGGCGAGATCGGCCGGTACGCGGCGTCCTGCTGACGCAGCAGCTCCTCGCCGCTCGCCTCGAACAGCGTCTCCATGTCCTTGAAGTTGGTCCAGAGCGTGCGCAGGGACACCCCGGCCCGCTCGGCGATGCGTTCGCCGGTCGGCCGCAGGTCACCCTCGGAGATGAGCGCGAGATGCGCCTCGACGATGGCCGCCCGGGTGCGTTCGGCCCGGGCGGTCCGTCCGTCGACCCGGCCCGGCGCCTCGACCCTGCCCATCCGTGCCGCCTCCCTCACCACCGTCCTGGTCACGCAGAGTCTAGACGGGCGACGTCGCGCGGGACCGATGCCGGCGCAGCTCCCGGCGGGCCGGTGACTGCCGGTGCACCTCGTCCGGGCCGTCGGCCAGCCGCAGGGCGCGGGCCCGGGCCCCGAGCCGGGCCAGCGGGGTGTCCTGGCCGACGCCCGACGCGCCGTGGGCCTGGATCGCCCGGTCGATGGTCCACTGCTCGGTTCCGCTCCGGGCGCGACCGGCGGCGGCACGGTCGGGGCAGCCCGAGCGCCGGCCGCGACCCGGCCCGACAGCCGACCCTGAATATTCACTTACAGTGCAGATAGTAGGGACCGCCACTCGTCCTCGTCAACGCCGGTGAGAACAACCACTCGCGCCAGGCGTTGACATTGGGGACCGGTAGCCGCACTGTCAGTGCATATATTTCGCTGCCTCCATGGAGGACGTCGCCATGCCGGAAGCCGTCATCGTCGCCGCCGCGCGGTCACCGATCGGACGCGCGAACAAGGGGTCACTGCGCGAGCTGCGCGCCGACGACCTGGCCGCCACGATCGTGCGGGCCGCGCTGGCGCAGGTGCCGATGCTCGACCCCGGCGAGATCGACGACCTCATGCTCGGCTGCGGTCAACCGGCCGGCGAGCAGGGCCACAACCTCGCGCGGGTGGTCGCAACCCTGCTCGACCTCGACCAGCTCCCCGGCACCACGGTCAACCGGTACTGCTCGTCGTCGCTGCAGACCACCCGGATGGCGATGCACGCCATCCGCGCCGGCGAGGGACACGTCTTCGTCTCCGCCGGCGTCGAGTGCGTGTCGCGGTACGGAAACGGCCGCAGCGACGGGCACCCCGGCAGCACCAACGCCGCGTTCACCGGCGCGACGGCCCGCACCGCGTCCCGGGCCGCCGGCGGGGCGCCGCGCTGGCGCGACCCCCGCCTCGACGGTCACCTGCCCGACGTCTACATCGCCATGGGCCAGACCGCCGAGAACGTGGCCCAGCTGCGCGGCGTGTCCCGGCAGCGGCAGGACGAGTTCGCCGTACGGTCGCAGCAACTGGCCGAGAAGGCGATCGCCGACGGCTTCTGGGCCCGCGAGATCACCCCGGTCACCGTGCCCGACGGGGCGGTGGTCGCCGCCGACGACGGGCCGCGTCCCGGCACCACCCTCGACGCGGTCGCCGCCCTCGCACCGGTGTTCCGACCCGACGGCACGGTCACCGCCGGCAACAGCTGCCCGCTCAACGACGGCGCCGCCGCCCTCGTCGTGATGTCCGACGTACGGGCCCGGGAGCTGGGGGTGGCCCCGCTGGCCCGGATCGTCTCCACCGGCCTGTCGGCGCTCTCCCCCGAGATCATGGGGCTCGGGCCGGTCGAGGCGTCCCGGCAGGCGTTGCGCCGCGCCGGCATGTCCATCCGCGACGTCGACCTGGTGGAGATCAACGAGGCGTTCGCCGCGCAGGTGGTGCCGAGCGCGCAGGAGCTGGGCGTCGACTGGGGCCGGCTCAACGTCAACGGCGGCGCCATCGCCGTCGGGCACCCGTTCGGGATGACCGGCGCCCGGATCACCACCACCCTGATCAACTCGCTGCGCTGGCACGACCGGCAGATCGGACTGGCGACGATGTGCGTCGGCGGCGGCCAGGGCATGGCGCTGGTCGTCGAGCGGCTCAGCTGACCCGGACGCACCGCCGAATCAATGTGCGCGACCGGACAACCGGGTGGTCGCCCGCGCCCGTCTGAGGGGTGATGACCAACGGAGGGACGGGGCGATGCGGGATGCTTCGGAGCAGGAGTACGTCGACTACGTCACGGCGCGCATCCCCGCGCTGCGGCGGCTGGCGTACCTCCTGGCCGGCGACGAGCACCGCGCCGACGACCTGGTCCAGCAGACCATCACCACGCTGTACGTGAAGTGGCGCCACGCGCGGGCCGCCGACCGGCTCGACGCGTACGTGCGGACCATGCTGGTGCGCACGTACATCAACGAGCGGCGGCTGGCGTGGACCCGGGTGCGGCTGTTCCGCGACACACCCGAGCCACCGCCGTTCGAGGACGGCGGCGTCGAGGACCGCCAGGTGGTACGGGCGGCGCTGAGCCGGGTGCCCCGCCGGCAGCAGGCCGTGCTGGTGCTGCGGTTCTACTACGACCTGCCGGTCGACGAGGTGGCCGGGATGCTGGGCTGCTCCTCCGGAACGGTCAAGAGCCAGACGTCGCGCGGGCTGGCCACGCTGCGGCGTCTGCTCGGCGAGCGGGAACTGGCCGGATTCTCCGCCACGACGTGAGGAGCAGGACAATGCCATCCGAAATCGAGCTGCTGCGCGCCCTCGACGACGAGCCGCGGACACCGTCGACGGTGGACGTGGCGCAGGCGATCAGCGCCGGACGCCGACGCCGGGCCCGCCGTGGCGCCGGGTACGCGGGCGCGGCGTCGGTGACCGCGCTCGCCGTCGCCGGCGCCTCGGTCGCGGGCGGGCTGGTCGGCGGCGCCCCCTCGCCGACCACGGCGACCGGTGCGCCGCGCAGCACCGCCCCGGCCCCGCCGAAGGCGCCGTACACGATCCCGGGCACCCCCGGCTGGAGCGCGCCGACGGCGACCCCGCCGACCGGCTGCACGCTGCACCGGCTGCCCGCGCCGGACGGCGCGCCGATGGCCCTGGTCTCCGGCGCCGACCCGACCGGCCGGTACGTCGTCGGGCGCGCGTACCCGCGCGGCGGCGGCTACCAGGCCGTCATCTGGCACGACGGCGCGGCGCGCAAGGTGATGCTCCCCGGCGACCTGGAGGAGTCGCTGCAGGACGTCAACTCGACGGGCACCGCGGTCGGCTGGAGCTACGTCGGGGGCAGCGAGGCCGACACCGGCCCGGTCCCCTACGTCTACCAGGGCGGCAGGGTGTCACCGTTGCCGGGTGTGCGGCGCGGGTCGGCGTACGCGATCAACGACGCCGGGGCCATCGTGGGTGACGACGACTCCCGCCGGGCGGTGCTGGTCTGGCCGTCGGCGACGGCGAAGCCGATCCGGCTGCCGCTGCCCGCCGGGGCGTCGGAGGCCGAGGCCGGCGACATCGACGAGGACGGCACGGTGGTCGGCACCGTCGACCGGGGCCGACCGTACGTCTGGTTCCCGGACGGCACCCACCGCGAGCTGGCGATGCCGCGGGTCGACGGCGGGCCGGCCGCGGGGGCGCGGGTCTTCAGCATCCGCAACGGCTGGGCGACCGGCCTGGCCGGCGCGCTCGACGGGCGCGGGTCGACGGCCGACCCGGCCGGCTCGACGGGCCCCGGCACGGCGGCCAGGAGCCAGCGGACGGCGGCGGTGCGGTGGAACGTCCGCACCGGCGAGGTGCGGATCTTCGAGAACCTGGAGCCCTACCCGAACACGGTCAACGCGCAGGGCTGGCAGATCGGCACGGACACCCGGAAGCGGGCGGTGCTCGTCACCGACGACGCCACGGTGGTGCTGCCGGCGCTGGCCGACGGCGAGCCGACCGGGGTGTCCACCATCGCGACGACGGTCAGCGACGACGGGCGCACCGTCGGCGGGCAGTCGGACGACGCGACGGGCACCATCCAGGCCGTCGTGTGGCGCTGCCACTGACCGCGCCCGGCGCGTCGTCCGTGGCGGCCGGGACGGCGCGTCGGGTCGGCCCGGGCGGGTCGGCCCGGGTGTCGCAGCCGGGCTACTTCACCTTCCGCGTCGACCGGGCGACGATGCCGTCGTACTCCGGGTGCTTGCCGAGCCATTCGCTGATGAACGGGCAGATCGGCACGACGGTCCGGCCTCTGGCCCGGGCGTCGTCGAGCACCGCGCGGGCCAACGTCGAGCCGACCCCTCGCCCCTCGAACTCGGCGCCCACCTCGGTGTGCGTGTAGGCGATGATGGCGCCGGTCAGCTGGTAGGTGACCAGTCCGGCCAGCGCGCCGGTCTCGTCGCGCGCCTCGAAGCGCTCCCGCTCCGGCACGTCTGTCACGGTGAACTGCATGGCGCCATCCCATCACGGCCGCCTCCACCCCGACATCGGGCAGGGCGGACGGGCGACGGCCGGTCGGGCCGCCGGGGTGATTCCCGGCGGCCCGACCGTCGGTGTCAGTGCAGGGCGACGGGGACGGCCGCCTTCTCCGGCTGGTCGTCGAGCAGGTGCGACGGCTCGCGGCGGCGGGGCAGGAACGCGGCCGGGATGAACGTCACCAGCACCAGCGCGAATCCGACCCAGAAGGTGGTGGCGAACGAGTCGGCGGCGAAGTCCAGGCCCCGCTCGATCAGCGACGGCTCGACCGGGAACTGCTGGAGCAGCTCCGGCTGCTGCTGGACGGCGATGGCCAGGCCGGCCTCGGTCAGCGGGTTGCCGGTGGGGTCGGTCGCGCCGGGGATCTGCCGGGAGCCGTTCAGCTCGTTGGTCAGGATCACCGACATGACCGCGGCCCCGACGGACCCGCCGATCTGCTGGATGATGTTGACCAGGGTGGAGCCCCGGGCCACGTCGTGCGACTGCAGGGTCTTCAGCGCCGAGGTCATGACCGGCATCATGGTGCCGCCCATGCCCAGCCCCATGACGAACAGCGAACCGCAGAGCAACAGGTACGACGTGTTCGGGTCGACCTGGGTGAAGGTGAAGAACCCGACGGCGATGAGCGCCAGCGCGAACGGCACCGTGCGGCCGACGGGGACCCGGTCGGCCAGCATCCCGGCGATCGGCATCGTCACCATCGCGCCGATGCCCTGTGGGGCCATCAGCAGGCCGGCGGTCAGCGTGGACTCGCCGCGGATCTGCAGGAAGTAGCTCGGGAAGAGCAGGCCGGCGCCCATGAAGGCGATGATGAAGACGAACAGGGTCACCGTCGCCACGGTGAGGTTGCGGTTGGTGAACAGCCGCAGGTCCAGCAGTGGGTGCCGGGGCTTGAACGAGTACAGCACGAACCCGATCACGAGGGCGGCGCCGATCAGCATCGGCACCCACACCTCGGTGTCGGTGACGGTGCCGGTCTCCGGCAGCGTGGAGATGCCGTAGAGGAACAGGGCGAGTCCCGGCGAGAGCATCAGCATGCCGAGGAAGTCGAACGACTCGGACGGTTCGGGAGCGTCCTTCGGTAGTGCCAGCGCGGCGTAGACCAGACCGATGGCGCCGATCGGCAGGTTGATCAGGAAGATCCAGTGCCAGCTCGCGGTGTCGATCAGCCAGCCGCCGAGGATCGGCCCGCCGATGGGCCCGAGCAGCATCGGGATGCCGAGCACGGCCATCAGCCGGCCGATGCGGTGCGGCCCGGCCGCCCGGGTCATGATCGTCATGCCGAGCGGCATGAGCATGCCGCCGCCGAGGCCCTGCAGCACCCGGTAGCCGATCAACTGCCCGATCGTGTCGGCGGTGGCGCACAGCCCGGACCCGAGCGTGAACAGGACCAGCGCGATCATGTAGAGCCGCTTGGTGCCGAACCGGTCGGCGGCCCAGCCGCTGAGCGGGATCACGGTGGCCAGCGCGAGCGTGTAGGCGGTCATCGTCCAGGCGACCTCGGCGTAGGTCGCGTTGAACTCGCGCTGGAACGTCGGCAGGGCGACGCTGACGACGGTCACGTCGAGGATCGACATGATCGCGCCGAGAACGACGACCCCTGCCACCTTGAGGACCGCGGCGTCGAGTTTGTCGGACGTCGCGATGGGTTGGTCTGTCACGAAATCTCCTGAATCCCCGTGCCGGCCGGCCCCCGCCGACCGGACTCCGCCCCTGTCACAGCGCCGACATCGAGTGCGCCAGCGGGGCCCGCAGGCACCCTAGCGGGCCGCACCGACGTTCGGCGTCCGGTTTCCCGAGTGTCGAACGCGAGCCGGTCACGGCCCTCAGTGCGCCGCCACGACCACCACGTCCGGCTCGAGGTCGGCGAGCCGACCCGGCCGTACGACCACCAGCAGGACCGCCGTCGACGCCACCATGCCGCCGGCGACGACGAGCGCCATCGCGACCGCGCCGGTGCCCAGCACCCCCACCAGGGGCGCGGCCAGCGCGCCGACGCCGAACTGCACCGCGCCGAGCAGCGCGGAGGCGGTGCCGGCCGCCTCCCCGTGGCGGGACAGCGCCAGCGCGGGCGCGTTGGGCATGGCGAGGCCGGTCGCGGCGAGCACCACCCACAGCGGAACCAGCAGGCTCGGCAGCCCGCCGAGGCCGGTCGCGGCGACGGCGAGCAGCGCGAGGCCGGCCACGGTCCCCACGGCCAGCGCGGTGACCAGGATCCGCTGCGGCGGGTGCCGGCGCAGCAGCCGTACGTTGAACTGGGTCGCGGCGATCAGCCCGACCGCGCCGGCGCCGAAGGCGAGGCCGAACTGCTGCTCGTCGAGGCCGTACTGCTCCTGCAGCACGAACGACGACCCGGCGACGTAGGCGAACAACGCCGCCATGGCCAGCCCGGCGACCAGGACCAGGCCCACGAACGTGCGGTCACGCAGCAGCGCGCCGTACACGGTCAGCGTGGCGGTCACGCCGCCGCGCCGGCGTCGCGCGGGTGGCAGCGTCTCGGGCAGACCGAGCGCGGCGACCACGACGAGCAGCACGCCGAAGGCGGCCAGGGCCGCGAACACGCCGCGCCAGTCCGTCCAGCGCAGCAGCGCGCCACCGAGGGTCGGCGCGAGGATCGGGGCCGCGCCCATGACCAGCAGCAGCCGGGAGAGCAGCGTGGCGAAGGCCGCGCCGCTGAACAGGTCGCGCACCACGGCCATCGCGACCACCGAGGCGGCGGCGATGCCGAGGCCCTGCACCACCCGCAGGCCACCGAGCACCGCGACGTTCGGTGCGACGGCGCAGAGCAGGGACGCCACCACGTGCAACGCGATGCCGGCGATCAGCGGCGTACGGCGACCGACGGCGTCGGAGAGCGGACCGATCAGCAACTGCCCGACGGCCAGCCCCGCCAGCGTTCCGGTCAGGGTCAGCTGCACCGCCGCCGAGGTGGTGTGGAAGTCGGCGACGATCGCCGGGAGCGCGGGCAGGTACATGTCGATGGTGAGCGGGCCCACCGCGATCAGCGAGCCCAGCACGAGGACCAGGCGCAGGCGCTGCCGGCGGCTCATCAGGTCACCCGGCGCGGCGGGAGCGGCCGGGGCGTCGACGGTGGCGGTCATCGGATCGGCTCCGGACCGCGGAGCAGCCGGGCGGGGAACGGTGTGCACGTCACGTCCCACACCGAACCCCGGACGTGCCGATCTGATTCCCGCCCGCCCGGGAGGCAGTGCAGATCACAGTGCGGCGCGGCGCGGTCCGGCCACCGGTGCCTCCCGGTCACCGGCGGGCCCGGGCCTCGGCGTCGGCGGCCGGCCGGGCGAACCAGGCGCACGTCGGCGCGGTCACGGCGGGCCGTGACCGCGCCCGGCGGTGCGGACGGTGGGTGGCCGGTCAGGAGGCGGTGGGGATGCCGTTGGCGGGCGGGGCCGCCGGCACCACCGGGTACTCCCGCACCGGGCCGTCGGCCTCGTCGGTCTCGAACGTCGGCCCGAAGTAGCTCTGCACTCCCCCGGTGACCCTGGTCAGGCGCTGCCCGCCGTACCCGGAGTGGTCGGTGCTGGAGTAGCGCAGGGGCGCCAGGCCGGGGCCCTGGTAGCCGCCCCTGCTGACCGCGTCGAGCACCTTCTCGCGGGTGAGGTCCTTGCCCGCGGCCTGGAGCACCTGCACGAAGAGGTAGCCGACCGCCATGCCGTACACGACGTTGCCGTCGAACGGGGCGTCGCCGTTGTGCTCCTTGTTGATCTTGAGGAAGAGCTGGGTCCACGGGTTCGCCGTGTCGTTCTGCATGGGCAGGTAGTTGGCGCCGATCATGCCCTCCAGCAGCGGGGCGGCGGCGCCGAGCTGCTTGGCCAGGGTCGGGTGGTCGGCGCCGACGTTGGAGACCACCCACTGCGGCCGGAAGCCCAGCCGGGCGGCGGTGCCGATGGACAGCGCGGTGAAGCCGGGCACGGTGGCGAGGATGACGACCTGGCAGCCGGCGGCCTTGAAGGCGCCGATCTGCGGCGCCAGGTTGGTGTTGCTGGTGACGTACGTCTGCCGGGTCGCGACCCCGCCGGCGCCGAGCACCTTCTCCACCCCGGCGAGGCTGTCGCGGCCGAAGTCGTCGTCCTGGCCGAGGAAGCAGACCTTGCGGCCGGGCAGGTCGGTCTTGACGTGGTTGGCCAGAATCTTGCCCTCGACGGTGTAGTCCGGGTTGAAGCCGAAGGTGCCCGGATACGTCTCGGGCTGGTCCCAGCTGCGGCTGCCGGAGGCGACGAAGAGGTCGGGCACCCGGTTGCTCTTGAGGAAGTCGAGCACGCCGCTGTGGGTGGGCGTGCCGAGGCCGTTGAGGATGGCGAAGACCTTGTCCTGCAGGACCAACTGCCGGACCACCTGCTGGGTGTTGGCCGGGTTGTACCCGTCGTCCATGATCTTGTAGGTGATCTTCCGGCCGTGCACCCCGCCGTTGGCGTTGACGTAGTCGAAGTACGCCTTGGTCGCCGGGGCGATCTTGGAGTAGCCGGCCGAGGCCGGTCCGGTCAGCGGCATGTGGGTGCCGACGACGATCTCGTCGGCCGTGACACCGGGGACCCGGGCGCCGGAGCCGGCGTCGGAGCCCTCGCCGCAACCGGCGGCGGTGACGAGCAGGGTGACGGCGGTGGCGATCGCGAGACCGCGTCGTACGGGACGGGACATGGGACACCGACCTTTCTCGGTCCGGTTCTTCGGTGGTGGGGGGTGGAGCGGCGGCCGGTGTTCCGGCCACCCGGGGGACAGCGCGGCAGGTCAGCGGCGGGTCCGCCACCGGGCGCGCAGCAGCCGTCCGGGACGCGACAGCAGGCCCTGCACGCCGCCGGGCGCGGCGATCATGACGACGATCAACGCGATGCCGAACAGCGCCAGCGGGAGGTTGCCCTCCATCCGTTGCGCCACCGCGGGCGGGAGGGTGAGCGACTCGGTCAGGGTGTGCGTCAGGTCGGGCAGGGCGACCAGCAGCACGGCGCCCCACACCGCCCCGGCGAGGCTGCCGAGCCCGCCGATGACGACCGCCATGACCAGGAAGAGCGACAGCGTCAGCGAGAACGCGCCGGGTGACGCGCTCTGCGCGAGCACCGCGAGCAGGCCGCCGCCCAGACCGGCGGCGCCGGCGCTGACCACGAAGGCGAGGACCTGGGTACGGGCGACGTGGATGCCGGCGAGGCGGGCGGCCACCTCGTCGTCGCGTACCGCCCGGAAGGTGCGGCCGAAGCGGCTGCGCACGAGGTTGCCCAGTAGCAGCAGGGCGAGCAGGGTGGCCGCCCCGGTGACCCAGAGCTGCCACCGCTCGTACGGGAAGTACGGCCCGAGGGCCGCCGGGGGCGGCTCGACGGGGACACTGAGGCCCTGTTCGCCGTTGAACACCCCGTCGAAGGTGACGGTCAGCGCCGGCACGACGATCGCGACGGCCAGCGTGACGCCGGCGAGGTACGGGCCGCGCAGCCGGGCCGCGGCGACCCCGATGACCGCGCCGAGCGCGACGGTGACCAGCACCGCCACCAGCAGGGAGACGGCGAGCGTCCAGCCCGCGAGGACCGACCGGTCGACGAACGCGTTCTGGCAGAAGGCGACGGTGTACGCGCCGGTCGCCATCAGCGCGCCGTGCCCCAGCGAGAGCTGGCCGTTGAGTCCGGTGAGGACGGTCAGCCCGGCGGTGGCGCACAGGTAGGCGGCCACGGTGGCGAGCTGGAAGGTGCGGAACGGCTCCAGCCCGTAGCTGACGGCCACCAGCAGGATCGCGGCGGCGGCGGTGAGGGCGAGGTGGCGCAGCAGGGTCGAGCCGCCGCGCTCGTCGTACCCGGCCGGGGTGTCGGCGGCGACCCGGCCGGCCGGTGGGGCCGCGGCCCGGGTGGCGCTCACACCTGCCTCGCGGTGACCGGGGCGAACAGGCCGGCGGGGCGGACCAGCAGCACCGCCAGCAGCAGCGCGAGCACCGCGAGGGGGGTGAGGTCGCTGCCGGCGTAGCCGCTGACGTAGGAGAGCAGCAGCCCGACCAGCAGCCCGCCGACGACGGCGCCGGGTGGGCTGTCCAGCCCGCCGACGACGGCGCCGGTGAACGCCGACACGAAGACCAGGTCCATCGCGTGCGGGTGCAGGCCGAGTTCGGTGGGGATGATCAGCATGCCGGCCAGGGCGCCGACTCCGGAGGCGAGCGCCCAGCCGAGGGTGAGCATGCCGCCGACCTTGACCCCGAGCAGCCGGGACACCTCGGGGGCGAAGGCCGAGGCCCGCATCCGCAGGCCGATCGCGGTACGGGTGAAGGTCCAGGCGAGGGCGACGACCACCGCGGCGACGGTGGCGACGACGAACAGGTCGTACGGGGAGCCGACGGCGAGGCCGCCGACGGTCAGGGCGGAGCGGGAGAAGGGCGGCTCGGCGGGGCGGAACTCGTTGCCGTAGATCATGCCCAGGACGGCCTGGATCAGCAGCACCAGGCCGAGCGCGACGATCACCGGGTTGAGCGGGGAGCGGTGGTCGACGAAGCGCATGACGGCCAGGTCGACAACGGTGCCGAGGAGCAGTCCGGCGGCGATCGCGGCGAGGAACCCGAGCCAGTAGGAGCCGGTGGACGTGGACACGCTGTAGGCCACGTAGACGGCGGCGACGGCCATCGCGCCCTGGGCGAAGTTGACGATGCGGGCGGCCCGCCAGATGAGCACCAGGGACAGCGCGAACGCGGCGTAGACCGCACCTCTCGACAGGCCGTCGAGGGTGAGGAAGAGGAAGCGGTCCAACGGTCCTCCCTCCGGGGGACGGGGTGGTCAGAAACCGAGGTAGGCGTGGCGCAGGTCGTCGTCGTCCCGCAGCCGGGCGGCGGGGGCGGTGTGCACGACCCGGCCCAGGGACATCACCACGCCCTGGTCGGCGACGGAGAGCGCGCTGCGCACGTTCTGTTCGACGAGCAGGACGGTCAGGCCGGTGCTGTCACGCAGCCGGCGCAGCAGGGCCATGGTCTGGGCGACGACCCGTGGGGCGAGGCCGAGCGAGGGCTCGTCGAGCAGCAGCAGGCGGGGGCGCCCGACGAGCGCCCGGCCGAGGGCGAGCATCTGCCGCTCGCCGCCGGAGAGTTGGTGGCCGTGGTGCCGTCGTCGCCGCACCAGCGGCTCGAAGAGCTGGTAGACCTCGTCGAGGGCGCGCCGGGCGTCGGCGCGGTCGCGGCGCCACAGTCCGCCGAGGCGCAGGTTCTCGTCCACGGTCAGCTCGCCGATCACGCCGCGTCCCTCGGGCACGTGGGCCACGCCGCGCCGGACGAGCTGTTCCACCGGGGTGCCGCGCAGGTCCGCGCCGTCGAGGACGATCCGCCCGGCGGCGGGGCGCAGCGTCCCGGACAGGGCGCGCAGCAGGGTGGTCTTGCCGGCGCCGTTGGCCCCGACGACGGCGGTGATGCTGCCGCGCGCGACGGTCAGGTCGACCCCGTGCAGCACCGCGCCCGCCCCGTAGCCGGCCACCAGCCCTCGGACGGTGAGCAGGTCGTCGCTCATGCGGCGCTCTCCTCGTCGACGGCGGCGCCGAGGTAGGCGTCGGCGACCGCCGGGGCGTCCCGGATCTCGTCGGGAGCGCCGGTGGCGATGACCCGTCCGAAGTCGAGCACCACGATCTCGTCGCAGACCGACATGACCAGGTCCATGTGGTGTTCCACCAGCAGCACCGCGCAGGGGTGCTCGTCGCGTCGGGGCAGGTGCCGGATCAGCTCGGCCAGCTCGGCGATGTCGGTGGCGCCGAGGCCGCCGGCGGGTTCGTCGAGCAGGAGCAGCCGGGGGCGGGCGGCGAGCGCGCGGGCCAGGGCGACGCGTTGGCGTACGGCGAAGGGCAGGGTGCCGGGCGCGGCGTGGGCGTGCCCGGCGATGCCCAGCTCGTCGAGGATGCCGAGGGCGTGTCGGCGCAGCCGCCGCTCGTCGCGGTCGCTGCCGGGCAGGGCGAACAGGGCGGAGAGGAAGCCGGCCCGGGCGGTGCAGTCCGCGCCGGCCATGACGTTCTCCAGCACGGTGAGGCCGGCGAAGAGCCCGGTGCCCTGCAGGGTGCGGGCGATGCCGAGGCGGGTCAGCCGGTGGGGTCGGGGACGCAGCGGCGCGCCGTCGAGGCTCAGCGCGCCCGAGTCGGGCGTGACGAAGCCGCAGATGACGTTGAACAGGGTGGTCTTGCCGGCGCCGTTGGGGCCGATCACGCCCACCACGGCGCCGGAGGGCACCCGCAGCGACACGTCGTCGAGGGCGGTGAGGCCGCCGAAGCGCACCCCGATGTGGTGCAGTGCGAGTCCTTGCTCCATCACCCGTCCCTCGCCCAGACGATCATTATTTGCACTGCCAGTGTACGTTTCCGCGGTGCGCGGTCAATACCTTCGATGCCTCGTCGTCACGGGCCCGGTACCGGCCCGGGCAGCGTGGCCAGCCGGGCCAGCACGCCGCGGTGGCGGTCGGCGGTGCCGAACGCGACCGCGCTGCTCTTGGCCCGCTTCAGGTACAGGTGCGCCGGGTGCTCCCAGGTGAAGCCGATGCCGCCGTGCAACTGCACGCAGGTCTCCGCGGCGCGCACCGCGACCTCCGCGCAGTGGGCCTGGGCCAGCGACGCCGCCAGGGCCGTCTCGGGGTGGTCGGCGGCGAGGCGGTCGGCCGCGTGCCGGGCCACCGCGCGGGCCTCGGAGACCTCCACCCAGACGTCGGCCAGCCGGTGCTTGACCGCCTGGAAGGAGCCGATCGGCCGGCCGAACTGACGCCGGAGCCGGACGTACTCGACCGTCGTGTCCAGACACCACTGGGCCACCCCGACCTGTTCGGAGGCGAGCAGCGCCGCGCCGGCGACCAACGCGTCGGTCACCGCGTCCGTGGCCGCCGGCCCGGTGGAGATCCGCCGCCCCGGCGCGCGGGTGAGCACGATGTCGGCCAGCGGCCGGGTGCCGTCGAGCGAGACCACCGGCGTCATCCGCACGCCCGGGTCGTCCGCCTCGACCGCGTACAGCCCGTCGTCGGCGGGGACGAGCAGCACCTCGACCGGGAGGGCGTCGGCGACGCCGGTCACCGCGCCGGAGAGCACCGGGCCGCCGGCCACCGCGACCGCGTGCGGCGGCGCGTCGGGACCGGCGGCGACGGAGACCGCCAGCGCGGCGGCGCGCCGCCCGGTGGCGAGCTGCCCGAGCAGCTCGGCGTCGCCGCAGCGCAGCAGGGCCCGGGTCGCCACCGCGGCGCTGCCGAGGTACGGCACCGGCGCGACCGCCCGGCCCAGCTCCTCCAGCACGACGGCCACCTCGCGGAAGCCGGCGCCCGCGCCGCCGTGCTCCGTGGGCACCGCCAGACCGGCCGCGCCGAGCCGGCCGGCCAGCCGCGCCCACAGACTCCTGTCGTACGGCTCGTCGCCGTCGACGCGGGCGAGCGTGCGGTCGAGGGGCGCGTGGGCGGTGAGCAGCGCCCGGACGCTGGCCCGCAGCGCCTCCTCGGCGTCGTCGTAGCGCAGGTCGGTCATCGCTCGGCCCGCGGTTCGGCCGGCAGGCCCAGCACCCGCTCGGCGATGACGGTGCGCAGGATCTCGGAGGTGCCACCCTCGATCGAGTTGCCCCGGGCCCGCAGGTAGCGGTAGGCGGCGGTGCGGCCGAGCAGGTCGGGTTCCTCCGGTCGGCGCATCGCCCAGTCGTCGTGGCGCAGCCCCTGCTCCCCCAGCAGCTCCACCTCCAGCCCGCTGATCCGCTGGGCCAGGTCGGCGAAGGAGAGCTTGACCGCGGATCCCTCCGGCCCGGGTTCCCCGGCGGCGAGCTGCTGACGCAGCCGCAGCGCGGTCAGCCGGGCCGCCTCGGCGCGTACCCACACCCGCAGGACCTCGGCGTGCAGGCCGGCAGTACGCAGCTCGGGGCGCTCGCGCCAGAGGCGGGTCAGTACGCCGATCATGCCGCCCTCGCGGGGCAGCGGTCGACCGCCGATGGCGACCCGCTCGTTCATCAGGGTGGTCCGGGCGACCCGCCAGCCGTCGTCGACGGCGCCCACCCGCAGGGCGTCCGGCAGCCGGACATCGGCGAGGAAGACCTCGTTGAACTCCGCCTCGCCGGTGAGCTGGCGCAGCGGTCGCACCTCGACGCCGGGGGCGGTCATGTCGCAGACGAAGTAGGTGATCCCCCGGTGCTTCGGGGCGTCCGGGGCGGTCCGGGCGAGCAGGATGCCCCACCGCGCGCGGTGCGCCATGGATGTCCACACCTTCTGCCCGGTGACCACCCAGTCGTCGCCGTCGCGCACGGCGCGGGTGCGCAGCCCGGCGAGGTCGGAGCCGGCGTCCGGCTCGCTGAACAGCTGGCACCAGATCTCCTCGCCGGACCACAGCGGACGCAGGAACCGCTGCCGCTGCGCCGGGGTGCCGTGCCGCAGCAGGGTGGGCGCCGCCATGCCGAGTCCGATGCTGTTGCGCCGGGGCCGGTTGTCCGGCGCGCCGGCCCGGGCGAAGGCCTCGTCGACCACCGGTTGCAGGTGCCGGGGCGCGGCCAGCCCGCCGAGTCCGACCGGGAAGTCGACCCGGGCCAGGCCGGCGTCGAACCGGGCGCGGAGGAAGTCGGTGCGCGCACCGCCGGGGTCGTGGCGGGACAGGAACGCGGCGACGAGCCCGCGCAGGCCGTCGGCGGTGTGGTCGGGCACCCGCGCCTCCTCAATGAATTTGCACTGACAGTGCATCATATGGCGATCCCGGCACGCCACGAAAGCCGTCCGGACCGTCGCGCCGACGCCGCACGCGGGTCGGGGCGGCCGCGCCTGGCGGCCGCCCCGGGTCGCGGTCAGTAGCTCGGGCAGGTGTTGCGGTACTCCTGGATCTCGAAGCCGCTCGGCCCTGGGCAGAGGAACTGCTCGTAGCGGGTGTCGTTGTCGACGAAGCGCTTCAGCCAGGCCACCATCTGCTTGGCCGTCGGCGTGTTCACCGTCTGCGGGAAGAAGTGGCTCGCGCCGTTGAGCTCCAGGTACGCCTTCTCCGACGAGGCCGGGATGCTGCTGTAGAACGGCTCCGAGTGCGAGGAGACCGGGGCGATGCTGTCGCTCTCGCCGCCGATGATCAGCGTCGGCACCCGTACGTCGGACCAGGTCTTGTCCAGGTTCCACGGCGCCAGCGGCACGGCGGCCTGCAACGAGGGCCGGGCGACGGCGGCCTCCAGGCTGCCGCCACCTCCCATCGAGTGCCCGGCCACGGCCAGCCGGGTGCCGTCGATCCGACCGCGCACCGAACTGCGCTCGACCAGGTAGTCGAGCGCGGCGAGCAGCTGCCGGCCCCGGCTGTCCGGCTGGTCCAGGCGGCTGTTGGTCTCGATGCCGATGACCACGAACCCGTGCGAGGCGATGCGCGGACCGAGCCAGCTGATGCTGGACCAGGCGGCGGTGTAGCCGGGCGAGATGGCGATGGCGCCGAAGGTGCCCTCGCTGGTGCTGGTCGGGTAGTAGATGACGCCGCCGCCGAAGCCGGTGACGCTCCACGACGAGACGCTCTGCGAGGAGGTGGCGAAGGGGCCGCGGCTGGCCTCCAGGATGGCGCTGGTCGGGGCGGGACCCCGCTCGTACGGGTTCTCCGCCGCCTGGGCGCCGGGCGAGGTGGCCAGGACGCCACCGGCGGCCAGGACTGCCGCCATAGCCAGCCCGGCCACGGTACGGACGGCGGAGCGGGGGCGGGTGGTGGTGGGTGATCGCACGTCGGATACTCCCTGCTGGCGTGGAGTGGTATCGATGTGCGTCAGTCTTCGGCGGCGACCACCGGTCGCGCATCGGCAAAATCACCAGTCCCGGCCGGCAGCCCCCGAGCTGGACACCTCCGTCGTCGTGCGGCGGCTCGACCTAGGATCGTGCGAGCCCCGCGGACCCACCCGGCGGGCGGAACGACTCCCGGTCCGGCAGCGGGTCGGGTGCGAAGGTGGCGCGGATGAGCAGGGACGACGAGGTGCTGCACTCCCTCGACCACTACGAGACGGCGCTGCTACGGGTCTCGGCCGACTTCCGGTCGCGGGGCGCCGCGGTCGAGCCGACCGGCGTGCGGCTCGACACGCTGGACGCCATCCTCGTCGCCTACCGCGTCGCCGGTGGGGGCGGCCCGCACGCCGCCGCCGGTGGAGGCGGTCCGCACGCCGTCGCCGGTGGAGGCGGCGCGCACGCCGTCGCCGGTGGGGGCGGTCCGCACGCCGTCGCCGGTGGGGGCGGTCCGCACGCCGTCGCCGGTGGGGGCCGCTCGGGCGCCGTCGGCGCCCTGCCGATGGTGAGGACCGTCGAGGAAGCCGTCGTCGCCCTCGCCGACATCCTTCAGGAGAAGGCGCTGGAGGAGGGTGACACGGCATGGCCGGGCTGCCGGCCGGGCCACCCGCATCCGCCGACGCCACGCCTGTCGGGCGGGACGGCGGTCTGGTCCTGCCCGAGGGACGCGGGGACGCTCAGCGGCATCGGGTGAGCCGAGGCTCCGGCCCGCGGTGCCGCGTCCAGGTCGCCCTGCTCACCGGTGCCGCCGTCGCCCCGGCCGTCAGGCCGGTCGCCGGGCGGCGAGGCGTTCGACCACGCCGCGGGCGAACCGCTCGTGCTTCTCGATGTGCAGGCCGGCCGCCGCCACGTGGGTGATCGGGCGGCGTCGGAAGTGCTCGCCGGCGGCCGGGACGCTGACCAGTTCGAGGAGGCGCTGGACGGCGCGGATCGGCCGGGTGGCGCCGACCACGTGGTCGGCCAGCAGGAGCAGCCCACCGGGGCGCAGCACCCGGATCATCTCGGCGACGGCCCGCTGGTCGTCGGGGATCGCGCAGAGCGAGAGCGTGCAGACGACGGAGTCGAAACTGGCGTCGGGGAACTCCAACCGGTGCGCGGTGCCCAGGCGCAGGTCCACCTCGCGGCCGAGTTCGGCGGCCCGCCGTCGGGCGATCTCCAGCATCCGGGGGCTCAGGTCCACGCCGGTGAGGCGCACGTCGGCGGCGTAGTACGGCAGGTTCCGCCCGGTGCCGACCGCGACCTCCAGGGTGTCGCCGGTGGCCTGGCGGCCGATCCAGGCTCGGGTGTCGCGCAGGAAGCGGCGCTCGAGCAGGTTCATCTGCCGGTCGTAGCCGGCGGCGTGCCGGTCCCAGACCCGGCGCTGCTTCTCGTCGGCGCTCATGACGGCGACGATAGGTCACCCCGACCACCCGCACCGGCCGATCCGCGCCGCCACCCCTGCTGCTCCCGCCCGTCGACCCCGGCGTCGGGGCGGCGCACTCCACGCCGCGCGCCACCGCGGAGGTGCACGCCGGCCGCGCCGGGCAGGGCACTTCGTCCGGGGACTTCGTCACGGCCCGGGTCACGGTCATGGACCTGGACCGGTTCGACCTCGCCCGACGGGTCCGGGCCCGGTCACCGGGAGGTGGCCGGGCCCGGTCGCGGCGCGGGCGCCGACGGTCAGCCCGTGCTGCAGGAGACCGTGGGCCAGGTCCAGTTGCCGTTGTGCTGGATGGTCACGCCCCAGTTGTTGCCGTTGCCGTTGGGCCGGGCGGTCAGCACCTGGGCGCTGGGGTAGCTGGCGCTGACGTTCCAGGTCGCGATGACCTTCGCGGGCGACGGGACGGTCATCGTCACGGTCCAGTTGGTGGCGCCCGAGACGGAGACGTTGAGGTTGTACCGGTCGCTCCACTGCTGGCCGGCGGAGAGCGTCGCGGTGCAGCCGCCGCCACCGCCCCCACCGCCGCCGCCTCCACCACCGGAGGAGCCGCCGAGCGTGATGTTGGAGCTGCCGCTGCTCTGGTATCCCTCGGTCGCCATGATCATGTAGTTGTGGGTACCCATGTTCATGCCGTTGCGGGCCCACGCGTCGAAGTGGTTGCCGCTGGTGATGGTGCCGCCCGTCCGCTTGGCCTGCCGGACGCTCCAGAACTGCTTGAAGGTCGCGGTGCCGATGATGGAGGGGGCGTTGTACCGGGTCGTCTCGTAGATGTCGTACGTGCCGCCGTCGCTGGTGACCGTGCCCTTGTACGTCCCGGTGGGCCGGTAGGTGCCCCAGTTGTCGACGATGTAGTACTCCACGAGCGGGCTCGTCGTCCAGCCGTAGAGGGTCAGGTACGCGTTGCCGGACGGGTTGAAGCTGCCCGAGTAGCTCACGCTGCGGCGGCCGCCGGTGCTCCAGCCCTTGCCGGCGACGAAGTTGCCGGTGTTGCGCCACGAGGTGCTGTAGTTGCCGCCGGAGCCCAGTTCCATGGAGACCGTTCCGGGGCTGTCGGTCCAGAACGAGTAGAAGTAGCCGTCGTGGGTGCCGGTCTGGTTGGAGGTCACGGCCGCGTGGGCGGCGCCGGGCAGCAGCATCGTGGCGGCGACCAGCAGGACGGCACAGGCGCCGCTGACGAGCAGCCTGAGGGGGCCGCGTCGGCGACCCTTCGGGGGTGCGGGGGCGTCGTTCATGTTCGTGCTTCCTCCTCGGGACGGGAGCCGGGCAGCGCGACACGACGTGCCGGGACGTGGGGTGGCCGGGACGGGCGCCCATGCGTCGGACGTCGCACCGCGCGGCGAGGTGGGCCGGTCGCCGGGTGCCCGACGACCGGGGAAACCGGATCCCGGCGGGGCGATCCGGATCGACAGTGGTGGAAGCCTGCCGATGCCGAAAGCATCGGCCGGACACCGACGGGTGTCAACAACTTTCGGAAATGTTTCAGTGACACGATCATGGCCCGGCTCGCGCCCTCTACCCTGATCCGCGACCCGTCGCCGACTCCGTGCGATGACCGGCTCCACCCTCCGTCGAGCAACGGGCGCGGACTGTGCCGGCGGAAGTTTCGATACCTTTCGGAGCCTGCACCCACCGACCGGCTCCGTCCCGCTCTTTCGGCACGGCGCGCCGCGCACGGCTCCGTACGCCAGACAGGCCGACGCGGCGGCGGTCGGACCCACCGGCAGGTGCGGGATGCGTCGGCGGCGGTGCGGTGCGTACAGTTCCGGGTCGGACGTGGGGCGGGCCGGGGAGATCCGGCGCAGGGAACGGAACGAGACAGCACGGATGACGGCGGACACCACTGCACACAGCGGTCAGAACGGAATCGACCCGAGCCTGCTGGAGACCTGCCTCGGCGTCTTCGAGGCGCTGGAGTCCCTGCCCTCCGATCACCCGGACGTGGTGCGGGTACAGCGGGCGACCGCGAAGCTCTACAAGGTGATCAAGCAGCGGCGGCGGGAGGAACGGCGGGAGGCCCTGCTCACGGCCGACCGCGCGGTGACGGCCGCCACCGCCACCGGCGCGCCGGGGCGGATCGACGACGAGACCCAGGGGATCCCGCTGGCCTCCCCCACCACCGGCGCCACCGCCGGCATCCTGCACCACCCACGCGGCTGCTACGTCTGCAAGCAGCGCTACCGCGAGGTGGACGCCTTCTACCACCAGCTCTGCCCGCCCTGCGCCGCGCTCAACCGGGAGCGCCGCGACGCCCGCACCGACCTGACCGGCCGGCGCGCGCTGCTCACCGGCGGCCGGGCGAAGATCGGCATGTACATCGCGCTGCGGCTGCTGCGCGACGGCGCGCACACCACGGTGACCACCCGGTTCCCGCACGACGCGGTGCGCCGGTTCGCGGCGATGCCCGACAGCGCGGACTGGCTGCACCGCCTGCGGATCGCCGGGATCGACCTGCGCGACCCGGCCCAGGTGATCGCCCTCGCCGACTCCGTCAGCGCCCAGGGGCCCCTGGACATCCTGATCAACAACGCGGCGCAGACCGTCCGCCGCTCACCCGGGGCGTACGCGCAGCTCGTCGCCGCCGAGGCCGCGGCCCTGCCGGACGGCCCCCTGCCCGAGATGATCACGTTCACCAAGGCGGGCGGCGGGGGCGAGCCGGCCGGCCTGCCGCAGTCGAGCGGGATCACCCCGCAGGCGCTGACCGCCCTGGCGCTGACCAGCGGCTCCGCCTCACCGGAGCGGATCGCGGCGGCCACCGCCATCGACGCCGGCGGCCTGGTGCCGGACCTCGACCCGGTCAACAGCTGGGTGCAGCGGGTGCACGAGGTCGACCCGGTCGAGCTGCTCGAGGTGCAGCTGTGCAACGTGACGGCCCCGTTCGTGCTGGTCAGCCGGCTGCGGCCGGCGATGGCCGCAGCACCGGCGCGGCGCAAGTACGTGGTGAACGTCTCGGCGATGGAGGGGCAGTTCTCCCGCGGCTACAAGGGGCCGGGGCACCCGCACACCAACATGGCCAAGGCGGCGCTGAACATGCTGACCCGCACCAGCGCGCAGGAGATGCTGACCGACGGCATCCTGATGACCAGCGTCGACACCGGCTGGATCACCGACGAGCGGCCCCACCCGACGAAGATGCGGCTGGCGGAGGAGGGCTTCCACGCGCCGCTGGACCTGGTCGACGGCGCGGCCCGGGTGTACGACCCGATCGTCCGCGGCGAGCAGGGCGAGGACCTGTACGGCTGCTTCCTCAAGGACTACGCGCCCTGCCCCTGGTGAGCGCCGCGCGCCGCCGTCGCACATCCTGCGCCCGGCCGATGTCATCGATCGACAGATGTCTCTACAATCCGGGGGCATGAGACTCCGCGCCGTTCTCCCGCGTCGGGCCGTCCGACTCGCCACGGCGGTCGTCGTGGGCCTGGCCGCGATCATCGTGCTGCCCGCGCCCGCACACGCGGCGACCGCGTCCTTCGTCAAGACGAGCGAGTGGTCCAGCGGTTACGTCGGCACGATGACCGTGCGCAACGACAGCGACGTGACGCTGACCTCCTGGCGGGTGGAGTTCGGCCTGCCGGCCGGCACCACGCTCGGCTCGCACTGGAACGCCCAACTGACCCGCGCCGGTGACCGTCTCGTCTTCACCAACCTGTCCTGGAACGGCACGCTTACCGCCGGCGCCTCGACCAGCTTCGGCTGGGTGGCCGAGGGCCACGGCGCTCCCCAGGGCTGCACGGTCAACGGCGCACCCTGCGCCGGCCCGACGCGGGTCGACGTGACCCCACCGTCGACCCCCGGCAACGCCCGCTACCTCGCCGGCCCGACGACCACCCTCACCTGGGAGCCGTCGACCGACGACACCGGCGTGGTCGAGTACCAGATCTTCCACCGCACCACCCTGGTCGCCAGCACGACGGCGACGAGCTTCAGCATGCCGACGCCGCCGCCGATGGTCACCACCTACGGGGTACGCGCGCTCGACGCGGCCGGCAACATCTCCCCGTTCGCGCCGATCCACTTCGGGCAGGTGCCGGACTCCACGCCACCGACCGCCCCGGCGAACCTGCGGATCGGGGGCCTCTCCCAGGGCAACCTGGCGGTGCGCTGGGACGCCGCGACGGACGAGACGTTCCTCGTCGGCTACGAGGTCTACCTCAACGGCACGCTGATCAGCACGGTCGGCGGCACCAGCGGGTACGTCCCGTACCACGGCTACGGCACGTATTGGGTGCGGGTGCGCGCCCGGGACAGCTCGGGCAACCTCGGGCCGTACGCCGAGGTGGGTCTGGCGATCGACCCGCCGCCACCCACGCCTGCCGTACGTTGACCTCAGCCCGCCGGCGAGGGCCGGCGAGCGGCGGCGCCCGGGGCACCCGGGTGGTCCCCGGCCCGTGTCACGCCTGCTCCGGTGGCCGCGCCCACCGCATCGGGGCTACTGCCGCACCCCTGGATGAGCCGACTCCGGAGATTCCTCCTCGGGGACCCCGGGCGACGAGGCGACGATCCCCGAAACGATCAGCGCGAGGGACACACCGATCCACACCGCCATGACGATCTTGTTGCCGAACGACCCCAGTTTGACCGCCAGGCAGACCCACGTCAGCAGGAGCACAATGCCGCACCCCAATCGGCCCCGTCCCGGGGATTCGGGCTTCTCCGCCTCCCCGGCCGACCGCTTCGCCGCTACAGCCCTCAGTCCGGTCGCCACCTGTGCCAACACGACTGCTCGCGCCGCAGGGTCTCCGTACTCCGCATCACCACCCGTGGCGGCGCGTGTCCGTCCGGTCGCGAGCCGCTGAGCGTCGAGCCGTTGCAGGAAGGCGTGGGCGACGGCGTTCTCGGGTGCCATCGCACCCGAGAGCGTGTACTTGAACAGACAGATGTCCATGTCATTCGCGTACTCGACGGCGTGCGAGGAGAATCCGGCGCCGGAGAAGGCGAACAGGGCTTTCTCGATGTCGCGCCCCCGGGCGCCGACCAGGCGCTGCAACACGGGGCGACCGATCTGCACCGCTTCGAACTTCACCTGGGCGAGCGCTCGGCGTGACCAGACGTCCACGCCGGAGTCGGCGCCGCCCTCGGTGGTCCTCGCATCACTGAAGCCCCAGTACCGCATCCACTCCGCTGCGTTCGACTCAGCCCTCTGCCAACTGTCGATCGCCCGCGGCTGCGGTTCCGTCAAGGGTTCCTCCTCAGATGACCGTGAAGGTCGCGACCCGCACAGGGAGTGCACGACAAGCTCGAGCCGTCCTCCGACGGCAGACGAGCAGGGTAGCGGACCCCACCAGGGCGGATTCGAACGCCGGCCGGTGGGAGCGTCACCGCCATGGGCAGCCGGTGTGGGAGCAGCGGGTCGCTCGGATCATCCGCCCGCCGAGCTTGGTCGACCTCACCTCGCCGCGCACCGCGCGGCCACCGATCGCTGTGCCGCAGCTACCGGTAGCGAGGAACAAAGCAACCTTGTACCGCAATCCGGACAGCCCCTTGCCACACCCATAGACACCTCCCTATCCTCGGCTCGGAAAGCGCTTTCCAGAGCGAGGTGGAACGTCCCGGCGGAGGCGACCATCGGGGCATCCACACTGACCTCGGGTGTCCGGTGTCCGCGCCGCGAGGTGGCAGTGCCTCGCGGCGCACGCCTCGGCCGACGACTCCGGCCGTCGGTGGCGACACGACCCGCAGCAGTGGACGGCTCACGGTTACGGGGACGTCGCGGGCAGGCGTCCGCGCAGGTCGGCACGACTGCAGCGCCACCGCCGATCGACACCGTGAAGAGCACCACCTCGCGTCGAGCAGCGACCTGTCCGGCGGCAGGCGACAGCTCGACGGCCTGCCCGGACGACCACCTCGGGCACCACCACCACCGCAGTTCAGAGAGTAGGACCGAATGAGACGACCAGTCGTACGAGGACTCCAGGCGGCGCTGGCCACGACGGCCATCGGAGGCGTGATCGCAGTAGTGGCCCTGGCGGCGCCGCAGGCATCGGCAGCGGTCGGCAGCGCCACCGGCTTCGCGACGCAGAACGGTGGGACGACCGGTGGCGCCGGCGGGCAGACGGTGCGCGCCACCACGGGGACCCAGATCCACGCGGCCCTGTGCAATCGGGCCAGCAGCAGCACCCCGATCATCATCCAGGTCGAGGGGACCATCAACCACGGCAACACCAGCAAGGTGTCGGGCGGAAGCTGCAGCACCGCGGACGGCGTGATCGAGCTGAAGCAGATCAGCAACGTCTCGATCATCGGCGTCGGCAGCGGGGCGGTCTTCGACCAGCTGGGCATCCACATCCGCGACTCGCGCAACATCGTCATCCAGAACGTGACCGTCCGCAACGTCAAGAAGTCCGGCTCGCCCACGTCCAACGGCGGTGACGCCATCGGCATGGAGAGCAACGTCCGTAACGTCTGGGTCGACCACGTCACCCTGGAGGCCTCGGGCGGGGAGTCCGAAGGCTTCGACGGCCTCTTCGACATGAAGGACAACACCCAGTACGTGACGCTGTCCTACAGCATCCTGCGCAACTCCGGCCGGGGCGGACTCATCGGCTCCAGCGAGAGCGACCGCTCCAACGGCTACGTCACCTTCCACCACAACCTGTACCAGAACATCGACTCCCGCACGCCCCTGCTGCGCGGCGGCATCGCCCACATCTACAACAACCACTACGTGGGCCTGCACGAGTCCGGCATCAACTCCCGCGCCGGCGCCAAGGCCAAGGTCGACAACAACTACTTCAAGGACTCCAAGGACGTCCTGGGCACCTTCTACACCAGCGAAGCCGGCTACTGGCAGGTCAGCGGCAACACCTTCGACAACGTGACCTGGTCCAGCCGCAGCAGCGAGAACAACCCCGCCGGCCCCAACCCGCAGTCCAACACCACCGTCAGCATCCCCTACACCTACCGCCTCGACGCGGCCAACTGCGTGCCGAGCGTCGTCAGTCAGACCGCCGGCGCCAACAAGGGCCTGCAGGTGTCGGACGGCAACTGCACGCCGCAGTCGCCGACGGCGGGACCGACCAGCCCCACCCCGGGTCCGACCAGTCCCACGCCGGCACCGACCACCCCCACCCCGGCGCCGACCAGCCCCACGCCGGGCCCGACCCAGCCCGGTGGGACCAACCTCAGCATCGGGGCGGGCTCCGACGGTTCCAGCAAGGCCGACGGGACGAGCTACGGCAACGTGCGCGACGGCAACCTGAGCACCTACTGGTCGCCGGCGGGCGCGACCGGTTCCGTCTCGATCAAGTGGGGCTCGGCCACCACGGTCTCCACGGTGGCCATCCGTGAACCGTCGGGCACCCAGGGCTCCATCGGATCCTGGCAGGTCATCAACTACAACACCGGCGCCGTCCTGGCCTCCGGCAGCGGCGCGGGCGTCATCGGCATCCCCCGGACCTCACTGACCAAGATCACCTTCAAGATCAACAGCTCGAACGGCACGCCGAAGGTCGCCGAGTTCGAGACGTACGCCGGGTAGCAGCGCAGCGGCACCGTCCGTAGGCCCGGGGCCTGCCGGGAAGCAGCGGCCCGTCCGGCATCGACGTACGCCGCCGCCACCGATCCGCACCGCAACCGAGGGGCGGGGCCGTCCTCCACGACGCCCCGCCCCTCGGCCTGTACGCGCGACCCGTCGCCGGCCGCCAGCGACGTGTGGACGCCGCACGACGTCGTCACCGACCGCGCGCTCCGCCGGCACGCCGGGCCGTCCGAGCGGCCGGGACGACAGGCGGACCACCCCGCCCTCATCGACGACGGCCAGCCGGCCGCGAGCGCGTCGGGCAGCACGTCGGCGCGGTGTGTCCGGCATGGACGCGGAGCCGCCCGCACCCTTGACGCATCCCGAGCCCCCCGATTAAGGTCCGGGCCGTAATGATGCTGACGAACGGAGATGCTGATGCCCCTGAGCCGACGCACACTTCTCGCGGGTAGCGCCGCCACCGGAGCGGCCCTGGCAGTCGGGCAGGGCACGTTCCTCGCGCCGGCGTCCGCAGCGGAGGACGCTCTCACGCCGACCAGTTTCGGACCGGCCTCATTGACCGCTGCGGTCCGTGGCGCCGCCGTCATCGGCGACAGCGTCTTCATCACCTCGCGGTTCAACACCCCTGAGGGCAGGATGCGTCTGGGCGAGTTCGACGTGCACACCGGTGAGAACCGCGCGATCGTCGATCTGCCGATCCCGAGCAACGGCGGTCAGAAGGCGGCGGCAGATGGGCGCTACGTCTACCTCGGTCCGGCCGGCAGCGCGTACGTCTACCGCTACGATCCGCAGAGCCGTGAGGTCGTGGCCTGGTCCCGAGCCGGCGGGGCCACCACCTGGTACTACGACATGGTGGTGCACGGGGAGCACCTGTACATCGGCACGTACCCGGACTGCACGGTCAAGCGGATCCGACTGGCCGACGGCAGCGTCGAGACGTACGGCCGGATCTCCACCTCCCAGTACGCGGCGGCCGTGGCGGTCGACGACGAGTACGTCTACGGCGGGTCGGCCGCCCCCGGCACCCTGCTGAGGTGGCCGAAGGCCGGCGGAGCGCCGACCAACCTGACGTCGTACCTGAGCTCCTCCCCCGTCGGCATCCTCGACATGCTGGTCCACGACGGTGTCGTCTACGTGGCCTGCGGCCGGCAGCTGATCTCCTTCGCTCCGGACGGCTCCGGCCGGGTGTCGCGCGACATCCCGGCCGAGGACCGCTACATCGACCAGCTGACGGTCGGCAGCGACGGCACCGTGTACGCGCTGTGCCGGCTGACCACCAACCTGTACGAGGTGACGGCCGACGGCCTGGCCAAGGTGGGACAGCCCCTGGCCAACGTGGAGAACCAGTTGCTCGCGCCGCTGCCCGGTGGCGCGCTGCTCGGGGTGACCGGGCTCGGGCACGTGTGGAAGGCGACCCCGGGCGGCGCGGCGACCGTGTGGCAGACGGCCACCCGCGGCTTCGGCTACCCGGAGACGATCCAGTCGATGATGCGGCACACCCGCAACACGATCTGGGTGGGCGGGCACTACGCGATGACGGTGCACCGGCCGGAGGCCGGCACGAGCGACCGTTTCGACATCAACGGTGAGGTCAAGGCGATGGCCGAGGGCAAGGCCGGTGTCGTGTACGCCGGCCTGTACCCGAGCACGCAGATCGTGTCGGTCGACCCGGACAGCTTCGACGTCACGGTGCTCGGGCTGCTCGGCAACGAGCAGCTGCGCACCAAGCGGATCCACCACGACAAGCCCCGCAACCAGCTGATCGTGGCCTCCAGCCCGCAGACCACCAGGCACACCGGCGCGCTGACCTTCATCGACCTGACCGACAACAGCTTCGACACGCACCGGGAGTTCCTGCCCGAGCAGAGCGTGATGGACGTCGTGGTGCAGGGCACCACCGCGTACCTCGCCGGTGACACCTACGGTGAGGGCACCAGCGGCCCGATCCGCAAGGTCGCGCAGGTGGCGGCCGTCGACATCGTCACCCGGCAGCTGCTGTGGCGCGAGGAGATCAAGCCGGACTGGCTGTCGTACGAGAGCCTGCACGTGGTGGGCAACCTGCTGTACGCCATGGGTCGCCGCCCGCGCGGCGCGTGGTTCGCCTACGACCTGCACACCCGCAGGATCGTGATGGAGGGCGACCTGGGCGGCTACGGCCAGTTCAACGGGGTCGACGGTCGGGTGTTCTCCTGGGTGCACTGGACCAACGACATCTGCGAGCTGCCGACGGTGCCCGGCGGCGAGACCACCGTGCTGTACGACAACGTGCCGCGCGGCTGGTACAACAACCCGTCGTTCCACTTCACCCCGGACGGCAGGGCCACCTGGGGCATGCTCGGCAACGACCTGGCCCGGTTCCCGCTGCCGAAGAAGTAGTCGGCGGGCGTACGACGGCGGGGGCCGCTTCCCGGTTCGGGAGGCGGCCCCCGCGTCGTGTGCGCGGGGGTCGGGGTCAGCCGTCGACGTCGAGCCGGAACAGGTCGGCGGCGTTGCGGCCAGGCGACCCGCTCGGCCAGCTCGGGGTCGAGGTCGGCGGCGAGCACGGCCCCGTAGGCGGCGGCCGGGTCGATGAGGGTGGCGTCGGTGCCGAACAGCAGCCGCCGGGGGTCGACGGCCGCCGCGACCGCGGCGAAGCGTCCGGCCTCGGTGTGGGAGAAGCAGGGTTCGAGCCAGAGGTTGTCCACCGCGTTCGCGGCCTCGACGGCATGGCGCCACCCGTTGGCGCCCATGTGGCCCGCGATGGCCCGCAGCCGGGGGATGTCGGCGCAGGCCTGGGCCAGGTCCAGCGGGGTGGCGTCCCAGGTGTGCACCAGGGCGGGCAGGTCGTGCGCGGCGACCAGCTCCAGGGCCGCCCGGGTCTGGGGGGAGGCCACCGGGGACCCCGTGTAGTCGGTGTGGATCTTCACCCCGACGAATCGGCCCGTGGGCAGCAGCTCCCGCAGGTCGCGTTCGGCGTCGTCGAGCCGGCGCGGGTTGACCGTGAGGTAGCCGAGCAGCCGGTCGCTGTCCTCCAGCGTGCGGGCCATCGCCCGGTTGCCGGCGGTCACGTCGTAGATCACCGCCTCGGTGGCCGAGACGACGGCGAGGTCGATGCCGTAGCGGTCCATGACGGCGAGGTTGGTGGCGAGGTCGCCGACCTGCATGCTGAAGAACCACGGCCCCCAGTGGGCGTGCACGTCGATGATCATGCCGGCGGCTCCAGGATCCGGTGGGCGTTGCCGCCGGCCACGGCGGCGACCTGGTCCGGCGTGAGGCCGCTGCGGGCCAGCCGCAGCCGGGGTACGACGGCCTCGTACCAGGGGGTGCGGGAGCCGTAGAGCAGACGGTCGACGCCCAGGTGCTCCGCGACGGTCTCCAACGCGTCGGGAGAGTTGAGCAGGCGGGTCGAGGTGTGGAAGCCCGGTTCGTCGCGGGCGGCGACCACGAAGTCGCCCAGGTGGTAGAAGTGCGTGTCGAGGAAGACGACGGTCGTGCCGCGCAGTGGGCGCCAGAAGCGGCGCACGTCGCCGCCGGCGAGGATCACCAGGCCGGCCCGGGCGGCGCGGCGGGCCACGTGCCGTACCGACGGGAAGTCCGCCTCGACCCGTTGCTCGTCGGGGAAGAGCCGCACGGCGCGTACGCCCCGCTCGGCCAGCCGGTCGATCTCCCGCTCGGCGCCGAGCGGGTCCCGCAGGTCGACTGCGCCGACCGGGAGCACGCGGGGCCCGGCGAGGGCCGCGGCCTCGTCGTTGCCGTCGGCGACGTCGAACAGGGCGGCGCGCAGGCTGGCCACGGCCGCCCGGGCGATGCCGTGGGTGGACAGCGCGGCGATGACCTGGCGTGTGTCTGCGTCGGGACCCGGGTCGGTCGGGGTGGCCGTCCGACCAGCACGTCGACGTCGAGGGTGACCGCCGGCAGGTCGCCGGCGACGAACGGGTTCACGCTCGCCTCGCCACGGCCAGCACCCGGGCACGGTCGTCCTCGGTCAGCGCCGGGCCGTACGGGTCGACGGCGTAGCCGGGCGGGATGCGGCCCTCGTCGGCGGCGATCCAGAGCATGCGACGCACGTAGCCCTCCATGGGCTCGGTGAAGGTCACCTCGGCGAGCCGGTCCAGGCGCGCGGAGGCGGCGACGAAGTCGGCGTAGCGCTGCTCGGCGAAGGCACGCAGCACGGTGGCGGCGACGGGCACCGCGGCGGCGGCGAGACCGACCAGGGCGGCCTGGGCGCCCCACATCAGCGACGGCCCGAACATGCGGTCCTCGCCGGTGACGGCGAGGCGGTCGGCGGCGTGGGCGGCGGCGAGGGTGGCCTGGCAGGCCATCGCGTCGTGCAGCCGGGCGACCTTGACGCCGGCGACGCCGGGGTGGTGAGCAGGGCGGTGAGGTGGGCCGGGCGGTAGGGCCGCAGGTACAGGTCGAAGGCGAGCATGGGCAGTCCCGAGGCCTGCCAGATCGCGTCGTGGTGGGCGAGCGGGTCGCCGTCGACGGGGAAGAGCAGCACGCCGGCGGCGCCGAGGCTGGCGGCCCGGGCGGCCTCGGTGGCGACCTGGTCGGTGTGCTCCCCCGGCCGGGCCGCCCACGCCGACGATCACCGGCACGCCGGTGTCGACCGCGCAAGCCGGTGATCCACGTCGCGGGTGGCCGGCGTCGAGGTGTGGGCCGCGGCCGGTGTGGGCGAGGACGGCGAGGGCGTCGGCGCCGTCGGTGAGCAGGCCGCGCAAGGTACCGCCGGCACAGCGCGGGGTCGGTGGCGCCGGTGGCGTCCATGGGGGTCGCGGCAGCGGCGACGAGCTGCCAGCGCAGCCGGTCGCGCAGGGCGGCGGCGGCCGGGGCGATCACGAGGTCACCGCGACACGGACGGCGTGGGCGATCTCGTCGACGTGCGCGTCGGTGTAGCGCTCGTTCCAGTCGATCACCAGCAGGGTGGAGTCGACGAGCCGTTCGGCGACCGGGCACAGCCCCGGCCCATAGGTGGGCAGCCGGTCGGCGGGCGGCACCGCGAGCGGATAGCGGGAGCTGCCGTAGATGGGGCCTCGGTGAGCGCGGGCGCGCAGTGCAGCGGCTGGTCGAGGTAGCCGGGGCGGGCGGGGATTCCGGCGGCGGCGAGACGGGCGGCGACGCTGCGGTTGTCCAGCGGTGGTCGCAGCACGATCGGGAACAGCCACCAGGCGTGCGCGTCGACGTCGGTGGGCAGGTGCAGGCCGGGCACGTCGGACAGGGCGGCGTGCAGCCGGGTCGCGGTGCGGCGTCGGTCGGCGAGGACGCCGGAGAGTTTGGCGAGCTGAGCCCGGGCGACGGCGCCGGCGAGTTCGGTCATCCGGTAGTTGAGGCCGAGGCCGACGTGCTGGCGGCGTCCGCCGTCGCGGGGCCAGCCCTTGTCGGCGAACAGGCGCATCGCCGGGCGAGCGCCGGGTCGTCGGTGATGGCCAGCCCTCCGTCACCACAGGTGATGTGCTTCCACTGCTGGAGGCTGAAGCAGCCGATCGCGCCGGCGGTGCCGACGAGGGTGCCGTCGGGATAGCGGGCGAGCCACGCCTGCGCAGTCCTCGATCAGCGGCACACCGGCGTCGGCGGCGACGGCGCGCAGGTCGGCGGCGGCGCCGAAGGTGCACCGCGATGATCGCGCGGGTGCGCGGTCCGATCGCGGCGGCGACGGCCGCGGGGTCGAGATTGCCGGTGTACGGGTCGACATCGGCGAAGACCGGCACGGCGTTCTGCGCCAGGATGGGCGCGACGGTGCCGAAGTCGCTGATGGGCGAGGTGATGATCTCGTCGCCGGGGTCGGGGGCGACGGGGCGACGGCCAGGTGCAGCGCAGCGGTGCCGGAGCTGGCGGCCACGGCGTGCGAGACTGCGTGACGGTCGGCCATCTCGCGTTCCAGGGCGCGCACCTCGGTGCCCCACACGGAGCTGAGCATGCCCGTCCGGAGCACCCGGGTGACGCCGTCGATCTCCTCCTGCCCGAGGGTTCGACCGTCGGCGTCGGCCATGCTGGGAAACGACACGTACCCTCCCGGGGTTTCACCAATACCGGGCCTGACCGTAATCTTGAGCTACGGAACATGCAACCCTTCGACAGGAGGCCGGGCGTGACCATCGAGATCGGTCGTCGGACCGCACGACCTGGTCGACGACGTGGCAGCCACCTGCGAGGAGCAGCCGGGTGTCACCGTGCGGCGGCTGCACTACGACCACGAGTCGCAGGCGCCGGCCCTGGTGGAGGCCCACGGCGCGCACGTGCAGGCGTGGCTGTTCACCGGTGTGGTGCCCTACACCCCTGGCGCGGCGGGCGAACGTCCTGCACCGTCCGGCGGCCTTCGTCGACTACACCGGGGCGACGCTGCTGCAGGCCACGGTGCGGCTGCTGCGCGACGGGCACGACGTGGCCCGCATCTCGATCGACACGGTCACCGGCGCGGACGTGGCGGCGACCTTCGGGGAGGCGGGACTGCCGGTCGACCAGGTGCGCTGCCTGCCGTACCGGGGTCAGCTCAGCTCCGACGACGTGGTGGCCTTCCACCGCCGTCAGCACCGCGCCGGCGCCCGGGTCGCCGTCACCTGCATCAGTTCGGTCTACGAGGTGCTGCGGCACGAGATGCCGGCGTACCGTCTCGCCCCGTCGGCGCATTCGGTGCGTACAGCGCTGCGCCAGGTGCTGCTGCACGCCGACAGCCAGGCCCAGGAGGACGCCCAGATCGCGCTCGGCCTGGCCAGCCTCTCCGACGGCGACGGCGGGCTGCTCAAGGAGGTCGCCGCCCTCGGTGCCACGCTGGCGCGGTTCGCACCGGACACCTACCTGATCGTCACCACCCGCGGGCCGCTGCACGACGCCACGGCGGGGTTCACCACGTTGCCGATGCTGCGCCGCCTCGCCGACCGGCACGAGCGGGTGCAGATCGGCTTCGGGCTCGGCCGCAGCGCGGCGGAGGCGGAGAACCTGGCCCGCCGCGCGTTGAGCCGCGCCCGCCGGGTCGGGCCCACCACGGCGGTGCTGTCGCTGCGCGGCGACACCGACATCGTGCTGGAGACGACGATGCCGCCGCCGCAGCCCGCCGAGGCCAATCTGGCGGTTGTCGCACAGCGGGTCGGCCTGTCGGTGCCGACCCTGCTGCGGCTGCGCGAGGTCCGTGCCGCCGCCGGTGAGACGCCGCTGACCAGCCGGGAGGTGGCCGAGCATCTCAGCGTGCAGCAGCGCACGGCCCGCCGGATGCTGCACCGCCTCGAGCTGGCGGGTCTGGCCGAGCGGCTGGGCAACCTGGCCTCCGGCACCAGCGGTCGCCCGCTGACCCTGTACCGCCTGACCCTCTGACCGGCCGGCCCGCGCCCCCGTGGCGCGGGCCGGCCCCGGCAGGGTCAGGACATCCACTGGTCCAGGTGCTCGGCGACGAAGTCGTCGTCGCGCAGGTGCGGGTACGCCGCGTGGACGCGGTCGAGTTCGGCGAGCTGGCCGGGCGAGAGCTCCTCGGCCGGGTCGAGGCACCAGCGGCCGGCCAGCAGCCCCTGGCGGCGCAGCACCTCGTGGATGCCGGGGATGCAACCGTGGTAGCCGTTCGCGGCGTCGAAGATGGCGGCGTTGGCGTCGGTGAGGTGCCCGTCCAGGGTGAGCAGGCGGCAGCGCGGCGTCGTCGCCGCCGCGGGCGGCCCGGGCGTCGTCGAGCAGGCCCACCGCGGTGCGCGCCCACACGGCCCACTGCCCGAGCAGTCCGCCGACGAACTCCACCTGCACCGGCTGCCCGTCCACCACCACCCGGTGCGGAGCGACCAGGTCGGCGAGGATGTGGTCGTTTGCCGGTGTACAGGGCCAGGTCGCCCTGGCGGCCGGCGGCGCACACGCCGTGCAGCACGTCCAGGGTCCGGTAGCGGTCGAAGGGTGCCACCTTGATGCCGACCACGGACTCCAGCGCGGCCAGTCGCGCCCAGAAGCCGCGGACAGTTGCCGACCGCCGACGGCGGGTTGCAGGTAGAAGCCGATGACCGGCAGCACCTCGCCGACGGCGCGGGCCCGCTCGATCAGGGCGTCCTCGTCCAGCGGGGCGTACGGCGACAGCAGCACCAGGTGGTAGCCGAGCGAGGCGGCGAGTTCGGCCTCGCGGACCGCCTGGGCGGTGTCGCAGGCGCCGGCGACCATGACGGCCTCGGAGCCGGCGGCGGTCTCGGCGGCCAGTTCCAGCACGGGAGCGAGCAGACCGACCTTGGGGTCGTGGATGGCGAACTGGGTGGTGTGCACGCCGACGGCGATGCCGCCGGCGCCGGAGGCGAGGTAGTAGCGGGTCAGCGCCCGCTGCCGGCGCTCGTCGAGGCGACGCTCGGCGTCGAGGGCGAGCGGGTGGGCGGGAATGGCACAGCCCCGCGCGAACCGCGCCAGGGCGGTGGTCTGTCGGGTGTCCGATGCGGTCAACACGGTCTCTCCTAGAAATTGCCGTCGCGGCGCTGGAATCCGGTCGGCTTGCCGAGCAGGGGATTGCCGTCGGCGACCCACTGCGCCGTCAGGTCGATCAGCTCGGCGACCGGCACGTCGGGGTATCCGAAGAGCCGGTGGCAGAGCTGGGCGTTGGACAGCAGCGCGGTCGGTGCCTCGGTGCCGGTGAGGTGCGCCTCGCGGCCCATCCGGCGGCCAGGGCGGTGGGCGACCTGGCGGATGGAGACCAGCTCCGGCCGGTCAGGTTCAACACGAACGGCGGCGTCGCCGTGTGGTGCAGGGCGCAGGGTGACCTCGTTGGCGTAGCCCTGCCAGACGATGTTGGCGTGCCCCATGGTCAGGTCGATCGGGTGTCCGCCCAGGACCGCGGCGGCGACGTCGACGAGGACGCCGTAGCGCATCTCGACGGCGTAGTTGAGGCGGATCAGCGCCATCGGGGTGTCGTCGCGCACGCTGAAGTGGCTCAGCACGCGTTCGCGGCCGAGGCAGGACATGGCGTACTCGCCGACGGGCTGTACCGGGGTCTGCTCGACGCAGCCGCCGGTGGTGACCGGCACCAGGGGGTAGACGTTGCCGGTGCTCAGCGCGACGATGCGCGAGCCGGCGAAGCGCTGTGCGACGCGCCCGGGCAGGTAGGCGTTGGTGGCCCAGGTGGCGTGCTCCCGGCCGGAGGTGCCGAACTTCGCCCCGACGAGGAAGAGCACGTTCGCCGCGTCGGGCAGGGCGGCCAGGGCGGCGTCGTCGGCGACGTCGGCCTCGACGATCACCGCGCCCTGGGCGCGCAGGGCGTCGGCGAGTCCGGGTTCGGAGAAGCGGGACACCGCGATCACCCGGGCGCCGGTGCCCGCCTCGGCGACGCCGCGCAGCGCCAGCCGCACCAGGCTCGGGCCGAGTTTCCCGCCCGCCCCGAGGATGAGGATGTCGCCGTCGAGCTTGCGCAGGTCCACCAGGACGTCCCGCGGGCGCGAGAGCCGCTCCTCCAGTTCCGCCACCGTACGCATGACAGCCACACCCCTTCCTGATTAACGGTCATGACCGTAACTTCCGTCTGTGGGGGCGTCAAGAGCCGTAGGGCCTGCCTCCCGATGGGAGACAGGCCCTGCGCGTGAATTACGGACGCGCCCCTCGCGCGCGACGTCGGGCGATCTCAGGCCAGCGCCCGGGCGGAGGTGAGCACGTCGAGCACCGCGCGGGTCTGCGACCACGGCACCGGACTCGGCGCGCCGCCCACCATGGCCACGAACGCCTCGACGGTGGACCGGTACCCCAGCTCCTCCGCGCCGCCACGCAGGAGCACCCGACGTTCTCCGTCGACCGTGTGCACGGTGACCTCGTACGTCTCGGCGGCGCTGACCCCGAGCACCTCGACGGTGCCGGTCACCCCGTCGTCCCAGCGCAGCGCGAGCACGCCGGTGTCCTCCGAGCGCAGACCGTGGTGGCGGCGCACCGCGCCGGCGGCGCCGACCAGCCGTACCGCCGGACCCAGCAACGCCACCAGCAGCTCCACCCCGTGCAGGCCCATCATGACCAGGGTGCCGCCGCCCACCGCCGGGTCGTCCTGCCAGGGGTTGTAGCCGGTGGCCCACAGGCCCACGTCGTGGCGCACCGTCGCCCGGACCGCCAGCACCTGCTCGCGCGGCACGTCGAACGCGACGAACTGCGGGGCGAAGCGCAGCACGGAGGAGGTCAGCACCAGCTCCGGCGCCCGCGAGACCACCCGTTCCAGCTGGTCGAGCTGCTCACGGGTGGCCGCGGCGGGCTTGTTGACGAAGCACGGCAGCCCGCGGTGCAGGACCTTGTCCAGTGCCGGCGGCACGTCCGGGGTGGGCACGGTGAGGACCACGCCGTCCGGGTCCGCGGCGAGCAGCGCGTCGAGGTCGGGCAGCACCGTGGCGTGCGGGTGTTCGGCGCGGAAGCGGTCCAGCCGGTGCGGGTCGGGCTCCCACACCGTCAACTGCGCGACGTCGCGCAGCGCGCGGGCGTCGGTGTAGGGGTGGCTGGTGGCGAGTCCGGCGAGGGCGATGCGCATGATCGCAGAGGCTACTCAGTGTCGCGGTGGGCCCGCCACCGCAGGTCAGCACGGCCACAGGCGCGCCGGCGCCGGTGACGGGAGCTGGTCATCCCGTGCTGGTGAGCAGGTCCGGGGTCACCTCGTGACGCAGCGGCTCACCGCGCAGGAACCGCGCGACCTCCGCCGCCACGATCGCCCCGGCCGCCGCCGCGACTGCACCGTCCCCGCCGACTCGTGCGGGGTCAGCAGCACGTTCGGCAGCGCCCGCAGCGGGTGGTCCACCGGCAGCGGCTCGGCGTCGAAGACGTCCAACGCCGCGTCGATCCTGCCGGTGGACAGGACGGCCAGCAGCGCGGCCTCGTCGACCAGCGCGGCGCGGGCGGTGTTGACCAGCAGGGCGCCGTCGGGCAGCAGGGCCAACTCCCGCGCGCCGATCATCCCGGTGGTCTCCGGCAGCACCGGCGCGTGCAGGGAGACCACCAGCGAGCCGGCCAGCAGGTCGTCCAGGTCGACCCGCGTCGCACCGAGCCGATCGGCCTGCTCGGCCGACAGGTACGGGTCGGCGACCAGCACCCGCGCGCCGAGCGCCCGGACCAGCTCGAGGTAGGCCCGGCCGGTCCGGGACGCGCCGACGACCCGACGATGGCGCCACGTAGTTCCTGACGCGGCGGGCGGCCTTCGCCGTCGCCCAGTCCTCCCCGGTACGCAACGCGTGGTCGAAGCGGTGCAGCCGGTGCAGCAGGGCGAGGGTGAGCGCGAGGGCCTGCTCCCCCGCGTAGGCCATCGCGTCGCCGGCCTGGGTGACGCGTACGCCCCGGGCGAAGCTGGCCGGGGTGACGAACGGTTTCACGCTGGCCCCGGTGTGCGCGAGCAGACGCAGCCGGGGAGCCGCGGTGAGCAGCTCGGCGGTCAGCGCGGCGGTGCCCCAGCCGGTGACGACGACGTCGGCGTCGGCGAGCAACGGGGCCAGTACCGCCGGGTCGCCGACGTCGGCGTCGGGCGGTGGCCCGCAGCCGGCCCAGTCGGGCCAGCTGCGCCACCGTGGCGTCGTCGAGGAACATCTGCCGCACCTGTGGTGACACCGCCAGCGCGATGACGGTGCCGCTCATCCCTTGATGCCGGTGGTCGCGACGCCCTCCTGGAAGTAGCGCTGCCCGATCAGGTAGGCCATGAAGATCGGTACGAAGGCCACCACCGAGCCCGCCAGCAGCATGTTCAACGCGACGTTCTCCTGTTGCAGGGAGGCGATGCCGGTGGTCAGGGTACGCATGTCCAGGCTCTGTCCCACGATGAGCGGCCAGAGGAAGTCGTTCCAGTGCCAGAGGAAGACGAACACGCCCAGGGTGGCGAGGATCGGCTTGATCAGCGGCAGCACGATCGAGACGTACACCCGCCACTCGAGCAGCCGTCGAGGCGGGCCGCCTCGAACAGTGAGTCGGGCAGCGAGGCGATGAACTGTCGCATGAGGAACACCGCCTGGGCGTTGGCCAGGGTCGGCAGGATCATGCCCCAGTAGGTGTCGACCCCGCCCAGCTCGGAGATGACGATGAACGTCGGGATCATGGTCACGTGGTACGGCACCATCAGCATGGCCAGGAACGACCAGAACATCGTCTCCTTGCCGGGGAAGCGCTTCTTGGCGAAGGCGTAGCCGGCCATCGAGGCGAACAGCAGCACCCCGATCACCGACACCACCGAGTAGACGATGGTGTTCCACATCCAGCGCAGCACGCTCTTGGCGCCGATGACCTGGTCGTACGCCTCGGTGGAGATCGGCCAGGGCAGCAGGCTGTCGGGGAAGGTGACCGGGCCGTCGGTTTGAACGACAGCACGACCATCGCGTAGAAGGGGAACAGGGTGATCGCCGCGCCGATCAGCAGCAGCACGGTACGGGTGACGAGCCAGCTCCGGCCGGGTCGACCCACCCGGTACGGGCGTCGACGCCCGCCGGCGGGGGCCTCGGCGACGACGGCGACGGGCGGGGGTGCCACGGTGTCGGTCATTCTTCCCTCCCGAGGGTCTTTGGCCAAAACGAACGACAGCGCCACCCCGATGGCGCTGGCGTAGCCCAGGTCGAAGTACTTGAAGCCCTGGTCGTAGAGGAGGTAGACCAGGCTGTAGCTGGCGCGCACCGGGCCGCCGCCGGTCATCACGTAGATCATGTCGAAGACCTGCACCGCCACGGTGGTCTCGATGACGGCCACGAAGAACAGCGCGGGTCGCAACTGCGGCAGCGTGACGTAGCGGAACCGCTGCCAGGCCGAGGCGCCGTCGGTCAGCGCCGCCCTCCAACTCGGCGGGGATGTCCTGCAGGCGGGCGAGCAGGATGAGCATGCCGTAGCCGAAGCGGGACCAGACCGAGACCAGCACCAGCGCGGGGACGACCAGCACACTGTCGGCCAGCCAGGAACCGGCCGGCAGGCCCAGCGCGCCCATCGCCCGCGACCAGGGGCCCACCCTCGGCGAACACCCAGGTGAAGACCACCCCGGCCAGCACCAGGCTGGTCACCACCGGCAGGAAGAACACCGACCGGAACAGCTTCACGCCGCGGAACACCCGGCGGGTCAGCAGGGCCACGCCCAACGACGCAGCATCGACAGGGGCACCGACAGCGCGGTGAACACGACGGTCACCCGTAGCGCCGACCAGAACGTGGGATCGTCGAGCAGCCGGCGGAAGTTCTCCAGGCCGACGAGGCCGGTGTCCCCGCCGATGGTGTAGTCGGTGAATCCGAGGAACACCCGGCGATCGCCGGCCCGAACGGAACAGGGCGAACAGCACCAGGAACGGCAGGACGAACAGCAGCGCCGTCCCGGCTTCCCGGGCGGACGGACGACGGACGCGTCGTTGGCGACGCACCGGTAGTGCAACCATCTGGCAACCTTTCCGAGGCCCTCGCGGTGGTGGGGTCACCACCACCGCGAGGCCCGTGGTGACTAGCCGAGCAGCGGGTCGGCGGCCTTGGCCGCGTCGTCGAGCGCCTGCTCGACGGACTTCTTGCCGAGCAGGGCGGCCTGGATCTCCGGGGCGAGCACACCCTGGACGTCGCGTGCCTTCTCGTTGAGCGGGCCGACGGTGCTGTTGGCGACCTGCTTCTCCTGCTCACCGAGGACCGGGTCGGAGGCGTAGAGCGCGCCGACCGACTTCTTGGCCGAGAAGAAGCTGGCGGCCAGGTCGTACTTCTTGGAGTTCTCGGCGTTGGAGGCGAACGCGATCCACTTGCCGGCCGCGTCCTTGTTCTTCGAGTTACGCAGCATCGACAGGGAGCCGACGGTGCCGTAGCCGATCTGCTTGGACTCGGTGAAGTGCGGAAGGGCCTGGATGTTCTCCTTGCCCCAGAACTTCTCGATCTCGGCCGGCAGGACGTGCCAGACGCAGCCGACCTTGTTCTGCGCGATGCGGGTCTGCTCGATGGCGGCAGGGTGGTGAGCAGGCTCTTGTCCACGTAGCCGCCGTCGACGAGCTGCTTGGCGAAGCTCAGCGCCTTGCGGCCCTCGGGCCGTTGAAGGCGACCGACTTGCCGTCGGGCTGAACACGTCGCCACCGGCCTGCCACAGCAGCGGGTAGAAGGTCTGGTTGAGGGTGTTCTTGACGTCGCCGGCGTACGCGGTGACGTCGTAGCCCTTGGCCTTGAACGCCGGCGCCATGGCCAGCAGGTCGTTCCAGCTGGTCGGGTAGCTGGTCTGGCCGACGGCGGCGAAGACCTTCTTGTTGCAGATCGGGGTCACCGCGCTGGTGAGCACGGGGGCGCCCATCATCTTGCCGTCGATGGTGACGGACGTGACGACGTTGGGCAGGTAGTCGGCCTTGGCGGCGTCGTCGAGGTACTTGTCGACCGGCTCGATGTTGCGGGCGTACTTGGGCAGCTGGTCGGGGATGAGGTAGACGACGTCGGGCCCTTGTTGCCGGCGATCGCCGTGGCCAGCGCCTGGTCGCGGTTGGCCCACGGGAAGATCTCGGTCTTGACCTCGACGTCCGGGTTGGCCGCCTGGAACGCCTTGGCCGTCTCGTCCCAGTACGCGCG